>NZ_CP076133.1:2140000-2242543 GCF_018736045.1 Flammeovirga yaeyamensis | reverse complement strand
ATTGAAGATAGTTTTGGGTTTATCATTCAATATACTCAATCTAAAGAACGGTTAAAACTACCCTATGAGAAATATTTTTTAATGATAAAGATCAGGAGTAGTTGGAGTTTTCATAATCAGAAAATGAATGATTCTCTTTTGTTTTAGAAAAGGTTACTGTATTTGATATGTGAACTACTAAAAAGGTGTAAATATTTTGATGTCATAAAAGATTATCAATCAAGAAAAGTGTGTTTCTAGCTTTTTATTACATCCGTGAACTAATAGTCTCCTAATATTCAGAGTTGTACTTAATATTGTTTTTCAATTATTATATAGTAATAATTCGGTAATTATACTTTAATTTTTTTTCTCAAAGAACTTTTTCACCCCAAAAATGGGTTTGTTGTCCGAACCGTTATTTAGATAACTGCTAATTTTATTACACTTATACCAGCAAGACCTAAAACGCTATGAAAAGAAGTCTACTATTAATAATAACCCTACTAATTACTGTAATTATTAACGCACAGCCTGTAACTACAGGACACTCTCGAGTAAATCCCGATCCTAACAATGATCAATCTTTATATACAAATGAATATATGGACTTAACAACGGGGAGTTACGATTATAATAATAATGGCAAAACCATCACTTTAGATAATAACAGTATTCTTATTGTTAGAGCAGGTGTAACTCTTGAAGTGAAAGACCTGTATTTAAAAGAAACATCAATTTTATATATCGAAAGAGGAGCTACAATTATCATTCAGGAAACATTTGAAGCAAAATCAACTGGTATGAACGAAATCCACTCTTTGTATTTTTATGTAAATGATAAACTTCAAAGTGATGATGCTAGTTATATCTTAGGAGGTAATGGTAGAATTACCTTTTCAGGGTCAAGTTTTGAGGTGGAAAACGGATCTACAGTTTGTATTGGTACAGAAGATCCAGAGTTTTACGACCCTGACCATGCGAATTTTGGTTTATCTCCTACAGAACCATGTAACAGAAATGGTGATTCAGATCGTTTCACAACAGATTTACCTGTAGAAATGATCTCTTTTGAATCTTCAATCGAAAATCATAATGTCATTTTAAATTGGGCGACAGCATCAGAAATTAATGCTTCACATTTTGTGGTTTTTAGATCAACGGATAAGGAAAATTGGGAAGAAATAGGTGAAGTAGAAGCGGGTGGTAATACTAATTTTAGACAAGATTATTCTTTTACAGATATTCCCAATGCATCATCAAATGTTGTTTATTATAAATTAGAACAATTTGATTATGATGGGAAAAGTGAAACATTTGGTCCTTTAGCAGTTAGCTTTAGATCGATTAATCTAATGTCAGCACAAGTTTATCCTAATCCTGTAAGGGATCAATTAAATCTTTCGATTACTGGATTACAATTGGGAAATGAAATGACTATCTCATTAATGGATAAAATGGGTAAGGTTATACATCAAGAATATAAAAAATTAAACGGTAGTAGTTTGATTTACAATGTGGATGAAACAGTTGATTTAGTGCCTGGCAACTATCTTTTGATTATTACTTCAGGATCAGAAAAAATTACGAAAAGGTTTATTAAACAGTAAACAAAAATGGCTGACACATTTAATTATTTTAATGTGACAGCCATCAATATTAAAGAGCTACTTTATAGATACTAAACTCTATTTCTTCCACATCCTCACCTGCTTCATTAATTCTAGAATTGGTATAATAGAGATGCTTATTGTAGATACTAAATGTATCGGCCCATTTCACTTGATTTCCTTTTACAAATGTAGACATTGCATGATTTTTTAAATTGATTTTCATAATCTTATCATGCTCTAAATCGGCTAAATATAATTGTCCTTTTTCGTCGATAATCATACCATCAGGAGCCGGTGTTTTCATCACAAATTCAACATCTGCTTCTATTTCTTCATTCGTTTTATTTATCAAAGAATTGGTAGGTATACGATATAAGCTGTATCCCGTTAAAGAATGGAAGTAGAGCATATCATTTTTGAGATCCAAAGCGATACCATCAGAATGCACTGTATTTTTCCATTCAGTCGCCCCAAAAGTTAAATGATCTGCCTCTGCTGTTGTAGAGAAGTGATTATCTAATACTCTTTTACAATTTCCCGATGCTAAATCAAGTACGATTAACCCTGCGTGGCCAGAATCTGTAAAGTAGGCTTTATTGTTTTTCTTATCTACCCTTAAATCGTTTACATAAGATTCTGGATGATAAGTACCCACTGAAAGAGGATAAGTTCTTTTTAACTCGTTGGTCGTTAAATCGAACACAAAGATTTTAGGAGCACCAATAACTCCTTGAAACAATGGGTTTCTAGTATCCAATACATATAATTCATTATCAAAAGCAACTACCGACTGCACTGCTATAAATAAAGAATCCGTCATGGGCATTCCTATTTTCCAATTATTCCACTCTTTAGAAGGGTAAGGAATTGAAGATCCATTTTCATCTACTTCTAACACAGAGTACATGACTCCTTTTCTCCAACGGGGAAAATTAGCAAAAACTCTTCCTTCATTAGAAACAGTAACACCTGTAACTTGTTGTCCCTTAAAGTTTGCAACTAAAGTGGGTATTTTATTTTGTTCTTCAGAACAACCAAAAAACAGAAAAGAAAAAAGGAAAAGAACTATTAATCGATTCATTGGATGTATTTTATGTTTTTTATTTTCAAATTCGTTCAATTTCAATATGATAATTCAGTGATTACCTAGAATAATCATGTATTAAAATATGTATTATTCTAACAATTTTATATGAAAATATTTATTTTAATCAATAAAGTCACACTGATGAACTGTTAATATAAATCTTTAACATAAGTTTACTGTATAACTTATTAATTACTGAATACAAATAAAACCCAAAAGAGAATTCTATACCTAACTGCAGAACTAAAAGTTTTTTTGTAAACAGCCTAAAAGTAAACAAATCTATTCATTAACATACATGTTATCTAAAAACTATTTCTATGAAAATCTTCTTACCCTTCGCCCTTATACTATTTTGTATAACTGTTTCTAATGCACAGCCAATTATTGGTCCTGACCATTCTGAAATATTTCCTGATGAGGAAATTGATCAAACAATTGGTGAAAATGAATACATGGACTTAACCACGGGGTCTTATAATTATAATGAGAATGGTGAAAAAAGTATCACCTTAGAAGAAAATAGTATACTATTTATTCGATCTGGTGTAACCTTAGAAGTGAGTAAATTGTCTGTTAAAAAGACCGCTGTTCTTTATGTTGAAAGGGGAGCAACGGTGATTATTAATAAAGATTTTATTTACGAATCAACAGGTGAAAGCGAAATACATTCGCTTTATTTTTATGCTAAATATAAGATACAAATTGATAAAGATGAGTATAAACTTGGAGGTACTGGAAGGATCACATACACCGGATCAGATTACACTGTTTCATCATCGGGAACATCAATATGTATTGGCACAGAAGATCCCGAATTTTATGATCCTGATCATGATGACTTTGGAGATAGTGGCGTTGAGGCATGTAACACCAATGGTAATACAGCCCAATATATTGCTGACTTACCGGTCGAAATGATCTTCTTCGAATCAGTAATCAATAATAATATAGTTACTCTAAATTGGGCAACAGCAGCAGAACAAGATGCCTCTCATTTTACCATTTTAAGATCAACAGATAAAATGAATTGGGAAGAAATTGGAGAAGTTGAAGCAGGAGGGAATACTAATTTTAGACAAGATTATTCGTTTGTTGATGCTCCAGAAACATCCTCAAGTGTCTTGTATTACAAATTACAACAGTTTGATTATGACGGAAAAAATGAATCGTTTGGTCCATTAACTGTAAATTTGATCGCAGTAAATACAATGTCAGCACAAGTTTTTCCTAACCCTACCAAAGATAAACTCAATCTTTCTGTAGGCGGATTAATATTGGGTGATCAATTGTCAATTTCTGTGATTGACAAATTAGGAAAGGCAGTGTATCAAGAACATCAAGATGTTAGTGGGAATAGTTTAATCTATAATGTACATCAGATTACAGATTTAAACCCGGGACATTATCTTTTAATATTGACATCAGGATCACAAAAAATTACGACTAGGTTTATTAAACAATAGAAAATAAAAATATTATCAAAAGGACAATTTCATACATATGAGATTGTCCTTTTCTTTGTAACTTTAAATCATATGAAATCAGATAGATATAGATAAATGATTGATTTATAGAAATATTCTAATGATCATTTTGACATAGCGAATAAAACTTAATAAGCCTAAAAAATTTAATCATGCGGAACTAGGAGATATATGACATGGTTATACAATTAGACGATCTATTCTACTTTTAATTTACTTGTTATATTTCTTACAATTCTATGAAGTACTATCTATCTATTGCACTAACCTTTCTGTGCCTAAGTTTTACGAATGCACAACCTTTACTTGTTGGGTATACTGAAATTACTCCAGATACAAATAATGATCAAACTCTGAATACCAATGAGTACATGGAGTTTACATCTGGAAGTTTTGATTATGGAGATAAAAGTATTACCCTTGATAATAATAGTATTGTTATCATACGTTCTGGAGTTACCTTAGATCTAAAAAACTTATCTGTAAAATCAACAGCAATTTTGTATGTCGAAAGAGGGGCTACAGTAACTGTCGATGAAGATTTTATTGTGACAGATACAGGTGAAGCCGAGGTGCACTCTCTTTATTTTATACTTAAATCCAAAATAGAAGCCAAAGATGGGGGAACTGTAACTGGTACTGGTAGGTTAACCTATCAAGGCAGTAGTTACGAAGTTGATGGAGGATCTTCTGTTTGTATAGGAACCGGAGATCCAGAATTTTACGATCCAGATCATGCTAGTTATGGTACAAGTGGTACTGTACCATGTGATCAAAATGGGAATTCAGCACAATTTATAGCTGATCTACCTGTTGAGATGATCTTTTTTGAATCCAATGTAAGCAATGGGAATGTAAATCTAAATTGGGCAACAGCGACAGAAGTTAACGCTTCACATTTCGTTGTTATGAGATCTACAGATAAAACCAATTGGGAAGAAATTGGATATGTTGAAGCTGGAGGCAATACAAACTTCAGACAAGATTATTCTTATACAGATTCACCTGTTTCATCTTCTGGTATTTATTATTATAAATTGCAACAATTTGATTATGATGGTCAAAGTGAGTTCTTTGGTCCGTTAACTGTAAGTTTGAATCTTAGTAATGGTTTTTCAGCACAAGTACATCCAAATCCTACAACTTCTAGTTTAAATTTATCTATTGAGGGATTACATGAAGGAAATCAATTATCGATAGCTGTAATTGATAAATTAGGGAAAGCTGTTTATCAAGAAAATAAAGAAGTAGGGGGGAATAGTTTGATCTATAATGTACATCAGATTACAGATTTAAACCCGGGACATTATCTTTTAATATTGACATCAGGATCACAAAAAATTACGACTAGGTTTATTAAACAATAAACTGATTTTCAAAATATAATTGAAGGACTATTTCATTGCTATGGAGTAGTCCTTTTTGTATTTCAAGATTAAAAATTTATGAAAATAGGGGTACTTTTTTTAAAAAAAGAAAATAAATCTATGTGTAATAATCTATTTCTGAAATAGTCTATAATTTGCATTATTCAATCTATATTTATTGTTTATTTTACAATTCTTAATAAACCCTATTTTAAACTGATATGGGAACGAGATGAGCTAATTACTAGTTTATAGCTACGGTTGACTTTATAACACATCTATTTAATTCACTTTTTATTTTATGACTAAATCTATGAAATTCTACTTGCCTTTTGTTGTTGCTTTGTTGTGCTTTGGCTTATCTAATGCTCAGCCTATAGTTGGAGGACACAGTGAAGTAACGCCGAATACAGGAGACGATCAAACATTGAATACAAATCAGTATATGGAACTAACTTCAGGTACATTTGATTATGGTGATAAAAGTATCACTTTAGATAATAATAGTATCCTAATTGTTAGAGCCGGTGTAACATTGGAGGTTAAGAACCTTTCAGTAAAAGGAACAGCTATTTTATATGTTGAAAGAGGAGCGCATGTTACTGTGGAAGAAGATTTTATTGTAACAGATACTGGCAATGCAGAAATCCACACTCTTTATTTTATTGCTGAATCCAAAATCGAAGCAAAAGATGGTGGTACTATAACAGGTACCGGAAGAGTAACTTATAAAGGGGGAGATGATTACGAAGTTGACGGAGGTTCTTCTGTTTGTATCGGTACAGAGGATCCGGAGTATTATGATCCAGCCCATGCGAATTATAATAAGAGTTCTGAACCTGCTTGCAATAAAAATGGAAATCCAGGGTTTAACCCCGATCTTCCAGTAGAAATGATTTTCTTTAATTCACTTGTTGAAAATGGTGAAGTATATTTATCATGGGCTACAGCTACAGAACAAAATGCATCTCATTTTATGGTGTTGAGATCTTTTGATAAAAATACATGGGAAGAAGTGGGTGAAGTAGAAGCTGGTGGAAATACTAATTTCCGTCAAGATTATTCTTATACAGATAAACCTAATGTGGTTTCAAATGTAGTTTATTATCAATTACTACAATACGATTTAGATGGAAAAACAGAGACTTTTGGTCCGCTAACAGTGAGTATGAATCCTTCTAACAATTTGGAGGCAGAAGTATTCCCTAATCCAACATCAGATCATTTAAATATTGCCATTGGAGGTTTAGTTATTGGTCACTCCTTAACAATATCAGTACTTGATAAATTAGGAAAAACAGTGTACCAAGAAACCAACGAAAATAGTGGGAATAGCCTTGTGTATAACATCAATGATATCTCCGACTTAGAATCTGGACATTATTTATTAATACTAACTTCTGGTTCACAAAAAGTGGTAAGAAGATTTATTAAGCAATAGATCCTCAAAAAAATAATTAGGTTGTTTATTATATCAAAAGCCCCGGGTTTTAATCCGGGGCTTTTGGTTATAAATTTATCCATTCTCCATCTTGAGGGATAAATACTTTATCTAATAATCCTTTTGATTGTAATTCTCTTTTTAAATCTGCACGTGTTGTAGGGCAGTGGTTCACCGCTTCCATATGATTGTGAAGTACTTTATTTGGAGCGTTTTGTGTGAACCTCACAATATCATCCATATGCATCAATAAAGGTTTAAAAATATCGAATTGTGCTGATCCAGAAGCACAAACACTTAAATCTGGATTATATTCTTTCAATACTTTATCAACATGTTCAGTATAAATAGTATCAGAACTTAAATATATTGATGGTTGATCTGGAAGTTCAATATAATAGCCCATCACATTTCCAGCTGGTTTCGCCACAAAACCATAACCATGTACGGCAGGGATGCCTTCAATTTTACCACCAAGAAAATCTACCCTTTTCCAATAATCAATAGTTTGAACTACATTCAATCCTCTTTTTCTTAATTCTTTTTCATCTAACACACTGCAAATTACTGGAGTGTTATTTTCGCGTAAAAATTGCTCTCCATCTTTATCTAAATGATCTGGATGAAGATGAGTAATTAAACAATGAGTCACTTTATCAAGAATTGGCAAACAAGCTGCAGGCAATTCGACTAAAGGATTTTTCTTTGCTTTAAAACGAATGAATGAGAAAGGAGGCATGGTAGATTTAGGACCTAACATCGGATCCACTAAAATCACTTTATCGTCGGCCTCAATCACCATAGTTGCGTTTCTGAAATGCTGAATTTTCATCTTACTGATCGTTTTATTTGAGATAATAGAACAAGATATTAATGAGTGATCAACTGTATCCTCATGAATATATTACAAAAGAAAGCGATGGGTGATAGAGATGCCTTGATTCAAATCAAGAAATTAATTTCGCTTTCGAATTCGGCTAAGCGTTTCGGGGGTCATTCTTAAATAGGTGGCTATATGATATAAAGGAATCTCCTGTAACCACTCCGGTTTATTTGATAATAAATCGAGGTATAACTCATCGGGAGTTAGGCTGAAATGTTTGAATTCTTCTTCTTCTTTTTTGGCAATAATATCTTTGAAGATTTCATCAACAAAATTCTTCCCACACTGATACCTTTCTAAGAAATCATGAAAGACATCAATACTTAATTCAAGAATGGTGACTTCAGTAAGCGTTTGAATATTTTTCTTGGTAGGTGTAGCATGCATTAAAGAGTAAAAGTCGTTGATGAATTGAGGTTTCACGAAAAAGTCAGTATTCATTTCCTTATCGTCTTTAGCAAAAAATTCTCTAAGTGAACCTGTTGAGAGGAACATTAGTTTTTTGACTATGCTTTCTTGTTGAATGATTAAAGTATTTTTAGGATAAGTCTTCGTCTCAAAAGAAGCAGCAAACTCTTTTAATCCTTCTTGATTAAAAGGAAATAATGAATTAAAGAAATGAAATATTTTTTCGTTGGTCATCGTCATTTTTTATTTAACTACTACCAATTAACGAAAGAATAGTTGTTGTGACAAGAGAAGTCTGTTAAGATCTTTAATAGCAAAAACGAGACTTCTAAATTAGAAGCCTCGTTATAACATGGAAATGCTAGTTTAAGTTGTATAATTGTGGTAGGGCGAACTGTCCATCAACAACTTCTTTATTGGGTTCATAGAATCGGAACTGTAACATAAAATCTCCATTAGGTGCCGGTAGCCAATTTTTCTTTTGCTTCTTGTCTTTAGGAGCTTCATGTGAGATGTAGATGGTTAACGACCCGTCTTTATTATATTTTAAGTCTTTCATCATACTACCCACTTTATATCTTTTGATCTCGTTTTCTACCATGAAACGATCTTCAGCATCATACATTGTCATCGACCAGAAACCACCAATCTCATAGTTAACAGGCATGTTAGCAGGAAGTGTGATTTCGTATGCATTTTTACCATTTAATACCTCACCGTTATTGTCGTGGTATCTTTTAGGGTACATCGCTCTTTCTGGAGAGTTCAAACCAATACTATTTAAGTTAATGGCAGATCTCTGCAAGTAGTCAGCACCATATTTACCTGCTTTGTATTCCCAGTTCCAACCGTTTACTGGAGTACTGCTATACTTTGCAGCATTTACGATCATTGCATACGCATCTTTGAATGCAGCAACTAATGCTTCTTTTTTATGAGGTGCTAAAGTATTTACACCACCTTTACCAAAACCGATGTATTCGAACTGCTCCGTTATTGGATGATCAGATTCCAAATAGTTCTCGTTTAAAGTTTTCTCGAAACGGTTGTACCAATCCAATCCCATTGGGAAGTTTACTTTTGGTGCACCCGACACTACTTTTGGAGCAGGTTGAACACCACCATTAGGGTAATCTGCTAATGGGAATAATCTAAATTGAGTTTGAAGATCTTGAGCAATTTTTTTATCGCTTTCCGATCCGTCTGTTCCTAAACGTCCTGCTAACCAAATATATCTTGTGTTAGAGTAGTATACAGGAAGGTTGTTCGGGTTTTTGAATTCATGACCTTTTTTGGCTAAGATGAAATACCCACCTTTGTCGCCTACAGTAGCATTACAAAGGTCCACTACAGACTCAGTATACATATCTAGAATCTGTTGGATCCAATATCTATTTTCTACTTCTGGAACAAACAATACTAAAGGTTGTTCTTCTAGATCACCCCATCCTTGGATATAATAAGTATCGTTGTTTGGAGTAGTATATGAACGGTCTCTGTAATCCCAAAGTCTTGTAATTGGTCCTAATTGATTAATAGGTGCCTGACCATTATTCGAAGGGGCATCAACGTTAGTTTGTAACTCTAAAGCGACATCCATCATTACTAAAGCCCAACCATAAATAGTGGCTTGCACACCTACATTGTAAGTAAAGTTGTATTCGTTTTGCTCTTTTTCGTTTAAAGTGTTTTGTTGAGCAACAGCACTAAAGTTTCCTAAAAGGAAAATACCTAAGATAAATAAGGCAATTTTTGATTGGAGTAGGTTCTTTTTCATATCGATTATTATCATCATCAGTAGTTTGTTCTACCAACAATTATATAAACGGTTCTCAATCGCTCATTTTTTACCTTTTAAGCTCAGATAATGTACTCCAAAGATCTTACTTCTGATATTTTAATGCGATAGATTTTGGAGTGACTCCAAATTGCTTTTTAAAGGCAAATGAAAACTTAGAAACAGTGGAATAACCGAATTTTCGGGCGATGTCTGTGATTTCGTAGTTTTTGGTGGTTAATAATAATTTAGCGTTTTCCAATCTTTGTTGTTGATAAAAATTGTGGGTACTAATACCAAACACACTCATAAAGTCCCTTTTTAATTTCGAACTCGAATAACCATAAACTTCAGCTAGTTCATCTAAGGTAGGTTTTTGATTTTCCAAATGATTCATCAAATACTCTTTTACTTTAAGAATCTGATCGAAATCCTCGGGATGAAGACTATGCTGAATGCTGTTTTGGGTCACACGTTCATAAAAAATACCAATACACTCTATCAGCCTAGATAAAATGATACTATTGTTCTTAGGTGAAGGAGAGGATAAATCGAGTTTAAAGATATCAGCCAATAATAAATGAACTTCAATTGGAGCGATGGAATACTTCACCCAAAGCTTGGAGGAAGGGAATATCGCATTTAAGATATTTTTAAATTCTGGGAAAGAATCGGCTATCTGATTTTTATGAAAACGAATGGATACCCACTGGTTTTTTTGATTAGATTTTAACTTTGATTTGAATGAATAGAAGGATTTATAAGCAATCATTGCCTCAGTAGATACACTGTTTTGTTGTATTTGATCTGTTGTATTGCGACCAATTTGTGCATCATACTCAAAGCGCATGATATAGTAATCATTTTGATTTTCCTCACTTTCAATAATTAATTGAACATCCTGTTTTGGCTTACAATAATAAATAGAGATATCCGCTCCATTGATTAGTGAATATAGTTTTATATCTAATTCAAAGGATTGATTATTAAGTGTTAAGGATTCTTTTGAGAGTTCCCCTCCAAGTTGTTGATGTAATTGCTCTAATAGTGAAAAAGCAGATCCTTCTTTGATTAAAATAGTATCCAAATCGATATCAATTTTTACTAAATGGGTGATTAAATATAGAACTCATTTAAGAGAAAATCATATTTATGCGTCGTAATCTCTGTAAGAATACAAAAAAGATTACCGTATTGAGAAAAGAATTACAAAAAATATTATTAATAAAACCTGCTTATATGTGGCGAATTAACAGTATTAAGAAATAAATTATAAAATATTTAAAAATATTTAGTCAAAATGTTGCAAAATTAAAATCAAGACTACATATTTGAAGTATGAATCGTTAAGCAGTGTGCCCCCTTCGGGGGGCATCACAGTATTTAGAATTCCTTGCATTGCAGTGGAATTCTTTTGTTAAAGGGGTTTGGTGTTATGCATCAAACCTCTTTTTTTTTCAGCCAACTTTTTCAACGTTTCAAACCTCAAAAATTCCTTTTCAGTAAATAGTTTAAACGCTAACAAAAAAAGCGGGGTTGATATAAAGGTATTATTATCAATTATCATCAACTACCAAATGAAATTTGCATTAACCGTTTTTACAATCTCATTACTTTGCTTTTCGTGTGCGAAAGAGGAAGTAAATAATAAAACTAAACCTCAAAAAGTAAAAATCACTAGCATTCACCCGAGTTCAGATCAACTGATGAAGGTGGTGACTGGTACGTCACACCCTAATAAGGAGGTGAATTTATCTTTTAGAGTACAAGGTCCTTTAATCGTTTTTGATGTAGAGGATGGACAATATTTTAGAAAAGGAGAAATCATTGGTCAGATCGACCAAAGAGATTACCTGATCGCATTCAACAATGCAAAAGCAAAGTTGAAGTGGTCGAAACAAGAATTTGATAGAGCCAAGCAGCTTATCGATCATCAGAACATTTCACAACAACAGTACGATCAGCTGGAAATGAATTTCATTACTGCTGAACATGACTTTAAAAATGCAGAAAACGCATTAAGAGATACCAAATTGGTTGCCCCTTTTAATGGGTATGTGAAGAACACATATACCGAAAAAGGGGAACACTTAAGAGTTTCTCAGAAGGTTGTGACTTTCCAAGATTACTCTAAAGTAAAAGTCAACTGCGTAGTAAACGAGGATATAGCACTTCACCCTGGTAAAATATCAAACATTCAAGTAGTTTTTGATGGTAAAAAAGAAGAAGTCTTCCAAGCTAAATTGGTGGAGATTTCTAGAGATACAGAGGGGCTTACAAACGCCTATCCGTGTATTGTTGAGGTGAAAGTAAAAGATCGCAACCTTATTGGAGGTATGACATCAGAAGTATATTTTGATTTGGCAAAGGCCGATAAAAATGATGTAATCGTACCTTCTACAGCGGTAATTAACAAAGCAAATGGTGAACAATTTGTATGGGCGGTTCAGTCCAAAGATCATACATTACATAGTTTGAAAGTGAAAGTCAATACTCTATTAAACGACGGACAAATGGAAGTAGAGTTATTGGAAAAAACAGACGCTAACATCATTGTAGCAGCAGGCGGTACCTACCTTTCGGAGGGACAAGAAGTGAGATATACGATAGACGAACCAATGATGACCGCTAAGAACTAAGTATGAATATCACGAAATTTACTTTAGAAAATAAACCGTTCTCATGGTTTGTCTTGCTATTGGTAATTCTTGGAGGTGTAGTTTCTTACGAGAAAGTAGGTAAACTAGAAGATGCTCCATTTACCATCAAACAAGCCGTAGTGTTAACGACTTATCCTGGTGCATCTGCAGAAGAGGTAGAACAACAGGTAACAGATAAACTGGAAGAAGCTATCCAAGCAATGGACGGTTTGGATTTCTTGGACTCTGATAGTAGAAATGGGGTATCAAGAATTCTGGTAGTACTTAAAAAGACAATTCCTGGTGATGAAATTCCACAAATGTGGGATATCCTGAGAAGAAAAGTAGGCGACGTTCAAGGTCAGCTTCCTGCGGGAGCATCAACGTCCATAGTAAATGATGATTTTGCCGATGTATTAGGTTTGTTCTATGGCATCTATGGTGAAGGATTTACTTACAGAGAATTAAACGATATCGCAGACGATTATAAAAAAGAATTACTTAAAGTCCCGAATGTGGCTAAAGTAGTGCTTTTTGGTAAACCTCAAGAAAGTGTCGATATCAAATTGACCTTTGGAAAAATGCACCAATTGGGAGTGTCTTTGGAAGAGGTAGTCAATGCTTTAAATCAACAAAACAAGTTAGTCAACTCTGGCTTTGTCAATACAGACAAACAACGTCTTAGAGTAAAAGTGGCAGGCGACTTTTCGATGGTTGATGAAATTGGACATTTATTCATCACCAATAGAAATGGCAAGCAGATTCAACTGAAAGATGTTGCAGAAATAGAAGAAAGTTACGCTTCTCCTTATACGACAAAAATGAAAATTCAAGGCCAATCGGCAGTGGGTTTTGCGATCTCAGCATCAGCAGGTGCCAATGTAGTAGAAGTGGGGGCAGCAGTAGATAAGAGACTTCAAGAATTAAAAGAGGATTTACCCGCAGGTATTCACCTGAAGAATATCTATAACCAAGGAATCGAGTCGAAAACAGCCAACGATGGTTTTGTATTCAACTTAATTGCTTCTGTTGGTACAGTAGTAATTATCCTTCTGTTCTTTATTGGTTTAAAGAATGGATTGTTGGTAGGATCTGGTTTGGTCTTCTCCATTTTAGGTACTTTGATATTCATGTTGGCATTTGGAATCAACATGGAAAGAGTAAGTTTAGCGGCCTTAATTATTGCTATGGGTATGTTGGTAGATAACGCCATCGTGGTCATAGAATCCATCTTGATGAAAATCAAGCAAGGAATCCCTAAGAAAGAAGCCATTTATCAGTCAGCACAATCGTCGTCATGGCCTTTATTGGGAGCAACAATTATTGCCATTCTAACCTTCCTTCCTATCCGTATTTCTCCGGATGCGACAGGTGAATACTTATCTTCTTTATTCTCCGTTTTGGCCATTTCATTGTTCTTAAGCTGGATTTTTGCCTTAACGCAATCGCCTCTAGCTTGTGATACCTTCTTGGAAGACAATACAGAAAATAGCGACGAAGAAGTAGATTTATATGGTGGTAAGTTCTATCAGAAGTTTAGAGCTTTCCTAACGCTATCAATTAAACATAAGTTTATTTCCCTAGCGGTGATATTGGGTATTTTCGGTACTTCATTATTGGTGAGTAAAAACCTGAAAGTAGTATTTATGCCGGAGTTGGAAAAGAACTTATTTAAGATCAATGCTTTCACTCCAGAGGGATCATTTATCTACTACACAGAAGAACAAGGCGATAAGATCTACAATTGGTTAAGCGAACAAGAAGAGGTAAAAGATGTAACGATGACGGTCGGTATGACTCCTCCAAGATACTTCTTGGCATCATCAAGTTATGGTCCACAAACCAACGTACTTAGCTTTATAGTTGAGTGCGAAGACTATGATAATGTAGAGAAAGTTTTCTCAAGATTAGAAGATCAGAAATACGACCTTTTCCCAGAACTTTTTGTTCGACCAGAACTTTATTCGGTAATGACTCCTTTAGACGGTAAAGTCGAAGCAAGATTTATGGGTAAAGATATAGAGGTACTAGACTCATTAAATAATATCGCTTTAGATATCATGAGGGAGTCGAAATTATCTCGTCATGTCCACAGTTCTTGGTTCAACATGTCGCCAGTTTGGGAATTGGAATATGCTGATGCGAAAGCGGCAAAATCAAATATTAGCAGAAAGAACATTGCCGAATCAGTAAGAGTGATGAGCGAAGGTATCACTGTTGGTACTTACAGAGAAGAAAACGAGTTGCTTCCTATCGTTTTAAAAACGAATGAAGGGGAAGTAGCTGATTTTAATAAACTTCAGAACATCAATATTGTAACGGCCAATAATTCGGTGCCATTACAACAAGTGATTAAGAAGATTAATATTGATTACGAATATCCATACATCCAAACTTACAACAGACACCGTGCTATCTCAGCACTATGTGATCCTATTGAAGGAGTAACTACAGGAGAACTACAAAAAGATGTTCAAGCCAAGATTGAAGCTATTGAGTTACCTGAGGGTTATTCTTTCATGTGGGACGCGGAGAAGAAAAATCAAGGAGAAGCAGTCGAAGCGATTGTGACTTTCTTCCCTTTGGCTTTCCTTCTTATTATCGCTATTCTGATTGCATTGTTTGGTAATTATAAACAAACCACCATCGTCTTATTATTACTTCCACTATCGTTAATTGGAGTGATATTCGGTTTGGTTGGTTTAGGTAAAGCCTTCGACTTTATGTCGTTTATCGGTTGGATTGGTCTACTCGGTATGATCATCAAGAACATTATCGTACTACTTGATGAAGTCAACATACAATTGAAACTTGGAGAGACTCAGTTAGAAAGTATCTTGAAAGCGACGATTTCCAGAACACGACCTGTATTAATGGCGGCCATTACGACCATGTTTGGTATGTTCCCATTATTACCTGATAGTGTCTTTGGTGCCATGTCAGTGACCATTATCTTCGGATTAGGCTTTGCAACACTACTTACATTGTGGGCAGTACCAGTAATTTATTCCATTTTCTATCAAATTAAAATCAAGAAATAGCTATGAAAAACTTAGGAGTATTGATAGGAGTGATGTGCCTTAGTTTATCATCACTTTATGGACAAATTGCCACGGACCCTTTCCTTCAAGAATACAGAAAGGATGCCGTAAACCACGAACAATTAGTGAAAATGGCAGAAGGAAATGTTGAAATTTCCTATCAACAATATAAAACAACAATTGCCGATATGATGCCAAAGCTTGATGCGAGTGCGGATTATTGGTATGTTCAAAATCCTATGACTTTCAGTCTTCCAGACGATGCAAGATTGGGAGAGTTATCAGGTGCTGAATTGGGTGGTTTAGCCAATCATCAATATGGTTTGTACACGAGTGTTACTCAGCCGATTTATCAAGGTGGAGTGTTGAAAGAGCGTAAGCAAAAAGCAGCTGTAGCCAATCAAATTAAAATGGATGAGTTATCGATCACTACTCAAGATGTGATTATGGCAACGGATCTTCAGTATTGGCAGACAGTGGCTCAAAAGGAAGTGGTGAAAGCCATGAAAGACTATGAGCACGACTTGATTAGAGTACAAGATTTGGTCTCACAAAAACTATCGTTCGGACAAGCAAATAAAAGTGATGTCTTGATGACGGAAGTGAGAGTGAAACGTGCCCAATTGGCCGTGGTGCAGTCAGAAAATACATACAAGTTGTTTTTGATGTCTTTGAACAGATTGATCGGAAAAGAGTTCGAAGAAGGTACTGTGGTATCCGATTCTATCTTGATTAATCACCCAGAATATTCTGAACTGCAGCACATTACTCGACCAGAATTATTGGTGAAAGAGAAAATGTTACAGTTGGAAGAGCACGACAAGAAGATTATTAGTGGTATGTATCGCCCTCAGTTATCAGGTGTGGGTACAGCTTCTTATGCTTCTCCAGGTTACAATATGTTACCGGGTGCAGTACCAAACGTTCAGGCAGGGTTAATGTTGAATATTCCGATTTATAATGCAGGGAAAAAGACACAATTAAAGACAGCTCAGCAGATAAAAATACAAAATGCAGCATTGTCTGTAGAAAGAGAAAATGAATTGCAACAATTGGAAATCGCTCAGAAACGAGTGGCTTACGAAAACGCAATGAAAGAAACCGAAATAGCGTATTCTTCACTAACAAAAGCAAGAGAGAATGCAGCGGTTCTTGAAGATAGATTTACAAAAGGGATGATCGAAATTCTAGAAGTAATCGATGCTCAGTTATATGTTGAGCAGGCGGTGGTAGAATACATCCAAAGTAAATTAAAGGCACAAATCCAGATGACTTATTATACTAGAGCAATAGGGCATCTAACTATCAACTAAAGAACAACTATATTATTAATTGCTATAAACCACCTCTAAGTTAGAGGTGGTTTTTTTATACTTTACATTAACGGTAAAGCATGAATATTCTTCACTTTTCGTTCAATTCTTTTATACTTTTCAATAATCAAACGATCGACCCCAAGTGATTCGATTTCTTCTTTTCCGATTTGAACCAGCGTATCGCCTTCAAAATACAATCGGAAAGTAAATTTGTGTCCTTCCCAAGGGCGATAACTACAATACTCTAAATTTTCGGTATACTGATCTCCAGCAAGACGATAGGTTCCTCCACCTGAAGCATAATATTCTGAGCTATCTTTTCCATGATGTACATCGTGATTAAAAAAGGCAAAGTGTTGCTGACTAAACATTTTAATCATTCTTCGATCGCTTAGATCCATAGTTTTTGATTCTTCGTTTTCCACACTCTCCGCAGAAATTAATTCCCATGTACCTTGAATATTGGGTATATTCGATTTTTTAATACACGAGGTAAAGGCAAGAAATATTAGAATACAAATAGTACGTTGCATAAGTGTTAGTGATGATGATTTAATTCCTAATTGAAACTGATTTATTTAATGAAGCTTTAAGTCCACATTTTCTTAGTTTCCATTTCACAAGTACTAATTTGATGTTTAATTGGGGAAATTACAGTTATTTTCGACTAACAACGCACATATATATTTAAACAGTATTTATCGATTACTGAAAGAAAGTAAACGACAAAAAAAGAGAGACAAACGAATGTCTCTCCATGAGTGAGTTAAGTTTTTATGTGGTTATGTGAGTTTATCTTAAAGGTTAAAGATTTTAGTGAATTAAGACTGAGTTTCTTTCTTAGACTTTTTTGTTGCTTTGTCCTTTTCAGCCTCTTTTTTCTTTTTATCCTCATTAAAAAGAATTTTTGATCCCCACTCAAGGGTACTTTCGCTCATTGTAAAAGAAGTGCTCATGATAGTAAAATTTATATATTCAAGGTTATTAAAATTCTTATTTAATCGTTGATACAAAACTAATTGAAAGTGAATAAAATACCTAATGCAACCGATTGAAATTTGATTTAATAACAATTTTTTTGTTCGATATTAAATTATATTTAACATTATTATTTAGAAATGAGATAATGATTTTTATAAAAAATACACTTTGAACTCGCATCAAGGAGCGTTTTATACTTTGTTTTTTAGTCGAATGACATTTATCTAAAGAATAATGAAATAACATATACATGCCTGAATTAATTTTTTTTTAACATCAGTTTCTCATCTATTATTTTAGGTTAGTAAGAAAATTACGATAAATTTGTTTTCGCTTATGTTAAAGGTGAACAATTACCTTACGAATAGCCTAAGTTCGATGAAAAATATTTTATTTCGAGTTTAGGTTCTTAAATCAATTTTTTATTTCACGAGTCATTAAGACTCAATGTATATAGTTAACAGAATGAAAGATATTATTACCCAATCGGGTTCGATTTCTTTAGAATTAACGGATGAACTTACAGATGATGTAGTGGATATGCTGGAAGAAACGCTTTGGGGAACCGAAGGCGGTCTGAGATATGTACATACAGAAACAAGAGAAAACTTAGAGAGAACCCCTAAAGCTTATTTTCTGAATCTTAGAAGAAATAATTCACTTCTAAGTACAATAACTTTAATTCATAAAAGCACTAAGCTGAAGGGGAATCCACTAGAAACATACCATATTCGTTATTTTGCTTTCTTGCCTTCAATGCAAAGTAAAAAGCAGAATGCGAATAAAAAGAAAAAGAAAAATAGTTTTCTAGATCAGCAATTGATCAATTTCTTTAATGACTATAGAATGCCTGAAAGTGCAGAAAATAACACACCACAATGTTTTCATGCACAGGTAGAAAACGATAACCTTCGATCAAAGATGTTTACTGAAAAGGTGGGTTTTGAAACGGTGGGTCGTATGACGACACTGACTTTTAGCCGTATCACACCAAAGAAAAGTGAGCATTTGGTAAAACTATCAGCCAACGAAAAATCTTTGATTACACAAAGAGCAGACGACTTTTACAAAGACTATGCTTTTTATTCTAACGAAACCATTGGCTTAACCGACGATAGCTATGTGCTTAATGAAGACGGTGAGGTAATCGTTGGAGGACAGGTGTACATCGGAAACTGGAAATTTAAACATCTTCCAGGAGTAGAGGGAATGATCGCAAAATACATGTTGCCTTATATTCCCTACGCCAATAGGTTATTCAACTTCAAACACCATACTTTTGTAACGGTAGAAGGATTGTTTTGGAAAAAAGGTTACGAACATAAGGTACAAGATTTCTTATCTTCAGTTTTGAAGGAAAAAGATAAAAATGTGGCCTTTATTTGGATGGATCCAGATTCAGAAGATTACAAAACAGTAAAAGATAAAGTAGATTGGGGAGTGTTGGAACACTTAAACAGCGGTTCCAAAACATCGGTGATACTTAGAACTGAGGAGGCCTTGCCTTCTGACTATGAAGCGTATCGACCGATGGATAAATACATTTCCGGCTTTTATATTTTATAATATCATTATTCACCATTGGAAGATTGCTAAAAAGTAATCTTCCAATGTCATTTTATAGCTTCCATTGACTCAGTATGACTTTCAATTTTGATCAATTTAAATCTGTAGAAAAACAGTTTGAAGGTGTCAATCAAACTACTCTCGATATTTATACAACCGTTCTCCTCACTGTTGGTTTCAGAGGGGAAGCACGCAGTATTGTCGAAGGAATTATTACACCTTATTTTTCAGATCAGACACGATCAGCACAAAAGAGGTCGGTGCAACAAGCCTGTGAAGAAATGGAAGTTTTGGGGATGATTACCCCTTTTCAGGTACAAAACGGCAAGTATTATCACGCCAATTCTTTAGAACATTTTCTATTTGCAGTTTATCATTTTTCTAAGAGAAAAGATGCACTGGTATCAGAGTGCCTAAGCATTTTGCAATCGACTCTCCCTCCATATGTAGAATCATGGGGTAGATCTGAGTTTAAATTGGAAAATGCTTTAAGGGATTTTATCCTTTCTGATGGTCAGCTTCAATATATTTTTACTCAGTATTTGAATTTTGATGGGGTAGGTTCAAACTATAAAATGAATCTGTTCTTTGGTTATCATACGCTAGTTCAGTTTGGTTATTTCGAGACCCAAAGATTCTTTGATTTAGATGCGGACATCAAGAATCGATTGCCATTTATTCTTTTAAAAGAGATTGAAAATGGAGATGCAGATCTAAATCTTATCGAACCATTAATTCCATCTGTCATTCATGATACTGTCTTACAAACCTATATCAAGGAGTACATATCAGTTTGTCGATTGGATATTGATGCTTCCACTCTAAAATTATCTGATGATATTGAAGTTGATCTTAGCCAACATAAAAGTGAAGCGCTCTTCTTATCAAAAAAATATAAAGAAGCTTTGGCCTTATATCTTTATGAGGCAGGGATTAAAGACGCATCAAAAGAAAAAACAAAGAAGAGTTCAAAAGGGTGGTCGTTCAATAGTGTAGATAAAGAAGCAACATTAGGAGTTCTTATTTTAAAACTACAAGCCGACGATATTCAAGTCCAAAGAAATAGATACAATTCTACCGCAGCCAAAAAAGAAAACTTCAATACTAAATTAGCTCATATTGTTCTGGATCTTCAGATGATCTACAGAAACAATAGTGCAATAGATTGTGAGCACGATCGCTATTCTTTAAAGAATTTAGCCATCGAATTAATCACGAATAGATCCATCAAATTACATCCTTTTATCTTAGCCAATGTTGCTTGGTTATTGGCTAAAGTATTTGGAAAGGAATTCAATTTATCGCCTTTAGATTTTAGTATCATTCCAGAACAGGTGTTGAAATTCTCTAAATACGGTTATGAATGGTATGCTTCGATTTTAGCCGAGGCACATCAGGCATTAAAGGAGGAAGGCTACGACGATGAGTTCGAACTGGAATATTTAATTAACGATGAATTTGTAAAGATTACCGAGTTCTTATCTGTCTCTGAAGAAGAAGAGTGGGAAGTGGTATTGAAGAAAATCAATACACTAGCGGAAGACTTTAAGAAGAATAAGAAACAAGCCTCAAAAGGAAAATCAGAATCTCGATTACTTTGGGTAGTGGCCGATCATCAATTGTATGTTCAGCCTATGGAACAAACCAAATTGAAATCAGGTAAATGGTCCAAACCCAAGAAAATATCTGATCGTAAATTGATGACCAAGCAGATCAAAGGCATGTTGGACATCGATCAGGATATTCTATCAAAAGCGGTAAAAACGTATGGTAGAGGATATGTAGATTATGATGTTTTGGAAGTATGGAAACTACTTCCTGGTCATCCCAATGTGGTTTTAGAAAGTGATGATAACGTTTCTGTGATTGTCGAAAAACGACCGATGGAATTGCACATCACAGAATATAAAGACACCTATAAATTATTTTTTGATAAAGACGTCAACATTGATTTCCCAGTAAAAAGGGAAACAGCCACCAGAGTAATTTATTATGATGTAGATAAAAACGTCAAGTCATGGTCGGTCAATTTTCCTACTGATGTGATCATTCCAAAATCGGCGAAAGAACAATTAAAAACGGTCGTGGCTTCTTTGGGGCACAGTATCAATGTGCATTCTCATGTAGAGGAAATCCAAGAGGAGTTACCAGAAGTGATGGCCGATAATACCATACATGCTTTATTGTCTCCAAGAGGGAATAACATCCTTTTAGAGATCTTTATGAAGCCTTATAAAACGCATCCTCCTTATGTAACTCCAGCAAAAGGAAAGGAGGTTTTAGTAGAGGAGATTGATAGAGAACGCACAAGATGCAAGCGTAATTTAAAGCAGGAAGAAGAAATAATTTCTCAGTTCTTCTATCATCGACCTCATTTGGAAATGACACACGATGGTCATTTTGCCTGGGAGTTGAGAGATAGAGAAGAGACATTAAACACCTTACTCGAATTGCAGAAAGGTGATGTTCAACCCGTAGTAGAGTGGCCAAAAGGAGCACGATTTAAGCTATTGGGTAATGTATCGGGGAGCAACATCAATATGCAAATCCAAAACAAGAAAAGAGATTGGTTTGCCATTGGTGGAGACGTTCAGATCAACGAGGAAGTGGTGGTTTCATTAACTGACTTAATGAAACAATTCCGTAACGATCCGAACAGTAAATATGTAGAGATCAAAGAAAATGAATTCGTAGCCCTTACCGATAATTTAAGAAAACAATTACAAGCCCTAACAAGTATTGGGGTCGAAGATAAATTAGAATTTAGAGTCCACCGAATGGCTTCTTATGGGGTGCTGAATGCATTATCAAAAGAAGCTTTGGTGAGAGCCGACGACTCTTGGACTACCCTTCAATCTAAAATTGAAGAGACCAACGGGAAAGTCTATCCACTACCAACTACTTTACAAGCCGATTTAAGAGATTACCAACAAGACGGTTATCAGTGGTTATCACGTTTAGCCACTTGGGGTGGAGGTGCTTGTTTGGCTGATGACATGGGTCTGGGTAAAACATTACAAGGTCTAGCACTAATGCTCGATAAAGCATCAGATGGTCCTTCTTTAGTGATCGCTCCAACTTCTGTAACGTTCAACTGGGTGAGTGAAATCAGAAAGTTTGCACCGACAATCACGCCTAAATTATTATCAGCTTCAGCGGATAGAGATCAACTGATTAAAGACGCTAAGGAGTATGATATCATCATTTGTAGTTATGGATTGCTTCAAACCAACTACAAGAAAATGGTAGAGAAAGATTGGAACATCGTACTACTTGATGAAGCCCAAGCCATTAAAAATAAAACTACGAAGCGTTCTCAAGTAGCCATGCAATTGAATGGTAAAATGAGAGTGATTACTACAGGTACGCCTATTGAAAATAACTTGGCCGAACTGTGGAATTTATTCGAATTCATCAATCCAGGCTTACTCGGAAATTGGGAATCGTTCAACAAGAACTTTATCTTAAGAATTACCGAATCAGGTGATGAACACCATGCAAAGTCAGCCAAAAAAGTACTTAGAAAACTAATTGCACCATTCATCCTTCGTCGTAAGAAAAGCGAAGTATTGGATGAACTTCCTCCAAAAACAGAATCGGTATTGTCTGTCGATTTCAACGACGATGAACTTACTTTATACGAAGCACATCGCCGAACTGCACTTGAAGAAATCGAAGGCATTCTGCAATCCAAAGAGCAAAAAGATGCCACACTTCAAGTATTGGCAGAACTCACAAAACTACGTCAATTATGTTGTCACCCTCAACTGATAGATCATACTTGGACGTTGCAAGGAAGTAAAATCAAACTCCTTTTAGAAACCCTCCACGAACTAAAGAAAGGCGGACACAGAGCCCTCATTTTTAGTCAGTTTGTAGGCTTTTTACAACTAATCAAAAATGCCATCGAAGACGAAGGTTTCACCTATCAATATTTAGACGGATCGACACCGCTTAAGAAAAGAGAAAAAGGCATCTCCGATTTCCAAAAAGGTTTAGGCGATGTTTACCTCATTTCACTCAAAGCCGGAGGCACAGGTCTAAACCTCACCGCAGCCGATTATGTTATCCATATGGACCCATGGTGGAACCCGGCAGTAGAAGATCAAGCCACCGACAGAGCCCACCGTATTGGCCAAGACCGACCAGTGACTGTTTACCGCATGATCACCAAAAACACCATCGAAGAAAAGATGATCGCCCTCCACTCCGACAAAAGAGAACTTGCCGACGACCTACTATCGGGAACGTCTAAGGCGTCGAAGCTCAATACGCAAGAGTTATTGAAGTTGTTGCAGGCGAATGAGACGTTGTTGAAACCGTAGGGGGAACTGAGGAACTAAGGAACTAAGAAACTAAGGGGGAGAGTCTTTTTTTTAAGGATGATTTATTAATAGAAGTAAGAGGTAAAAGGTAAGAAGTAAGGGGAGGAGTATCGAAAGCCCAGGATTTTAATTCTGTGGATTTTTTGTATTGGGAGTTAGGAAGACACTGGCGCTGATGTTAAGCGCAGCGTCATCAGTGCCTATTAACGTTAGAGATCTCCCGATCTCGTGTTCAAATGAAAAGTTAAAAATGAAGAATGAAAAACGTGAAATGTTATTTTAACGCTCGTTTTTTACTTCAATGTATTGAAATTTAATTTTGCTAATCAGAGACACAAAACCGTAACCCTAATAATTTTTGAAACAGAAATTAAATCATGAACGATATATGTGAAAAATAATGATCAAACGAGCGTTAGATCTACATTTCACGTTTTTCATTTTTAACTTTTCATTTTTAATTTCTACCCAAAAACAATTGTCTTAAACAAAATAAGCCACAAATAAGTTATCTGTTTTTCAACCATTAACTTCCTTCAACTATGAAAACGCTATCGCTCATTACACTCGTTTTACTATTTTTCTCGTGTTCTACCTCCAAAACTGTAGTCGTCATTCCCGCCCAGCAAACCCTTGATTATGATATTTCGAATTATGATATGTATTCCTGTTCAGTCGACAATCTGAGTGGGGAAGAACTAGGCGTTCAGGTGTTAAACAAATTTTCTGGGGAGAACATCAGAGGATTTGGATTAAATGCTCATCGAAAAGAGATTGTTCTCGTCGAGAAAGAAGGGATTTTACATTTAAGTAATTCATCTGATAAGCCTATGAGGGTGAAGATCTCTACCCAGGAAACTACTCGAGAAGCAGTGGCTATGAAAGAGCCTTTTGTAACTTTCACTTTAAGAAACAACACGTCTAAATCAATTCCTTTGATTATTCCGGGGGTGATGAATCCCAATTTATCTCCTTTTTCGAATAGTGGTGTTGATTTAAAAATCGGACAAGAAATATTATTTAAGGAAAAAGGGAAAACCTACCAATTGTTGGTGGTGGATAATACCATAGAAAAGAATTCTAAATTGGATGTAGCCCAGTTAATCAAAACTAGAAAATCTGAATTAGGGTTATAATCAAATAGGTTATATATTGATGAAATAACCATATAAGTTATATTTTAAATTTATAACATATATGGTTATTTTTTACGATTCATAAAACCAAAATTTCGATAATAATTTACTGATATAACTTAATAGGTTATAATTTCAATTCATAACTTATTTGGTAATATATTTTGATTATAACTCCTAAGGTTATATTTTTAGTCATGATTGCAATATTAACAGCAGACATTGTTTCTTCTACAAAGACAAGAGACAACGATCTTTGGTCGTCTTGCATTGAGGAGGTTATGAACCTTCCATTTTTTGAGGATATTCGTTGGGATATATTCCGTGGCGATAGTTTTCAGATAGAACTGACAGACCCGAGTAAAAGTCTTTATTTGGCGGTACTTTTGAGGGTTTTTATTAATGCCAAGAAGGAACTCTACGATTTAAAGATTGATGTTCGTATAAGTATAGGTATAGGAAAAGAAGGTTTCGAAGGAGATAATGTGATGAGTTCCGATGGACAAGCCTATAAATTGTCAGGTAGGAATTTTGATAAATTTCATCAATCTCAAAGACGACTTTCGATAGCCACTACCTGGGATTACGACCTTATTGGTTTCCAAGAATCCGTTCAACTCATCGAACATTTGATATCCAATTGGTCATTTAGTAGTTTTACAGTAGCAAAACACTACCTTTTAGGAGTAACAAAACAAAAAGAATTGGCAGAACTAGTCGGAGTTTCTCAGCCAGCAATCCATAAAAGAATACAGAAAGATAATTTGGAAGGCTTGGTGAATTACCTCAATTGGTTCTCTCAGAAAATAATTCTTCTTATCAACTAACTTATGAATATCCTCTTTTTTAAGCTCTTATTCGCACATTTTTTAGCAGACTTCATTTTTCAAACAGAGAAGATGGCTAAAGAAAAGGCTGAAACGTATTTCTCCCAAGCGTATTGGAATCATATTCTAATACATGGGGTTTGTTATACAGCCGTTTTTGCACATCAGTTTATGGTGGTGGAAGAAAGTGGGGTAGGGAAAGTGTTTTTTTCGACAATTTTACTGACATCCCTTCATGCTATTATTGATTTAACCAAGACGTTTGCATCAAAAAGATGGGAGAAATACAATACCTTATTTTTCTTACTGGATCAAGCCCTTCATATCATTACTTTAGGTTTCATCTCCTACAAACTCAATTATACAGCCATATTAAAAGACTTGTATGCTATTGAACTCCCTTGGAATATTCTAGCGGCTTATCTTTTTGTGACCGTTCCCGTGGGAATTATCATGAAAGTGTTATTGAAAAGATGGACTCCTCAGAGCTCGCAGATCATTCAAGATGCTTACGATAATACGATGGAAGTGGAGATTGATCTCAAAGAAAATGATCCCAAAAGGTTAGAAAAGAAGTTTAAATTTCAGAAGAATACCAAGTTCCAAAACGATCGTTCGGTATATGCTTCATTGGTCGATGCGGGGCAGTGGATTGGAATTTTAGAACGTATCTTGATTCTTACTTTTGTATTGAATGGCGACCTGCGATCTATTGGCTTTTTATTGACAGCGAAGTCAGTTTTCCGTTTTGGAGATTTAAAAGGTGGAAAAGATCGTCAGATGACGGAATATATATTGATTGGGACATTAATCAGTTTCTCCTTGGCGATTTTCACAGGTCTATTATGTTTGGGAGGGGATGCCTTAAAAGTATTCCAAGACTAATTGATGGAATACTCATCATATGTTTTCCACCAATCTTTCGCCATTTTTTGCGTCCAAGGATATTGATGTTGAAGTTGCTCCAATAAATCGATGAAATCGTCAATATGTTGCACCCTTTTTTCAGGATCAAATCGGATACACTCTAAAAGCATATCTTTTAATTCTTGTGGAACATCCTCACGGTCAATTAACTTGTCTCTAAAGTTACCTTGGATGGTTTCTTCTCCTGACATCACTTTTTGAGAAACCAATTCCACTAAAAAGCGACCACTCAATAGATATAAACCTAAGGCACCAATAGAATAAATATCGACTCTATGATCGTTATTGTAAGGATCTCTCATACGTTCTGGAGCCATAAACATAGGGGTGCCTCCAATTTTATGAAGCTGAGTGTTTTCCTGGCTCTCCAAGTCTTTTACCAAACCAAAGTCCAATAATTTCACTTGGTCAAATGCCCCTCCTTGTTGAGAAAGCATAATATTTAACGGTTTAATATCTCTATGAACAAGATGATTCTGATGTGCTTCTCTCAAACTGTAACACACCATTCTCAAGACATAAACGATACGTTCAATAGGTAATTTTTTCTCGATCTCAAGGATTTTAGATAAAGTGATGCCATTAATGTATTCCATTACATAGTAGAATTGTCCTTGAGGCGATCGTCCAAAATCATATACTTTAATGGTATTCGGATGTTTTAGAGAAGAGGTGATTTTAACTTCTTTCTCAAAACGTTGAATACTGTCCTCAGTACTCCCTTGTTTTAATAATTTGATCGCCACAGGCATCTTCAATAAACTGTGTTCAGCTTTGTATACCTCACCAAATCCACCTTCACCAATTTTATCAATTAAGTGATATTGACCCATTTCACCCAATTTCTTGATGCGTTTATTATACTGCAATAACGTAATGTTGGAGTGATAAAGTAAGAAAAGAGACACACAGATAATCACATATAGAATACCTAATAGGAAATCTATTTTAGGAAGTATACTCATGGCCTCTTCCTCGTCTACTTCCGAGATAATACCAATATTTAGTAAAGGAAGATATTCGTACGCCCCAATTACTTTTACTCCTCTGTAGTCATTATAGGCTTCAGGAATTTTTCCAGAAATAGGTCCGCCCTCAAATACATGATTTCCCAATGCTTTAGCAATTTTCGTTGGCTCACGTTCCATTTTATTTTGATCAGGAATGCCGCCATCCATAAGGTTTGCACCAGGATCTTCAACGAATAGATAATATATAGCTGTTGGACGATCAAGAGTATCCAGTTGATAGGGTCCTTTTATGTCATCTAAAAAGCGACTTTCAGAAGCCATTCGACCTTCTCCATCGATAGCATATGTTTTAGATGATTTTCCATAATGACTGTACTTGAAGATATCAGTAAACCCTTCTTGTGCAACTAATGCAAAGAATAGGAAAGCAGAGATTTTACCTTCTTCATCATAAATGGGTGTCATAAAACCACAATCAGATTCTTCATAAAAGACTATACCATCATATATGAGATTGTTATGATGCATAGGAGGGAAGAAAATGGTTTCACCATCCGTCAGTCTTAAGTAATAATCATAGAAGGCTTTACTTAATCGAATATTGTTCGATTCTGCTAAAGTAGAATCAGTAGCTAAAAATGTATTTAATAATATTCTTGGCGATTGTGCATCCAATATGCCTAGATCACCAGAATTGAGAATTCTTGTAATTTCTTTTAATCGATTGGAATAAGGTTGAAGGAGTCTATTTTTCTCCTTAGTAGTGAGGTCGAGGTTATCGATACTATCTACCGTTACTGCCAAACGTTTTATTATTTTGGCTGAGGCGTAACGCTGTATGGTTTCTTTTTTATGATTCACCCAATCGTTCAATATCAGTTTATTCGATTGAATGAGCGCATATCTTTCCTCTAAAACGTCATTAAAAATACTGTTATACACTTGCTTTCTGATGAAGAACCCTAGGAAAAGAAGTCCAATCATCAGTGAGAAAATAACAATCAAGCGACTTCCTTTTTTAGATAAAAGCTTGGAACGAAGGTTAGAGAAGAAGCCCGTATTTCCTTCAACAGATAATATATTAAAGTTGGGATTAGTCTTGGGTTTACTTTTTTCTTTTTTGGCAGGCATTACCGTAAACTCACTATACAACGATAAGACTTCATTCTTTAACGAATGATCGTCCCCGCATAGTTCATCTATGTGCTTTAAAGCCTCCTCTTTAGGTAAGTCCATGATCTTACCTAAGATTTCAGTAGCCCTTTCGTGTAAATTATTCCCTTCTCCCACTCTAACGTCTGTTGTATAATAGTATTAATTAGTACCGGAAAGTTTATTGTTCGGTCTTCATAAACTTCTTCAGCCAAGCTTTGGCTACTTTCCAATCCACCTCAATGGTTTTGATGGAAACACCTAATTCATCGGCAATTTCCTGCATTTTTAACCCACCAAAAAACTTCAGTTCTACAACTTGTGCCTGTCTAGGGTGTACTTTTTCCAAATGTTCCAAACCCTCATGGATATCTAAAACCATCCCTTCTTTTTCAGGAGTGAAAGCAATACCTTCTTCTAGTTCTAAATTATGTACGCCGCCCCCTCTTTTTTGAGCATTTTTCGTTCTTGCATGATGTACCAAAATACGACGAATAGCTTGTGCACCCACAGCAAAGAAATGTGTTCTGCCTTGCCAATTGATTTGATCTTGATCAACCAGATTCATATAGGCTTCATTAACCAAAAGCGTAGGTTGTAAGGTATGATCACTTCTCTCTCTACGAAAAAGCTTCTCCGCAATTTCATGGAGGTTATCATATACTAAGGGATATAGCTTTTCCTTAGCCTGAGAAAATTCAATTTGATTCAGTAACTGAGATATTTCTTTCTTATCCATTTTGATGAAGTTTAGTTTAAATCTAAATGATTTCAAATTATTACCCAAAGAATTATACACCCTTAATAGGGGAATCGATCAATAAAAACCCTATTAAAGAAAAAAGATGATAGAAAAATTTTATAAAAGAAGTGTAAATCATGAGCATCATAACGAAGATGCGATGTTTACTACTTCATTATCACAGAACATCTCATTAATTGCCGTGATGGATGGATGTTCGACAGGAGAGGAAAGTCATTTCGCTTCTGCACTATTTTCTAAACTACTAAAGAAGATTGCTAAAAATCTTCCTGATCAGACCGATATACATGGAGAAGAATTATTGAAATCATATAGTCTGTTTAGTTTAGGAATGCATATAACTCGTTCATTTTTTGTGCAATTACAAAATGTACAACAGCATTTAGATTTGTCTTATTCAGAGTTGGCTTCTACTCTTATCGTAGCTTTAATTAATACACGTACAAAACAAATATGGTATTTAATGGCAGGGGATGGTTGTATTATCACAGATAATAAAATTGAAGAATTCGATCAGAATAATTATCCCAATTTTATATGCTATCACTTGGGAGATTCCTATAAAGATTGGGTCAAGGATCAAGTGATCATTCAGGAAACTTATTTTAAAGAGTCTTTTGGTATAGCGACTGATGGTTTATTGAAGTGTATCTCCAAAGAGGAAGAAATAACTGAAATTTTAAAAGAAGAAAATTGGCAAGACCGTTTAAATTTATTAGAATTTTCTGATGATGTCAGCTTTTTTAAATTTACTAAAAAAGAGGAGCTAATTAGTGTATAATTTACAAATTTCATAACCCAACGAAAAGATTGATGTAGCCCATTTAAAATCACTGATAAATATCATGGTAATCAAGTGATATTGATTGATATTCTATTTTTTGCTTGTTAGACATATTGCCAATGAAAACGAAAGAGTTAAACCTAATCAATGGAATAAATTTCTCTTTTATTACTAAATATCGGTCAATAATCTAACTAACAAAATGAGACAATTAAATAATGGTTTGTTCGGAACCATCATATTCAGTATTCTGGGGTTGCTATTAATTCCACTTTTATTAATGCCATTGTTGAATCAAAAAAACGAACAAGGCGAAAAGAAACAAGATTTACAAAAGGAGATTTCAATCTCTAGAAAATAAAATTAAGGCTATTTTAGATCAAATAAAATGGCCTTTTTTTGTGTCAAATAAGAGTATTTTAAAAAATCTATTTATTTCGTATTAAACTTTAAATTGATAATTTTTTTATCCACTCTTATATTGTTATCTTTCGAGAGATAAACTATTATTTTTTTAATAGGTTTCAGATTTTTTTACTGAACCAGTATTGAATAAAAGCAACAGAATGTTCTTAAAGATTAACTACATACTTCTTCTTTTATCTATTTTTTGTGGCTCTGTATCAGCCAAAAATGCGAATAGCCCAACTAATATTAGTGTTGATGTCGATTATTATGTGGATGAAAAGCATGAAGTGGATATATCAAGTATAGAATTAACCAAATTTCATAACCATACAGATGATGTTCTAAACTTCGGAAATAACAAAGCGACCATTTGGTGTAGGTTTAAACTAGAAGATTTTAGACAAAATCAAGTATTACATCTTAAAACAGCATTAATCGAAAATGCTGAATTGTATATTCCAGTAGGTAAAATCGATTTTGATACAAAAGAAGCAGGATACAAAAAGTCCTTTTCATCATTAGAGTATCAAATTCCGAATATATACTTTAATATTCCAGATAATTTTAATCCGAATAGATATTTCTATTTAAAGATTGATGCCACTTATTTACAATTTTGGACGTATGTAGGGACCTCATCAAACTACTTGGAATACATTTACAGAACATCTATTGCAGATGGTATATACTATGGTATTATCATCATTATGATGTTGTATAACCTCATTATCTATTTAACAGCAAGAGATAAAAACTACCTGTATTATGTGTTATATGTGTTAGCTACAGGTTTAATGGTAGCCCACTTCCAAGGGCATGATGCCCACCTTTGGGGAGAACTGAAATTTATAGCTGATAGAGGACCAATCTGGCCTGCAATAGGGGGCTTCTTCTCGGTACTTTTTGCCTATAACTTCTTGAAAATAAAATCGTCTTTCCCGATTTTTAATAAAGTCTTTTACTTTCTATTTGCCCTTTGGGGAGGCAGTATAATTAGTGTTCTTTTAGGCTTCAACCTGGTAAGTTCACTGATGAATCAGACATCAGGATTACTTTGTATCATTACGTTTACTTATACTAGTATTCAATTGATGAGTAAGGGAATGAAGTCAGCTAAGCTATTCTTATTGGCTTGGGGATTTTATATGACAGCATCCGTTTACTTTGTATTATGTGGTGCCAACATCTTCGAATATACTCTATTAACTGATTATGCTTGGCAAATTGGATCCACACTAGAAATGTTGACTTTATCTTTTGCTGTGGGTCAGAAAATCAATGATTTAAAGAAAGATAAAGAAAATCTTTTGTTAGATCAGAATAAGATATTAGAATTTAAAGTAAACGAAAGAACAGAGGAGCTGAAGTCTTCCAATGAAGAGTTGAACACGATGATCGAGCAAGTTTATGAACAGCACAGTATCATCAAAAAGAAAAACTCAGACCTGAATGCTTCTATTTCTTATGCCAAAAGAATTCAAAATTCGATGTTGCCAACTGCTGACGATATCAACAAACATGTAAAAGATCATTTTGTGATATACAATCCAAAGGATGTTGTTTCTGGTGATATTTATTGGTTTACTCATTTTAAAGGAATGAACTTTATTGCTGCTATAGATTGTACAGGACATGGTGTTCCAGGTGCTTTTGTTTCTATGATGGCTGTTAATATAATAAGAGAGGTAATTACTCTAAAATACCTTTCAGATCCTGCCGATATTCTTGAAGCAATGAACAAAGAAGTGGAAACTATCTTAAATCAAGAATCATCGAAAAGCCGTGAGGGGATGGACATGAGTATTTGCATGTGGGCAGATGGAGGCGTTAAACTACATTATGCTGGGGCTAAAAACCCACTATATATTGCTAGAGATAATGGAATAATTGATGTGATTCCAGGAAATAAAAGAGCGATCGGAGGTGAGTTTGGTATTCGTAAAAAAGGAGATCCATTCATCACTCACGAAGTCGAAATAACTGATGACATCAAGAGTTTCTATATCATGTCTGATGGTATTCAAGATCAATTTGGAGGACCGAACGACAAGAAATTTACAAGAAAGAGATTACAGAATGTTATAAAAATGAGTGCCCATCATCGTTTGACTAATCAAAAAACAATTTTAGAAAAAGAGCTTAAAAACTGGCAAGGAGAACAACATCAAATTGACGATCAACTTTTAATTGGTTTCTTGCCGTAACCTAATTTAAATGAGAAAATACGCTGACTTACATATACATTTAGCACTAAAACATTTAGTCGATAAGGGGTTAGAAGGTAGAATGAATATTTGGGATAGAATCGTTTATAATCCTGAAATTCATAAGCCTGAAAGAGCTGCTTCGGATCAATATGATCAATCAGATCTAACTTCTTTAGTAGAGAACAATGTCAAGATTGCCGTAGTTGCACTTCATCCTGTGGAGATTGTAGCTACCAAATCTTGGAAAAATAGATTAATCGCGAAAATATTTTTCGGATTTGAAGTGGACCGCTTAAAAAAATGGTCAAAAAACGGGGTCAATGCTTTTACTATATTGAATAGAGAATTAGCAGTGATAACTCAAGAGGAAGGAGAAATTAATACAAAAAAGACCTTACAAAATATTCAAAAGAATGGGGATTTAGAGGCTAAAATTGCAGTCGATAGGGAAGATTTTGATAATGAAGAGATCACAAAAATTGTATTAAGTATTGAAGGAGCACACGCATTAACTGATTTGCCATACAATACAGAAGGAGAGAAACTTAAGCAGGAAGTACTAAAGAATTTACGTTTCCTACAATTCGAAAGAAATCTTCCAATTTTCTCTCTAACGCTTTGTCATTTTGCAAACAACAGAATGGTAAAACAATCTTGGGCTTTGCCACTACCTGGGGTTACAAAACTTATTCCAATACCAGTAAAACGTGAATTGGATGCACCAGATTTTACTTTTAATGACATTGGATTAGCTGTTTTAGATCAATGTTTAAATCAACCAAAAGAACATAGAATCTTAATTGATTTAAAACATACGCATGTCGATGCAAGAAAAGAGTTTTATGAAAAACATATTCGTAATTCTGATGGAAGCTTTAAAGCACCCATCTTGGCATCACATTGTGGAGTAAGTGGTATGCCTGACTTTGCTGCTGCAGCAAAAGTCAAGAATGTGAAAAGAGAAGGTAAGAAAAAGAAATATCAACGATTTAATCCTTGGGCAATTAATTTCTGTGATGAAGAATTAAAGATCATCATGGAATCTGAAGGTTTGTTTGGTGTTTCTTTGGATCAAAGAATACTTGGAGCTGCCAACGATGAATATTATCGTGCAGTTAGAGATCATCTCAAAGAACAATATGGGAAGTCGAAATGGGATGATTTTTATGACAAAGATAGGTTGGGACGAATCCATGCTGCTATGTTTTTAGATAATCTATTGTACACTGTGCATAAAATGGGTGATGAAAAAGCATGGTCATGTGTTTGTATAGGTTCCGATTTTGACGGAATTATCGATCCAATTGATTGTTGTCCAACAGTAAAATACTTCCCTGAATTTGAAGAATTATTATTTAAAGAATTTAATCACTTAAGATTTAGAAATGAAGAAAATATTTTTATACCAAAAGATAAAACTTTAGAGACTGTTTTAAGAGATGTTTTTTATAACAACATCAATAATTTTATGAAGAAACATATTCATTGGTACGCAATGGATAAGGTAGAACTATCCGTATAAATGTGAATATTTATTAATTTCACGTTATTCATTTCTCTTCTAACTCTTCATGATCTATTTTTGTTACTTACCCAAGTAGAGTTGCTGTAGTACATATTATCTCAATCTTCGGTAATTAACATTTTTTCTCTTTTTGAAAATTAGTTCAATTTTTAAAATGAAATACAATGTTTAAAATTTCACTATTAAGCGAACTTTTACCCTTATTAAAATGAAAAACTTTATTCTAACCCTTGCTTTTATTTGTTTGTTTTCAACAATCTATGCTCATACAGGAGAGGGACAAAAACTGACACACGATGCTTTAAGTAAATTGAATGGATCTGTAGCAGAAGGTAAAGCTGCTATTGAACTATTGAATGAATATTTAAAGGTGAATCAGGAAAACGATGTCGATTATTTGTATAATCCAGATAATGGAGAATTGGTTTTATACCTAAACTCTGGCGTAGAAAAAGTAGAAGTTAAAAGTTTCCACATTACTTCTCATGTAACGAATCTTGACTTTATGGTTAATGATAAGATTCTATTACACGTGAGTTATTACAAGGATTCTGGTAAAATACTTCTTACAAGATCAATGCAATACAGCGAATTTTGGCAAGAATCTATTCCTGTCATTACAGAATTATAATGACTTAGAAAAAGGTTGTCCCATGAGTATGAGACAACCTTTTTGTTTATTTAGAAATTGCTTTCGTAAAAGTGGTAGTTAATCTTTTATTTATCACTTGATGAGGCATGGCAGATGTGCCATAATGTAATTTGGCAAAAGCCTCTATATCATTAAATGCAATATGTATTTTTTGATCTTCTGCTTCATAGACCAATATTTTTTGGCAAAAAGCATCCAATCCTAATTTGGGAAACTTGTTCATTGCCTTACCTCCCGGTGCGGGACCACCAAACAATAACAAACCACTTTTTGGTAGTGCTACGCCATATTCCTCTGCTTCTTTCTTGTAATCAATATCAGAAAACCAACGGGTATCACCTTGTGAAAGTATAGCCTTTTTTAATCGGGCAATGGTTTCTTCATAGTTGTAATCAGATGTAATATCTATGATACCATAATGCTTGGTCAGACCTTCTGTATTTACTTTAGAAATATCTTCTTTTGGTAAATGTTTAATGGCTTTTTTATAATCATGCTCTAAAGTATTTAATGCATGATGATCAATTGAATATCTTTTTTGTAAATAGCTTTTATCGGCATAGGCAACAGTTGGACGATTCGCCTCCGGTTCAGCGTAAACTATTACTCGATAGGGTAAATCTAAACCAATAAGTATGTCTTCAGAAAGCAATTGACTATTCACTTTTGGATTGGAAAAAATATTTACAATAGAAGGGGGCATCTTAACTCCTTGTTCTTGTGCCAATCTTGAATGGTCGATGATCACAATTTGTTTAAAGTCTTTGGTATTTTCTTTTACTGCAATAGTGAAATCGTCTACAGAATTTTGAATATCTGAGTTTATCAAAATAAAACTTGATAAGAAACCTAGTAAAAGTAGTCCGGTAAGAATATTAAATTTTTTCATTTCTTTTTGATTGTTGATTCACCCTTCTCAACGCAATCATTCCGGAATCAGTTTCGAAATCCGATTTTTCTTAACATAGATCAATTTTTTGTGCAATATCAGATAGATATTTATTATAAAAACAAGAATCAGTATATTCGATGAATAAATAATAGTTTCTCATGATATCGAATAAATACCTAATTCTAGTCAGCCTTCTGATGATGTTTTCTTGTACTTCTAAGCAAGAAGAACAATTCAAAGAAAAAGATTACACCAAATATGTTAATCCATTTATTGGTACGGACGGAACGGGACATACTTTCCCAGGTCCAACCCGACCTTTCTCTATGGTACAACCAAGCCCTGACAATACTAGCCAAGGTTGGGATTACACCAGTGGATATCAATTAAAAGACAGTACAATATTAGGCTTTTCTCAGACACACATGAGCGGAACAGGTATTAGCGAATTTGGAGATGTTTTGTTACTACCCTTTGAAAATCAACTAAAGAGGAAAGCAAAACAAGTAGAAGAAACCGCCTCAGTAGGTTATTATAAAGTAGTACTTGATGATGATATTGAGGTAGAATTAACCTCCACAGATAGAGTTGCTTTTCATCAATATAGGTACAAGACAAATCATGGGAATGTCTTTTTAAATCTCCAACATGGGCTTCGATTTATTGTAGATAGTTTGGATTTAGTGATGGATGCGGAAGTGAGTTTTGATGAAAACAAAAGAACTATTTCTGGATACGCTCATACTCACAATTGGGTAGACAAAAAATATTTTTATGTCATCGAATTTGATCAACCATATCAAACAATTGATTTTATTGATGAACAAACCAAAGAAAAAGCAAAAAAGGTAGTTCTGCATTTCGATTTAAAAGATCATTTATTAAAAGCTAAAATTGCATTATCCTCAGTAAGTGAGAAAGGTGCAAAACAAAATATGATGAAAGAATTGCCTCATTGGAACTTTGATCAAGTGGTGGCAGATAGTAAATCAGAATGGAACAAATACCTTTCTTTGATAGAAATTGAAGGTGATATCAAACAGATGGAGAATTTCTATACTGGTATGTATCATCTCTTCATTCAGCCCTCAAATATTTGTGATGTAGATGGTCAATATAGAGGAGCTGATGATAAGATTCATCAATCAGATTTTAAGGAATATTACTCTACACTTTCACTTTGGGATACTTATAGAGCAGCACATCCGTTGTACACTATTCTTACACCCGAACGTGTAGATGGCTTTGTCAATACGATGTTACTTCATCATAAAGCTGCTGGATTTTTACCAATTTGGACGGCTTGGGGACACGATAATTATTGTATGATTGGTAATCACTCTATTCCGGTAATTGTTGATGCCTATAATAAAGGTTTTACCGGTTTCGATTCTAAAGAAGCCTTAGCAGCAATGGTAGAAACCTCTACTCAAAGTCATATCAATTCCAATTGGGAGATGTACAATAAATACGGATATTACCCATATGATTTATTGGATAATGAAGCAGTATCTAGAACATTAGAATCGGGTTTTGATGATTATTGCGTGAGCTTGATGGCAGAAAGTTTAGGAGAAGATGAGATAGCAAAAACGTTTAAAAAACGAGCCTCATACTATAAAAATCTATTTGATAAAGAAACAGGTTTAATGAGAGGTAAAGACATAAAAGGGAACTTCCGAACACCTTTTGAACCCCTTAAACCTACTTCACCTATGAATAATCCTGGAGATTACACAGAAGCTAATGCTTGGCAATACACTTGGACTCCCATGCAATATGATGTAAATGGATATTTGGAACTCTTAGGAGGAAAAAATGAATTTACGAAGCTTTTGGATACCTTTTTTACTTTAGAAGGACATGGAGATAATAAACATTTGGGACAAGAAGCCTTAATTGGTCAATACGCACATGGGAATGAGCCATCTCACCATATTGCTTATTTGTATGCCTATACAGATAAGGCAGAGAGAGGAGAACAACTTGTCGATCAGATCTATAAAGAATTTTATCATAATACTCCTGATGGAATAACAGGAAATGACGATTGTGGACAAATGAGTGCATGGTATATTTTTACCACTCTAGGATTTTATCCTGTCAACTCTGCCAATGCCACTTTCACATTGATGAAACCCCAAACTAATCATGTAATTGTGAATCTTCATGATAATAAAAAGTTAGAAATCGTTTCGAATGTTAAAGAAGGGGAAAGTGTTTCTAAGATTACATTAAATGGAGAAGAAATCAAAAAACGCGAAGTAAGCTATCATGCACTTATGAAAGGAGGGGTTTTAAAATTTGATTAGAACATTATTGAAAGAAGAAACCTTATAAATATATAATTACAAAATTCTAAAATATGCTATCTTGATTTTGGTCAATTATAATCTTAAAGCAGAGGTTTTCATGTCACAATAGTTGTCGAAACGAAAATTGTAACGAATAAAGTTGAGGGTGTGGTTAATGTTATAGTATTTTGATGAATTGTATAATTTAAAGGAGCAATCCTTGTCATATAAAAAGACTAAGCAACTTTTTTCGTATCTTGTAAGTTGCCTATTCATGATTACGAAAATGACAAGATCTATATTTTTTCTATTACTATTATTTACGACATATAGTTTCTCTCAAACAATAACTCCAAAAAGGAATAGTTGTTTAACAAAAAGTATAAATTCTCCATATTATAATGATGTGACTCACCCTGGAGATGAAGCTTTTGAAGCTAAAATGCGTCTGCTTACTAGTGAATACAATAACGCTAGAATAAAAGAAGATGTTATACAAATTCCTGTGGTCGTTCATGTGATTCACAACGGAACCGATGTCGGTGTGGGTGCTAATATTGCAAATGCCCAAATTTTATCTCAAATCAGAATTTTAAACGAAGATTTTCGAAGAACCGAAAATACGCCTGGTTTTAATGATCATCAAGCGGGAGCGGACACGAAAATCGAGTTTGTAATGGCTTTAAGAGATGAAGACGAAAACATTTTAACAGAGCCTGGTGTAGACCGAGTTTTGATCGAAGAGGATTTTTTTACAGCAGATGAGTTTCAGATGTCTGTAAAACCTCATACCATCTGGGATCCGACAAAGTATCTAAACATATGGACTTGTACTTTTGGAGGGGTAAATTCAGATCTTTTAGGGTATGCACAGTTTCCAAATGTTCCTTCTGATGTAGATGGATTAGATGGTTTAACTCCTATTGGAGGTATGGCTTCAACTGATGGGGTAGTGATTGGATATCAGTTTTTTGGAGATACATTAAATGTACATGCTCCTTATGATAAAGGCCGGACAACAACCCATGAAATTGGTCATTGGTTAGGTCTAATTCATATTTGGGGAGATGGAGATTGCGATGTGGACGATCATTGTGATGATACTCCAAATCAAGATGGACCGAATCAGGTGTGTATGACAAGAAATAGTTGTATAGACCCTGTGAATGATCAAAATGATATGATCGAGAATTACATGGACTATACTCCAGATGATTGTATGAATATTTTTACTCAGGATCAGAAAACAAGAATGCGTATAGTGCTTAATAATTCAATTCGTAGAAAGGAGTTATTACTGTCAGAAAAGCATATTCCTTTAAGTGTTCCACATGCTCATTTTGTTGCCGACTCGACTTCTTTAGACGTCAACACATACATTACGTTTACAGATTCAACTAGAAATAGTCCTCGAGAATGGTCTTGGTTTTTTGAAGGTGGTGCACCGTCCACTTCATCGGCACAACATCCTAGAGTGCAGTATAGAGAATATGGTGAGTTTGATGTGACTCTAATTGCCAGTAACGATGTTGGGGCAGACACGCTTCACATAGCAAATCATATTAGTGTGGCTAGGGTAACTTCATTAGAAGACGATTTATTTGAAGTATCAACTTATCCCAACCCAACCTTCCACTCGGTTAAATTAAATTTTGCTCATCCTTTTAAAAATATAGAAGTGGATGTCTTTAATTTAAAAGGGGCACACATGGATCATATCGAAAGCGATTATCAAGAATTAATTGTTGATATGCATCAATATCCTAAAGGATTGTATTTAATTAAAGTGAATTTAGGAGGGAATCAGAAAGTTGTAAAAGTGATGAAGCAATAAAAAAAGCGATCACAAAATCGGATAAACCTTTTTTGTAACCACTTTTGAATGTACAATTGCATCACAAATTTATTGATTTGTATACAGATAACAAATAGGAATGGCCATCAAAAAGCGGTTATTTTTATGATTGTGGAAATTTTTGAATCTTTTTAAATGTAATCTCCTCATTTCTAAAGCAATTATAAGAAATGTATTTTTTTCTTAATACTTAAAAAAAATGCATCATTTCATAAAATCTCACGTATAAATAGATATAACAATAAAGAAGGAGGTGGAAGATGTCTATACAAGCAAAATCATTAAGGATAATGAAAGCTTTACCTCAGAATAAAAAAGTATTGCTTGAAGATGTTTTGAAGGAATTACAAATCGAAACAAGCCATACTGAACTGAGTTGTATCGCGAATAGTTTACAAAGAAACGGTCTAGTAAATTTAGAAACTGATGACCAAAAAATATTAGTCGGATTAACCGACGAGGGAAAAGAAATAATTCTAAATATTTAACGATTCTTAGAATACAAGGTAGCCAAAGTGCTACCTTTCTTTTTGTCCAAAATTTAACAGACATAAACATCAATACAGTATTTTTTTTTAGATATTTACTAGATGAACTTCGAAGAAATTAAGATCAGTTCGAAAGAAGAAAGAGATCAATTTATCGAGCTTGTCATAGCAGATGATCTAATTGATGACCTGTACGAAAGCATTAAGAAATTTGATAATCCTCACGGTAATCGTTTAGCTTGGGTGATGACCTCTATTTCAGATAAAAATGATCAGATTTTATCGAAATATGTGGATGATTTAATTACTTGGTTACCCGGTATAAAAACTCAAGGTATAAAAAGATCGCTTTTAAGAGGTTTGATTCACTGCCCATTATCAATTGATAAAGAAGGAGAGTGGGTAGAATTTCTTTTTGATATTTTATCATCCTCTGAAACTGATATTGCAGTTAAGGTGCACAGTATGGAGTTACTTTCGAAGTATTGTGAAAAATACCCTGAATTATCGCAAGAACTGATCATAATTTTAGAAGATGCTTTACCTTATTATTCGGCAGCTGGAAAAGTGCGAGCAAAAAGAATATTAAAAAAGTTCAGTAACTAAAAGAAACTGATAAAAAATAAGATAAGTTGGGGTGTAAAGTTAAAGTATTGTGTAATCGAAATAGTATTTAAATCTGTTTGAATCACCATGAAAAGTGTTGAAATCTAAAATTAAAATAGATTAGAAATAATCGTCTTATACAATTAGAAAAGTTTATGTATAGAGGGGGCAGAACTTCCTTAAATACTTTTTTATTATATGAGATGTTCTAGATTTAAATACTTGCTTAGAGGTGGATAATCGTGGTTTAAGTATCTGATTATCAATATTTAAGTGGTTTGTTTTATGTCTTTTGTTTGATAAAAAGTATAAACTAATCAGACATAGAAATAAACATAAATCGTGGAGAAAAACCTTTGATTTGAAAATTTATAAAAAACGATTTTGGCAAATTTGCCGATTTCGAAAAATCATTTGATCAAGTTTAACTTGATACTCAATAATTTAAAATGTGTTTCAATTTTGACCAATTAAACTAAAATATAGTTTTTAAGATATATATTGATATGAATTCTGAGCCAACAAAATATAGTAAGTCACTAATAAAGACCCTTGAAAATAAATTAAAAGTAGGAAACCTTAGATCGATTCATTTAAATGCAACCGTTGGAAGATCTAGAAATCGCCTAGATGTTAAACAATTAGATGTATTAGAAGAAGGATTATCTAATCAGTTTCTTCAACAATTAACCTCCTCACAGAAATTTAGCTTTAATTTTGGTTCTTCATTTCAGGAGATTGATCTCTATGATGATGAAGTAGCACAGCAATGTTCCACTTTATTTAAAAAGCTAAAAAATATACATATCGATATCAATAACGATATACAGAACCACGGAGTCAATAGCTTTGGATTCGGTTACCCAATGCTAGTGTTTCGTAACCCTAACAATACTAAGCAATTAGCCTATGCACCACTTTTTATTTGGCATTTAGAATTAGACAAAGAAGCTAGAGGTACATCAAATTGGCGCATATTAAAAGGAGATGATTATCCAATACTTATCAACGCTCAATTAAGATCATACATTGAGTCCGTTTTTGATGGCGTTCAGCTTCAGGCAATATCTGAGGAAATGTTGGAAGACGGTATTATTGATAACGAAGAAATTTTAGAGGTAGTCAATGGAATTCTTCAACAATTGAACAGTCCTAGTTTAAATGAGATAGGTGAATTAGAAAAATCAACAGATAAAAAAGCCTTAGACCAAAAAACGCAAAGACAAGCTTGGGTGGCTTGGAGTGGAGTTTTTGGCTTATATAAAGCACAGAGAGAGAGTATAATAGCAGATCTTCAGTATATTCATGACAATAATGAAGACTTTACAGAAACGGTAGAAGATGTTGCTTATCAGGAATATACAACTTCTTCTGTAGCCGTCGATCCAAGTCAGGAAAGGTTACTTCACTTATTAAATGATGAAAGGAAATTAATCATTCAAGGCCCTCCTGGTACTGGGAAAAGTCAATCCCTAACTGCCATTATCACGAATGCTTTAGAAAATAATGCAAGGTGTTTAGTCGTTTGTGAAAAGAAAACAGCCCTTGAAGTATTAAAGCAAAACCTGGGAAAACTAGGATTAGACCATCTTTGTGCTGTAATAGACGATGTAAATAAAGACCGAAAACAAATTGTCGATACAGTAAGAGAAATTGTTGATGGGAAAAGTACTTTGCCAAAATCGGAAATTAATGTGAGTAAGTACAGAGCATTAAGAAGTAAATACGAGAACAACAAAGTAGAAGCACAAGAGAAATATAAGAACTCGGCAAGCCATGTTTTGGGTGATTATACTTGGAGAGATTCAATTTCTGAAATGATCTCCAATCAAGAAGAAGCACATCAACAGGTAATATCGGAGATGGGAGTGATTACTTCCTTATACTTTACAGAGGAGGAATATCAACAATTAACTCAGTTGATAGAAAATGGAGAAAGAACATATAAGAAAATTCAACATCTAAAACTAGATCTTGATGCATTCTCTGAACATTTTTTCCAAGAACCATTTACGCAAGAGTCTCGATTAAAAGTATCTGATTTCTTGAAGGATGTTGAGCAAAAGTCATCAGAAATTGAATTGAAACTGGAAGAATCTATCCAAAGTTTTGGTGATGATTTTTATGAAAAGGGGTTACAAGAAAATTGGTTCTTTTGGTTAAGAAAAGTTTTTAGTGGCAAGCTTAAACGTATGTCACAGTCTGCACATCAAATAGTAAGTCTGACAGAAAAATTACATCAGGACTTGGGGTTGCTTTATCAAAGTAAAACCTTAAACCTACAGATAAGCCATGAGCTAAATTCATTTATTAATGAAACGAAGAAAGAATTAGAGCAATTGTCTTCAAATATGGTCAAGTATAGAGATATACATGATTGGAAATATTTTAAAGGATCGATTGAAGAAGGATATGCCAATAAACTCATCGATTTCTTAACAGATGCAGAAGTAAACGAATGGTCAATTACCTTTAAATATTGGTACTTCAATGCCCTACTAATGCATTATGAAGCAAAGAATGTAGGGAAATACATTACGGATAATTATTTGTTAGAACAGTTAGATGCACTCACTTTAGATATACAAAAGCACCAGGCAGGTTTTATTGTGAACCAGCAATCCAAGGAAGTGGAGCAGTTGCTGAAATCCAAAAACAAGCAAAGTTTAAAGCTGTTATTTAATTACAGAAAGAATAAAACGTATGGTTCTAAGACATCCTTAAGAAAAATTATTCATCAAGAGTTTGATTTATTCTCTACGTTTTTCCCTGTTACAATGGTCAACCCTGTGGTCTGTAGTTCCATCTTACCTATGGAAACAGGTTTATATGATTTAGTGATTTTTGATGAAGCTTCTCAAGTGAGATTAGAAGATGCTTTTGCAGCAATGTTGAGAGGAAATCATCAAATCATATCTGGAGATGTTCATCAAATGCCACCTTCTTCTTATTTTGATAAAGGAGGTGATTTGGATTTAGATGAAGAATTAGAAGAAGCAGATGTAGCTTTAGCCGAAAGCGATTCTTTATTGACTTTCGCTAAAGATAGTACGTTTAAATTCTCTTATCTCGATTTCCATTATCGTTCACAGCATCCACATTTAATCGATTTTTCTAATGCGGCCTTTTATGGTTCTCGATTAATTCCTATGCCCAATGTAAAAGATTATCAACCTATTAAGTTGCATCAAGTAGATGGTTTGTATGCAGATCGATCTAACGCTAAGGAGGCAGAAGAAATCATTAATTTTATCAAAACTCTAGATGTAGATCAACTACCTACTTTAGGAATCGCTACTTTTAATATGGATCAAAGAAACCTTATTTGGGACCATATTTATGCAGAAATAGAAGCGTCAAGTAGTTTTAATAAATTGATGCAGGAGTTAATAAAGAACGGATTTTTCATCAAAAACTTAGAAAATATTCAAGGTGATGAAAGAGACGTGATATTGTTATCTACTACTTTTGGAAAGAACGATCAAGGGAGTTTCCGACAAAATTTTGGCCAATTAAACAATCAGGAGAAAGGATATAAATTGCTCAATGTAATTGTGACAAGAGCTAAAAAGGAATTGCACGTTTTTACTTCATTCCCAACTGAAGTTTATTCAAAATATGCCTCAGAGTTAAGCAATCAAGGAAATAACGGTAAGGCCATTTTGTATGCCTATTTAGCCTATGCAAGAGCTTGTTCAAATCAAAACGAAGAGGAGAGAATACATATCTTAAATACGCTAGCGGAATATGCCGCAGAATCAAGTACTACTTCCTTGAAAAAGTCTACTTCTGCAAGCTTTGAAAGTCAGATAATTGAATTCTTATCTAAAAAAATCCCTTCTCCATTCACCTTAGTTCCATCTTATAAGTTAGGAGGTTTGTATTTAGATATTGCTATAGTTGACGAAAACAATAAAGTGGTTTTAGCTATTGAATGCGATGGAAAAGAGGAACATCTCTCTAAGGAATCGTATAGATACGATATTCATAGAAAGAATATTATGGCAAGTCACAACATAGAAGTTTATCATTTATGGGTGACAAATTGTTGGCAAGATTTAGATACTGAAATCAATAATATTGTGGCAAAAATGGATACTATTATTAGTTGTTATGCAGAATGATAAACATCATAATTGAAAACAACGATTTTATGTAGAGTTGAAATTTTATGTAAGATGTAGTACTTTTATACTATCATGTACCCTTTTGCAAGCAAATTTATACTTTCATCAATAAAATAAAATGACGATTGAATTACTAAAAGGTGAACACTTTAATCTTGAATCTGGAGCACAAAAAAGCTTGAGCCACTTTTGCGTTGGTGTAAATTGGGGTGCAATTCAAAAACCTGTATTCTTAGGTTTGTATAAAAAAGTGATCAATGTAGATTTGGATTTAAGCGTTTTAATGCTTGATGATGAAAATAACATTGTTGATTATATATTCTCACCAAAATACAAAAACGTTCAAATTCATTCTAATACTATAGATGAAGGAAAACTGATTTCTTATGATAGTGCCTTAAGACATAGTGGTGATGATATAACAGGAGATACAGATGGAGATGATGGTTTAGATAATGAGGTAATCATCATTGATTTAAATAAAGTGGATTCAAAAATTAGTAATATCTATTTCTTTTTAAATCATGTGGGTGAAGGTGGTTTTTCTGAAGTTCCATTTGCCAAAATAAGAATGTATGATGGTACCCCTTACAAGATAAATTATACTTATGCTTCCTATGATGTCACTGACGTAGAAACATATGCTGATCAAAATGCATTGTTAATGGGAAGTTTAAATAAACAAAATAACCATTGGGGTTTTGAGGCAATTGGCGAAGCGTTTAAGGTGGAGAACTTTGGTGAAATTATTGAAAAAATACTAAAGAGATAGAAGTATAGTATACTATTGCGAATTGTGTTTTATAAAGAATTTTCTATAATCATCTCAAGTTCAGTGTGTTAGAATGGTGCTATTTTGAGTAGTAAGTCGTAGGTTTGTAGTGTTAACCTAAAAGAACTTTATGAATACTCTTACTAATCAATTTGAATTACTGGAAACTCAAGACTATACGCCCCAAGAAAAATTATGCATCTTACGATTCTCTAATATGATAGCCGCAGCCGACGGCAAAGTACATCAGGGCGAAATCAAATTTATGGTAGATCTTATTGAAAAATTAAATTTACCTATCTCATCCCCACTAGATGCGAATAGCTTGTCTTTTGAAGATGTAGCACAGACCATCAAGAGGATGACCATATCAAAAAAGAATAAAGCGTTTTTACTTTTTAGAAAAATGATTGAATCCGATGGAGAAGTTCACCAGAGGGAAGTGAAAATTTTTCATCGTTTGAAAAAAGTGGTCGATCCTAATAATTTGTTATCCTATAAATAGGGTTGAAAATTATTTTGATCATACATAAAACCTTTGTTATATAACCTAGCATTTTGGCTCAAAATTTCGTGTAAATACAATTTTCACAAATTATAATATATGTTTTAAAGAAATTTTTGTCAAAACACTCAAACTTTAATGATTGATTGTAGTTATTTGCATTTAATAGAAATTAGATATAATTATTCCGCAATAGTTTTTCTGATTTTATGCTTTGCATTATTTCATCCAATCGATTGAAATCTAACTCAACTTGATCAACTTCTTAGTTTTATGACTAACAAAGGATATAAGAAACTTAGTATACTACTGTCATCTCAAATCAATCATAAGATTGATATTAATGCCGATGAACCCATAATTAATCATGAATCTGATGATAATTTTTGGGACATGTTTATACGATATGCCGATAATTTTGAATTGGCAATTGTAAAAACAGATGGTAGTATTAACGAATTATTATCACATCTTGAAAAAAGTATTACACCCTACATTGTGGAATCAATGTTAGATGGTGTTGCTACTCCAGTTGTTTTTTGTCCGGATAGTCACGGAACAATAAAAGCTTTTTCTGTTGATAAATTAGGACAGGATAAGGAAATAAATATAGACTTAGCCATCGAAAAGCTTATTAGAAATGACGATGGTGAAGTGACTTATGCTATTCCGATTTCGAATAAGCCTCTTATTTCAGATGATGAAACAAAAAAGAAGAATACTTCGGTAGCAAGACTAAGTCGCTTATTGGGTGCAGAAAAGAAAGATATTAGTTATATCTATATCTACGCACTACTTATCTCATTATTTGGATTAGTATTACCTCTAGGTGTACAAACAGTAATCGAATTGATTGCAGGTGGTGTGGTCATCGATTCTATTACGGTTATGATTGGTTTAATCATCTTATTTACCATGTTTACCGGAATGCTTCAAATAATGCAGTTAAAAGTAGTGGAGACCTTGCAAAGGAGGGTATTCGTGAAAGCAGCATTTGAATTCACCTTCCGTCTGCCAAGAATTAAATTAGAATCACTATTAAGTGCGAATACTCCAGAACTTATGAACCGCTTTTTTGATGTAATTACTATTCAAAAAAGTTTGCCGAAATTCTTAATTGATCTCTCCGGTGCCGTTCTACAGATTTTGTTCGGTATGATCCTTCTTTCATTCTATCACCCATTATTTATTGTATTTGGTGTGGTGCTTATAAGTACACTAGTTATTTTATTCTGGTTTACTGGGCCTAAGGCACTTGCTGCCAATATGGTAGAATCAAAGTACAAGTATAAAGTAGTGCATTGGTTGGAAGAAATGGCTAGAACGTTACCATCATTTAAAATTGCTGGTAGAACGTTCTTACCAATGGAAAGAACAGAAAACTTAACGAACCACTACTTGCATTACAGAGAGAAGCAATTTAATGTGGTGATCAACCAGTTTATCTTTGTATATATCTTTAAAACATTGGTAACAGGTGGTCTTTTGATTATCGGTTCGTGGTTAGTGATTAACAGAGAAATGAACCTTGGTCAGTTTGTAGCATCAGAAATCGTTATTGTATTGGTACTTTCAGCGTCAGAGAAACTAGTACTTTCTATGGAAGTAGCTTACGATATGCTTACTGCTGTTGACAAAATTGCACACGTAACCGATCTACCTTTGGAAAGAAAAGGTGGAGTTTTCGTTAAGAAAGAAAAAGGTAGACAAGGTTTTGCTGTAAAGATGAAAGATGTGAAATATGATTATCATGGTCACAGAACAGCATTGAACGGAGTAAATATTGATATTAAATCTGGCGAAAGAATGTGTATTGGAGGTCATAATAACTCTGGTAAAGATACCATGGTTTATGCCTTAGCCTCTTTCCTAGAAGATTATAAAGGAGCAATCTCATACGATGGATTTAATCTTAGAGATGTAGACCTTATCGATTTAAGAAGTTCAATTGCTAAAAACCTTTCGGAAGAAGAACTTTTTGATGGTTCTCTTTATGAGAATATTAAAATGGGTCGTGAAAGTATTACCTACGAGGATATTATTTGGGCTTTAGAAAGTGTGGATCTTTTAGAATTTGTTCAAAAACAGCCTGAAGGTTTGAATACTGTTATTACAGGTTCTTCTCATGTATTTTCAGAGAGTGTTGCTATTCGTTTTATATTGGCAAGATGTATTGCCGATCATCCTCGTTTGCTCATATTTAACAGAACATTCCAAGAATTGGACAGTCAGATGAGATTTAAGATTCTGAATTTCCTAATCGATAAAGAAAATCCATGGACATTAATTTTTGTTGGTAACGATCCTATTTTATCTACATTATGTGACAGAGTTGCCATAATGGGTGATGGTAAAGTAGAGACTATCGGAACAATTGACGAAGTAAAAGGTCATGAAAGTTTTAGAAACTGTTTCTTAACTACTAACAACTAATTGATATTAAAATGCTGAATATAACACCTCATAATTCCAACGATAAAGACCAATACGATAAACGTTTTGGGACATTAAATACACTAAATACACCAAGTGAGGCAAAAAAAGTAGCAAGAATACTCATCATTATCATGGTACTTTTTTGTGTGGTTCTATTTTTACCATGGCAACAGAACATTAGAGCTAGAGGTGAAATAACTGCCTTGACGCCAAAAGATAGACCTCAGAAAATTCAAAGTCCAATTGATGGTACAATTGCACAATGGAATGTACAGGAAGGGCAACATGTAGATTCTGGTCAAGTGCTCCTTACTATTGCCGAGGTGAAAGATAAATACATTGACCCCGACATGATTCTTCGTTTAGAAGAAGGTATTAGAGCAAAAGGCAATGCAATTAGTGCAAAAGAAGATAAAGTATTAGCGAAGCAAAGACAATTAGAAGCCCTTAAAGCTGGATTAGTCATTAAACTTCAACAGTTTGATAACAAAATTGAGCAATCAATTTTAAAGATTGAGGGTGATAGTATTGCTTGGGAGGCTTCAAAAGTGGATCTAAAGAACGCTAGTCGTCAATATAAAGCAAATGAGGAACTTCATAACAAAGGTCTCATCTCTTTAACTAAATTAGAAACCTTTAGATCGAAGTATCAACAAAGTGTAAGTAAAGAAGTTTCTGCCAGAACAAAACTAGAGATGGCAAGAAATGAATATCAAAATGCTGTACTTGGAAAAAATGCAGCACGAAATGAAGCTTTAGATAAAATTGCAAAAACAGACTCTGAACTTTCCACCACATTATCTGATATCGCAGATAGTGATGCGGCACTAGCAAAAGCAAGAAACGAGTTGTCTAGTATGGAAATCCGTGCTGGTATGAGAGTAATTAGAGCGCCACAAAAAGGGGTAGTAGTACAAGCCTTAAACAGTGGTTTAGGAGAAAACATTAAAAGTGGACAAGCATTATTGACTTTAGTTCCAGATAAACCACAATTAGCAGCGGCTATTTATGTGAAAACGATGGATGTTCCTCTTATTGAAGAAGGAAGACATGTCCGTTTACGTTTTGATGGTTGGCCTTCAATTCAATTCTCAGGTTGGCCAAGTGTAAGTGTGGGTACTTTTGGTGGTAGAGTTGAAGTAGTTGACTTTATGAATCAAGCAGATGGTACATTTAGAGTCTTAATTATTCAAGATAAGAAAGAAAAAGATGATGATTGGCCACCTGAATTAAGAATGGGTACAGGTGTTTTCGGTTGGGTAATGCTAGAAGAAGTGCCAATATGGTACGAATTATGGCGTCAGATTAATGGTTTCCCTCCAAGTTTAAACGATTATAAAGGCAGTAAAAAAGATGCTAAGAAATAAGTTTAAAAAAATATCACTCTCATTATTATTCTTTTTCTCTGTGCTTTCTACTCATGCTCAAGAAGAAGTTAAAATAATCACTCTTGCAGATCTATATGATCTTGTGATGTTGTATCACCCGGTGTATCAACAAGCAGATCTTTTGTCTGAACAAGCTAGGATGCAAGTGCGTTTAGGTCGTGGTTCTTTTGATCCGAAATTAGAATCTAAATACGATCAAAAGGTATTTAAGAATAAAGAGTACTACCAAAAATGGAATAGTTACGCTAAAGTACCATTATGGGCAGGTAACTTGAATGTGGGGTACGAACGTAATCAAGGTAGTTACCTCAATCCAGAAAACGATACTGATAGCGGAAACGGCTTAATGTATATCGGACTGGAATTACCAGTATTAAAAGGCCTTTTGATGGACGAGAGACGTGCCTCTTTGAAAAAAGGTTTTGCCATGCAACAAATGACAGAGGCGGAACAAATAAAAGTAATCAACAAGTTGGTGCTTCAAATAGCCAAAGATTATTGGAGCTGGTATTTTGCTTATCATCAATTTAGATTAGCAGAAACTGGATTTGAATTGGCTACTTTCCGAAAGGAATCAGTTGATGAAAGAATTAAGCAAGGTGATTTGGCAGCTGTCGATGGAGTAGAAGCTCAAATTACAATTCAGCAAAGAGAAATCAACTTGAAAATGGCTGAATTGGACTTGCAAAAGGCTAAATTGATTCTTTCCAATCACCTTTGGAATGAAAATAATGAGCCATTAGAAATTATGGACGATATTCAGCCTGAGGAAATGGGTGTAGAAGCTCTTCCAAATTTAGAAGACCTAACCAATCAAGCTTTGGTTGGACACCCTGATTTAATCTCTCTACAAGCAAAAACAACCATGTTGAATTTAGATCAAAGATTGGCTAGAGAATCAGTAAAGCCAGAATTGAATCTTAAATACAACTATTTGGGGACAACGGCTTCTAGTTGGGAATATGGGTTGGAAGAAAATTATAAATTCGGTGCCACCTTCTCAATGCCTTTATTTTTAAGAAAAGAAAGAGCTAAACTTCAAATGTCTAAACTTAAGGTACAAGACATTGAGTTTAAAATGACAATGAAAAGGAGAGAGCTTTCTAACGATATCCAAAAAGCTTTCTTAATGGTAGAGAACTATGTCGAATTAACCGATATGCAACAAGAAATGTCGGAGAATTACGAAATTCTTTTGCAAGGTGAAACAGATAAGTTTAATGCCGGTGAAAGTTCTGTATTTTATATGAATGTCCGAGAAGGTAAGTTAATTGAAGCTCAGACAAAATTGTATAAAATGAAGTCAGAATATGCTAAATCTATGGCGGAATTAAATTGGACTGCAGGAGTTTCTCCAAACTTTATAATTAAATAATTTTTTTGGTGATATTACATAAGGTTTGATATAAGTAGATGTCAAACAAAAAATAATATCATAATGAAAAAATATTTCCCATTAATTTCTTTCGTATTCTTATTTCTTTTTTCCTGTTCTTCAAGCGAAGATGATGACTTCTTAGACTTTAAAGAAGCAGAAGGTGATTTATTAACTGTTACCCAAGATCAAACATGGTCAAACGACAGATATAAAGATTTAAGCAATGTAGAAATACATGTTTTAAATAATGCTGTTTTAAAAGTAGCTGTAAATGGTTTACAGTGGAAAGGTGTGAAAGTGACTGTAGAAGATCACTCTCAATTACTTTTCCTTAATACTGAAAGAGGAACTTTTGATAAAGATGAAGAAGATAATTACTTCTATATAAAAGATAATTCCTTATTGTCTTTTTATGAAAGTGAAATCAAACATACACACATTTATTTATCGGGCTGTTCTTATTTAGAGTTCGCTAATGGTAGTGAAATTCTTAAAGAGGACGAAATTGTCATGGATGATTGCTCTCAAATGATCATCAATACAGACATTTCGGAATGGGATCAAATAGATGATGATCAAATATCATGTTCAGGTACTTGTATTGGACCAAATGCATCCTTTTCAGATGCAGCAGAAGAAGATTTCCCTTGCGACGTTAATAACTCCACGGAAGAGTGTAATATAGATTTACCTGTTGAAATGATCTATTTTAACGCTGAAATTAATGGCGATAAAGTAGACTTAGCTTGGTCCACAGCCACCGAGCTAAATAACAAAGAATTTATCGTACAAAGATCATTTGATAATAGCAGCTGGGATGATTTAGGTAAGGTTGCTGGAGCGGGTAATAGTAATGTTCCTCTAAAATATAGTTATCAAGATGACCTTCCAGATTTTAATGGTGTAATTTATTACCGTCTACAACAAGTGGATTTTGATGGAAAATATGCTTTTCACGGTCCTATAACAATCCATAACGGGGAAAGTACAACCGCTTTAACTGTTTATCCAAACCCAGTAAATTCGGGTGAGTATCTAAATATTTCCAATAATGGGAATGAGATCATGAATATTAAGTTGTATACCTCTGCAGGTCAGACCTTATTAGATATACAGACAGAGGGGTATACCAAAATACCAATGATATACGGAACAGGGCTCATTCTCACCGAAATAAAGATAGGGAGCCAGACATTCACAGAAAAAGTAATAGTAAAATAATATTTCAGCCATAACATTAAGTTGTTATGGCTTTATTTTTGTTTTGATTTTTTAAGATACTGTAATAGTTTGAAAATTAGTCCAATAGACGTTTGGATTATATTTACCCCAAATACAAATCGCATCAATTCAACTAATTAAAGACCAATACAATTAACTTGAGCATTCAATTTGTGTTTATGTGTAATTAATTTTTTTTTAGACTTCTAGGGGATTTTATATAATAATTTTCACTATTAATCAGTTATTCTATTGTGTACTGATAAATAACTACTTTTAATCGACTGATCTTGATAATGAACAAGTCAACACTATTAACTATAATACTTTTTTTAACTTTTAATTGTTACGCTCAAATAAGAGAAGTGAGGGAAGAGGCAAAGTATGCTCCAAAATATGCTACGACTTCCGTTACTAAACTATCTTCTTATTTAACTGACAATGCACGTTCTGATCGTCAAAAAGCTTTAAATATTTATACTTGGATTACTCATAATATCGAATTGGATATTAAAGCATACAACGATAAAAAACAGATGTTTGAGTCTGCTGAAGATATCTTAAGAAAGAGAAAAGGAGTAAGTCACGATTTCGCTAATTTGTTTTTAAAATTATGCGAGAAAGCAAACATAGAAGCACATTTAATTACGGGGCATATTTTTACTGATAATAAAAGTATCACCACCAACTTTTACAAAGCAAACCATTCTTGGAACTCCGCTTATTTAGATGGAGAGTGGCATTTAATTGATGTAACATGGGGTAGTGGGATTATCTCTAAACAACAAGAGAAAAAGTCTTTCTTTAAAAAGAAGACTGATTTCTTTAAACCTCAGTTTATTAACAAGGTGGACTACAGTTATTTTTGTCCATCACCAAGAATTTTTATTGAAACACATTTGCCATCCAATCCAATTTGGCAATTATTGGAGTATGAAGTAACCGTACAAGATTTTATAGCGGGTAATTTCCCTATTGTAAATGAACCCATAAGAAACTCTCCGTTTTTGGATGAATATATCTTATTAGAGGATGCGGAGTCATTTTATATCGATGCAAAGAATGCCATTACTTATAATAAAAGAAACTTCTCTACTATGGGAGTTGCCTCTCTAAAAATGGCAGAGTCGATATTGAATAAAAAAGATTCAACCATTACAAAAGCAGAACTAGAAAAGGAACTGACGAAGTATTATGAGGAAGCGACAAGTTCTGCCTATTCTTATTTAAGATATATCGATATTTATTCATCTATTGAGATTGATGCCTTAAAACTCTGGGCAAGACATTACTTGCAACAACCCATTGAAAAAAGACAAAAGTTTATTGACAGAAATTGGATCAATAAGGAGGAGATAAAGACAAAAAATGAAGAAGTCAATAATGCGTATTCTTATTATCAAGAACTGAAGTATAAATTAGGCCAAAAGAATTACCCTGAATTAAGAAAGTCAAGAAGACAGGTAGATTACGATGAATATTATATCGGGGTTCAAGAAGCACGTTTAGTAGGTATAGATTCAGCCATTGCGATATCCGTTCAACACCTTGCAACACTTGAGGTAGAGAAAGACTCTATTGTCTCTAAATTGGACAAAGCAAGCCGAGATTTGAGAAATCTATCTGCCAGACAAATCAAGTTCTTGGGGAGATTGGAATATTTATTAACCGCGAATGTAAGTCTTAACATATTGGAACATCAGGCACATCAAGTGATGCATGTTGAAAACAATATCAAGATTCTATCTCAAAAAGTAAAAACATTAGAGAAGCTTAGAATTGATAATCATATGGTATTATCAAAAAGAACTTCTGTTTTAAAACGTCTATATAAAGACAAGCAAGAACTTCTTAAAGGTTTATATATAAAGAGCCAAAGTAACGATTCTTATAAGAAGGAATACGATATGATAACAATCAATACTAAGGCGATTTTTAATAAGCAGTTGGATGATAAATACCATCAATATGAGAAACTAAAAGAGCATGTTCAGACGCTTGAAGTGGTGATGGAAAATCTATCTAGACAAAAGGAACTAATTAAACGCCTAGATGATATTGTAGTTGCCTTTGTCGACCTTAAAACGGGTGATATCAAACGAGACGCTTTAGAAGCTAAGAATATATGTGATAATATCATTCAGACCAGTATGCAGCAAAAAAACAGCATCAAGAAAAACAAAATACTCTAATTCTAAGTTCATATTTCAAGTTGATGAATTTAAAATGCTATGTTTAGTTACATCTAATCATAGCATTTTTTATTGTTACTTCTTAATTCTTATTTATTACTCATAACATTGACTTTTATTAAGTTAAATGTCTAATGTCACCTTAAAATAATTTGAAAAATGTTTAATAATTATTAACTTTGAAGTGTAATATGACGATTACAAGAAATTATATAACTAATCTTATTTTTTATAAATAGACAAGTCTGATAAATCAACTCTATTTTATCAACGTTACTAACGCTAATATTTTTATCGAAAAAAAAAATGAAAAAATTACTATCAGCTTTATTCTTTGTACTTTTTGTCCAGCTTGTTAACGCAGAGAATGATAACCAGAGTAGAATGGCAGTAGATGAATATATCGATTGGCTTACAAGTGTTATTACTCTTTCTGATCAACAGGTAGCTGAGATTAGAGAATTAAGAAGAGACTACGTAAATGCAGTTTCTGGTATCGCAGAAAATAACTTTCAATTAAGAAACGAAAAACAAATTCAATTCTGGGAGAAAAGAAATAAGCAATTAGACAGAGAAAGTCTTATTACTTTAGGAATTATTCAGATCACGGAATACGAATTGGGTAAAGTAAAAGAAATGCTTGGCTTTGATGATGCTCAAGTAGCGGACTTAAAAGAAAAGCTTAATTCATATAATAAAGTATTAATGGGAGCGAAGTACATTTATGATACCAACTCTCAAGACTTTAAAGATGTGGAGCAAATGGTTTATCAAAGAACCTATGATGCCATCGAAGAAATTTGTTCAGAAAGCCAAAAGCAAAGATGTGGAGACATGAAAGGGGCTATTTTGACAAAAATCAATAACTATATTGATGGTTATATACATTATAACACCAACTCAACAATCAACTAATTTGTAGAATTATTAACTACTTAAATATGACTGAAATATTTTTTGGACTTATTAAGTTATTCGGACTCGGAATCATATTGTCAGGAATGATATATTCAAATCGAATTCTGAATAAATTGACTACAAAATTTAAAAAGTAATACTGTACGACGAAAAGAAAGGTGATTTCAAATAAAATTGGAATCACCTTTTTTTTGTGCACATTGGTTGCGCACTACTATAGTTATTTTGAATCAATAGCAGAAAGAGATTATTCTTTACACTTTTACCCATCATCAGATAATTAACATGTAGAACAGATCATTTGATATATATTAAATGGTCTGTTTTTTCTAATCATTAAAGATAAAAAAGCCAATTCCAGCGGGGTCTTTAATAATGATGTTATCAACTTCGTTTACTTTACTAAAGAATGTAATTTCCTCTGCTATATCAATATTTAATTTTCTGATTTTATCAATCACTACCGGGTTTCCCTCTTTTCCATTAAAGAAAGTAAGTGACGGATTAAAGAATTGATGAGGACACATCCCTGCTTTCATCAAGCTGATCATACTTCCTGAGGTGTGTGACATAGCCACCCATCCTTGGTTGATCTCACCCATAGCAATACTGAACCCTAAAGCCTCCCAAAATGCCACAGAATCTTCCATAGAAGGAGTTTCTAAAGAAATACCCATACAGTTACCTGCAACGAGAGAATTGTTGTTCTCTAAAGAAGGAACAGGAGTAGAGTGAATATATATTTTGACACCTGAAGGGGACAATACAAAATCATTGACGGAGTTGTTATACACTTTATATCCTTTATCAGATAGAAGTGATGAGGCTTGAGCATCAAATAATATTAGACCTAAACGATCTTGCTGATGTTCTCCGATTTTAATGATAGAAGAGATAGATACTGCCCATTTAGTGTTTTCGACTTCTTTAATATCATAACCTAGTGTTTGATAAAATTGAGGTGTTTGAAGAGCAGATGTAGTAATAGTTTGAATATATAAATGACTCATAGTAGGAAATAAAAAAAGCTGTCTTAAACAAGACAGCTTTGTGATTAATATTGTACTAAAGAATTAACTTGATATCCTTTTAGTTTATCAATTCCATTCAAGAAAGTTAGGTCAATGATAAAATCTAATTGAACCACTTCTCCACCTGCTGCTTCTACTAATTTTACCACAGCTTCTGCAGTACCGCCAGTAGCTAATACATCGTCGTGGATAAGTACTTTGTCGCCTTTCTGAATAGCATCTTTGTGTATTTCTAAGGTATCTGTACCATATTCCAAAGCATATTCTTGAGCAATCGTCTCAGCTGGTAATTTACCCGGCTTTCTTACCGGAATAAAACCTGCATTAATTTCTAGTGCGATCATAGGACCGAAAAAGAAACCTCTTGATTCCATTGAGACCACTTTTGTAATTCCCTTGCCTTTTGCTAAATCAACAAATTGATTTAAGGCTTCTTTCATCGCTTCAGGGTTGATTAATAAAGTAGTAATATCTTTAAAACCAATACCTGGCTTTGGGAAATCTTGAATATCTCTGATATGTTTTTTTAAATCCATTTATAATTGGTAATTAATGATGATTTAATGTTGAGCTTAAAATTACTAATTTTTTGATTCAAATGATTTTAAATATTCACTTGGACTCATACCAAACTGCTTTTTAAACACAGTCGAGAAATATTTAGGATCAGAATATCCGCTTTCGTAAGCAACATTACTGATACTTTCGTCTGATTCGAGTAGCAACTTTTTAGCGTGATTTAATCTCTTTGTTTGTATATATTCTTTAGGTGATAAGTCGGTTAATGCCTTGAGTTTCCTATACAAAACCGGACGACTCATTCCCACATCTTTACAGATCTCCATTACGTTGTAATTCGGGTCAGTTAGGTGATTATCAATAAGTTCGTCAATCTTTGTTAAGAACTGATCATCCAAACTATCCACCTTCTCGTTGATCTTTGGAATGACAACACCCTCTTGTATTTTACTTTGATACAAGCTTCTTAACGTCTTACGATTTTCTACCAAATTGATAATTCTGAACTTCAACATTCGAATATCAAAAGGCTTGATAACATAATGATCTGCACCATGCATATACCCTTCAGCTTTGTACATAGATGCATTTAGCGCTGTTAACAAGATAATTGGAAGATGGGAAGTTTCTATATTGCCTTTGATCTTGTCACAAAGTTCATATCCATTCATTTCTGGCATCATCACATCTGAAATAACGATGTCATAATCGTTTTCTAACAATGCATCGTAACAGACTTTGCCGTTTTCGAAAACATCTACCTCGAATGAATCAGTTAATGCGGATTGAATAAATGTTCTTAACTCTTTATTATCTTCTGCAACAGCAATTTTGAAATCATATTTTTCCTTATCTTTTTCAGAAAACTCTTCACCATAGTGTGAAATATCATTAGGAACAGTGTCGTTCTCTAAACCTTCCACTCTTAATGGTAGCTCTAAAAAGAAAGTGGTTTGTACATTTTCCTCACTCTTGAAATAGATTTTACCATTCATTAATGAAGCATATTTATACGAAAGCACAAGACCAATACCACTACCAATCTTTTGGTTTTTCATCACATTTTCAGCTCTGTAGAAGCGTTTGAAAATGTGTTTTTGATTTTCCTTCGGAATACCCATTCCATGATCTTCTACACTAAGTGAAAAATGTTCATCTTTTTGATCAATTTGAATGTTGATGACATCATTTTCTTTCGTGTATTTGATAGAATTGGAAATGAGATTATATATGATCTTTTCTACTTTATCAAAGTCTAATTTTACAGAAATAGTATCTGATGTTGATTGCACATTAATCTTCACCCCTTTCTTCTCTAGCATTGGTTCAAAATCTCGAGATAAAGTTTTCGTAAGATCAATAACATCAAATTCTTTTACTATTAACTCTTCATTTACCTGATTAATACGCTCATAATCCAATAGTTGAGAGATGCGTTTATTCAGTCTTACTAAATTACTTCGAATCATGCCCAATAGTCTAGAGGCAGTTTCATCTAAGTTGGTATCAGCTTCTAACTTTTGGAGTGGACCTTGCATTAAAGTTAATGGCGTTCTTAGTTCGTGTGCAATTTCAGCAAAAACAGCATTTCTTGCCTTTAGATTTTTTTGCTGTAGGTAATCATAGTAATTCTTATAAATCAACCATAAAATCACTATAAATAGGAAGAAATATATAGCCTTGGCCCAAGTGGTTTTCCAGAAAGGAGGAGCCACGATAATCGTTAAATTTCTATGATCCAATTCCTTTAATTTTCTCCCTGAGAACATACTTACCTTTAATTCATAAGTACCATAAGGAAGGTTCTGATATTTTACTTGTGACAAGATGGATCTCTTAGAATAATCTTCGTCAAACCCTTCTAATTTCCAATTGTATAGGATGGCATCATTTCTATAATCTGGACTGATTAAATCCAAAGCAAAGCCTCTATCTGGGTGATTTAAATAGATAGTGTCGCTTGCATTTACACTTTTAGTAAGGTTATTTTTATCATCAGGAACTATTAATTTACCATCGATATATAACTTATCAAAAGTGAGTTTATTGACATTATTATCCGTTGATTTAAAGTTGATAGGGAAGGAGTAAAAACCATCATATGTTCCAATAATCAATGAATTATTATTGATACATCCCGATCCTTGGTGCGTTTCTATTTTCTTAAGTAAGCGATGAACATTATTAATTTTACCCTCTTGGTAAGAGAAGCTATAAATACTATTGTCGCCTAACACATAATAATCTTGAAAACCAGATTTTATAATCTGATTGACATGATTTGGTAAACTGATACGCCCTTCTGTTACGACAGGAGTAATACTCGCGTTTTGAATATCAAATAGGAAAATTCCACTGGATTCTGTACCAATTAGAATCTTGGTATCATTGATAGCTTCAAAGCAAGTCACCGTATTTTTATCAAGCAAAGCAATTAGTTTTGTAGACTTTTTCGTTACCTCATGTATACCTTCATGATTGGCTAAAAATAGTTTACCTTGATGTGGACTATAAAATAGCTGAGATACACTGGAAATTGGGTGATACTTGAAATTATAAGTGTTGATATCCATCTCAAAAATAAACCCATTGACCAATTTGAAATAGATATTATCGCCATAAAGTAAAAGCTGAACAATAAACTTACTGCTATACTCTTTGTCGTTTGCGTTGAATGTTTTTATGGATTTGATGACTTTGAATGTCTTCCCATCTAAATAGAATAGACCAAATCCATAAGAAGAAACCCAAAAGTTTTGATGTCTATCTTCTACTATATTATTGATAACAAAGCTGTCGCTCTTCTTAAAGTTTTTGACAAAGTGATTCGGTCTCAAGAATCGTTTTTTAGCGTTTTTATCACGAATTACCAAACCTTTGTCAGTACCCAACAAGAGTCTTTTTTTAGAATCTCTAAACGAACAATACCCATGATTCGAATTCATATGGGCATCAGGATCTGTATTTATTTTTTTAAGATAAGGTTTATGAGGGTTGTGTAAATAAAAACCTTTACCATATGTAGAAACCCAAAGACGATTGTGTTCATCGACATTTAAATCATTTATGGCTAACCCGCTAAGGGATTTAATATTTGATTTATCAGATTCATGTCCATCCAAGTCAAATACCATTACACCATAGCCGTCTGTTGCAGCAATAACTTTATTATTAAAAGCAGAAAAGGCACTGATTTTATAATCAATGTTCTTTTTGATATGATGGATCTGATTATTTCTAATCAAGTAGATGCCTTTATTGTAGGTGCCTATCCAGACTGTATTGTCAGCACTTTTAAATAGGCTAGTAATGCCAGCCCCTTTTAAGTTGATGCCGTATAGTTGGAAGGGTTGAATTTCATCATTTTTTATAATCTGTAAACCGTTAGGACTAGCAATAAGCATCCCTTGTGTTCCATAGTCACAACTTGATGTAATTCGCTTGTTTAGATTAATTTTTTTGAAAGTATTCTTTTTAGGATTCCACTTTAAAATCATTTGCCATGATAAAAAGTAGTAGTTGCCTTGGTTTTCTGTAATACCATTGTATCCTCTATGCTGAGGCTGTCCTTTTAATTTAAAAACCTCGAAACGATCGGTATTTTCATCATAAAGGAACAAACCCTTACGACAATAAAACCATAACTGTTCTTTGGAGTCTAAATATAATCCTGAGTGGTTTTTAAAGAAGTGAATTTCTTGTTGGTCAGTACCAATGATTTTATAATTTCTAAACGATTTACCATCAAATCTTTGTACTGCATAAGGAGTGACAATCCATGTGAAATCGTTCTTATCGTTTACTGAAGTGTAAACAATATGACTAGATAATCCATTTTCTACACTGAAATGATCGAATTGTAAGTTTTCTTCAAACTGAGCGAAGATAGGTGAACCTCCTAAAAGGAATAAGAATGTAAGTAATAAATATTTCAAATATTATATGTTTAGAATGATCATCTTTCTAAGATAAGATTTTCTGAGTTTAAAAAAAGGGAAGAATAACTATTGTTTGCAATATTATTCTTCCCTCATTACATCACTTCTTCAAAAAAGAATGATTTACTCTACTTCCTCCACAAATTTTGTGTTTGCTTTAATTGTGATGTTCTTCACATGGAAGTTATGTGCTTTAGGTCCATTTGGATCAATTCCTGATGCATGAATTTCATCGTAATCTTTTTCGGCTTTCCAAACCATTGTAAGATGTTGATTATTGTCATTTAACCTCTCATTTGGAATCTGAATAGCATTTCCATCAGCATTTGATTTAGTCCAAACTTGTTTATCTCTTGCTATTATCGCTGAATTTTCTCGTGATAAAGTAGCATCATTTAGACCTTGATCATTATCTCTACCTCCAATATCAGGAACTATATTTTGAGTATAATTTGATAAATAACCAAATAGGAAGAAGTCTTCTCTATAAATTAAGTTATTTTGATCGTCTCTATATTCTTGTTGCTCATTATTCAAGTAGGTGAAGAACTCAATTTCAGCATTAATGATTTCAGAAGCATCAATAGACAAACCAAGGTAAGCTACTCTCCAATAATCTTTATTCCATCTTTGCATTTGGTTTCTATAACCATCATTTAAAAGGAAACCAGCTGATGCTCTATCATTTTCTACACCACCTGTTGTTTCATTTCTTTGTGCTTGGAAAATGGTATAAACGTCACCGATTAAGTCAGTTGACATATCATCTGTGAAAATAACTTCTTTCTCTCTTCTTTCAATAACGATTGTAGAAAGTGTACCAAGGTCAATTTCAGCACCGTCCGAAGTAATTACTGTTAAGTCAACAGGGTAGTTACCATTTTCTAAATTCAAATCTCCTTCAACTGCAATAGAACCATTTGAAGCATCAAATGACATACCAGTAGGAAGTGCTGTATTTAGACGAACTGTTGCTAAATATGGTAATGTAAATTCTGTTGGAATTAGATTGTATGCAGACCAAGGAGATAAAGTCACTTTAGAGAATTGATAAACAATACTTGGGTCAATACTTTCAACAACATTGATTGTCAAAGCATTCTCAAATTCAATAATGTTTTCTCCATCAGTTGCAATAACTGTTACATTATATGAGTCTTTATCACTATTGTGATTTACAGGAACTTCAATCTGACCATTTTCATCAATCGTTATACCATTTAAGCCCTCAATTCCTTCAAGTGTGAAAGTACATCCTTCTAAGTTTTGAAGAGTAATTGGAGTAACTGATAAATCTTGAACAGCTTCGATAGTAAACGTATTCGGTTGGTAAACAATGTTAGGCTCTCCAACAGTCAATTTGATATTTGCCATGTAAATATCCTCACCAGAGATACCTTCCACATCGAAAGTATATTCTCCTGCATCTAGGAAGTTTACTTTTTGAATGTTACCAGTTTCAGCGTCAACAGTAATCGCATTTAAGATAGTATCGTTATCAGAAACAATTTTAAATTCATCGAATGAGATTTCAGTATTGCTGCTGTTTCCATCTAAATTGAAGATGGTGGCATTCAAGAATGGTCCTACTTCAGGTTGTGCTTCAGAATAGTATAAAAGGTCTGTAATTCTGAATGCCCAAGCATCTGGATGAGGAGTAACACCACTTACAGTGTAAGCAATTACCGATACCTTGTAATCTTCATTTTTATCAAATAAAGCAGTTGATTTTACAGAAATAGCACCTGTATTTTTATCTACTGAAATATTTTCTTCTTGATCTTCAACTTCTTCACCATTCACGAATAATCCACCAAAATTAAAAGCAACACCATAAGTCACCTCAAATTCCGGAATGCTTGATTCTACCGATTGGTTAGGAGTAAAAATACTATCGTTATAATAAAGATCTTCTAAGTATTCCGAACCTACAGATCTGTCAATGTCATCTTTCTGACAACCAACTACAGTTAGTAAAGCTGTAGCGAATAGTATGTAAAGTAATTTTTTCATCTCTAAATCATTTAGTTGTTTAGTTCCGTAAGCTTAACTTTAATATTGTTTTTTGCATCTTTCACATCAATCAAACGAGAATACGTTTTCCCCTTGTGAGTGTAAGAAATTTTATATTGTCCTTTAAATCCTCTGAAGTTCACTTTCCCTGCTTCAGCATTGGCCGTCAGGGTAGTTGTCCACTTTTGAAGTTGCTCTTTCCAAACCTTTGCTTCCGGTCTTGGATTTAATTCCAGATCGTAAAAAGCTTTCTTCACATTACCGAAAGGAGTCCAAACATATAAACCTTCCACCTTAGGGTGAGAGAAGTAAATAGTCATCACTTCTTTAGTAATTTCTGCTCTATCTTTATCTGTAAATTTTTGATAACCAGAATCTACGATTTCAAATTCAGTACCCAACATAGGTAAGTTAAACTGAGCGAAAGTTTCTAAGCGATCATAAATATCTTGAGGAGCAATGTGCTGTTTCATTCTTGATTGAAAACCTAATGCTTCTATTGGAGCTCCTTCTGCAAGAATACCATTGATGACATCTAAGTGGAATTGTATGTTCTTTTGTGCAGTTTTGTAAGGTGATGATATCACTTTATTCTCATTTAAGAATAACCTAACATTATCATTTTTTCTTACTTTACCTCCATAGTGGAACCAATGTGCCCAGCTATTTTGTTTTGTCATGTCTTGAACTTCATGACATTCACGAGGCTCATTCAACAAATCCCATTCTGTTACATCATAGTTTTCAAGACCGTAATCCACATAACTTTCAAGACCTTTCATTAAAGCAGCTGTATCTTCTTTTGCTGCTAATTCTTGTAGATCTTTCGGCATGTTTTTGGTCTTTTCCCAAACTAAAGCATGACCACGAAGCGAAATATTATTTTCCTTTAGGAAAGGAATAATGGCTTCTTCATACTTGTCATACAGTTTTTTGTGCTTAATTTTTAAAGCATTTTCAAAACCAGCATGCTCAAACATATTGGCAAATTCATTTTGGTATTTTTCTTTATTGGCACCTCCTAAAAGACGAGAATCGATAATACCTCCCCAACGAAACTGATGGTTTACTTGTTCAATGAAAATCTCCCCATTAATTTCGTTTCCTTTTTTATCAAATACCGTTAGAGTAACATCTCCTTTACGGTACTTTTCTATTCTCTTGTTCGCTTCCGCTTCCCAGTTTCCTGCTGGAGTTTCTACCTTACCTACTTCAAAATCTTTATACTCTCTTTCATTATTAAAAAAGTCAAGGAATAAAGCTCTCATTGCTTCCAATGTTGCCTTATATTCTTTTTCATTGGCATGATTGACAGTTTCTAAAGGATCTTTTTCGTAATCGTAAAGCTCTTCAGCTACTCTTTTACATCCGTCTAAAGAATTTTTAAATCTTGGATTGTTGTTGTACCAAACAGTGTATCTGATATGACCACTTTTTAAAGAATAGCCATTCACAGGGCCTCTAGCTATTTGAGTAACTGCATAGTCTTTTACTCTATCTTTAGAGCCATCTAATACAGGTTGTAAAGATTTACCTGATAAATGAGTAGGTACTGGAAGTCCAGCCATATCTGCTAAAGTAGGGTAGATGTCAACAAACTCTGTTACGGAACTAACTTGTTTTACTGTTTTTTGAGTAGGATCTACAATAATCATAGGCGATTTTGCAGCTTGCTCAAAGTTGGAGTGTTTGTTCCAAAGTCTATGGTCTCCCAAGTGCCATCCGTGATCGCCCCAAAGGATAATAATTGTATTTTTTTCTAAACCACTTTCATGAAGTTGATCGATCAATTGTCCAATCAATTTGTCTACATAAGAAGTAGCCGCATAATAACCGTGGATTAATTGACGTTGACCTTTTTCTGATACAACTGCTAAACCATCTTCTTCACCAATCTCAAGGCCTTCTGTTTTGTAACCTCTCAATTCGCTTGATGTATGATACGCTTTGTCGTATCCACCTTTTACTTTGTGTTGGAATTTTGCTAATGGCACCTCGTCTTCGTTATACAAATCCCAATATTTAGTTGGGGCAGCAAACGGAAGGTGAGGACGTTTATAACCAACAGCCAAAAAGAAAGGTTGATCTTGTTGTGCCAATTCTTTGATGTATTCTACACCTTGATTAGTAATGGCTCCATCAATGTAGGCATCGTCTGGAACATCCGCTTTTTCAAATGCTGGTTTGAATTGCTTTTGCACCCATTTATTGATTTTCTTTTTCTCGATACCTTTTTCCATCGCCTCTTTTCTCAACTCTCTTACTCTTTTTACATTGTAAGGATCCTGATAATAGGAGAAAGCAGGTTCTGCATAACCCTCAGCATATTTTAAATCTTTAGGGTAAGTATATTCTGACCAAGATGGAGCATCTAGTTCAGCATCTACAGATCTTGGATCATAGATTTTACCTACACCATACGTTAAATAACCACTTTCTTTAAAGTATTGTGGTAAAGTAACAACGTCTGGACGTTTGTTACGAATCTTTGTTTTCAAATCCCAAACTTGAACTAAGTCAGGACGTAAGCCAGTTAATAAACTTGCTCTAGAAGGACCACAAACAGCCTGTTGGCAGTGGTTATTTAGAAAAACAGTCCCTTGATCCGCTAATTTATCCATATTTGGAGTGATAGCGTAATCATCACCATAGGCACCAATCGTAGGTTTAAGATCGTCTATAGCGATAAATAGAATGTTTTTCTTTTCTTGTGCATGGCTTGAAAACCATGCACAAGTGATAAATAATATGCTAAGAATATATTTCTTCATGATCAATGGATATATCTATTAGTAACCAGGGTTTTGGTGTTCACTACCAATAAGCTGGTTAGTATTGATTTCTGTTGCAGGAATAGGTAAAAGCATAGCTCTTTCAGCATTTTCATAGAAAATGTCAATACCTTTAACTTCTCCTTCTCCATCTGTTAGAACAAAGTCATTGTGGAAGTTGATGATGTTGTTTTGGAAAAACTCTAAACCTCTACGTCTGTTTCTAAACCAATCTCCTCCTTCACCAAGTAGTTCGTATCTGTACTCGTTCATGATTTTCGTTCTGAATTCATCTTGAGTAAGACCTGACCAATCGATAGGGTGAATACCGTCACCACCAGCGGAGTTTCTTGCTCTGTTTAAAACTTCGTTTACATAAGTTTCCCCTTCGCCCGTTTTACCTAACTCATTGCTGATTTCACCTAACATCAACAATAATTCAGCATAACGCATTACTGTGAAGTTGGCATCAGAATAAGGAGTAGTTTTTGTATGGTCGTTAATCCAATACTTAGCTACAAATGGGAAACCAGAGTTTTTATTATTTCTATTAGTAATAGGGTAGATCTTTTGTTCACCATTCTCTGTACCATCATTGTTGTATTTCATGTAGTTATACATGATCGTCGCTTCGAATCGAGGATCTTGTTGATCGAATGCCCCTAATGCAATTTTGTCTGTATCAGGATCAACATATTCAGGGTTGATTAAGATTCTACCCCAAGAGTTACCAGAGAATGCATTGGATGGCGTGTGTAAACGAATAACATTACCACTATTTGCCATACTGTATTGCATCTCAAAGATCGACTCCATGTTGTTGTTACGAGTACCTTCTATCCATAACTGATGGTAATCAGGCATCAACATGTATTGACCATATACTTTTAAGGCTTCCGTTTCAGCCATTTTCCAGTATTCTGAGTTGCTATCATTTCCTGCAAGTGTCATATAGATTTTTGCAAGTAGCATATTTGCGGCTGCTTTAGCTGGGCGACCTAATGTCTGTGCTTCTTTCTCATATAAAAGAGAATCAGCCATTTTCAAATCACTAATTGCTTGATTATATACTTCAGTCTCTGTAGATCTAGCTATGTGCAATTCGTTGATATCTAATTTACCAGTACGAATCGGTACACCACCATATAATCTCACCAAGTTATAGTACATTAAACCTCTTAAGAAGTAGGTTTGTCCCAACTCATTTAAAACAACATCAGAGGGATCTTCTTGGAATTTTTCAACACCTATAATTGTTTCATTAGCTCTATTGATAGATTGGTAAGAAGCATTCCAAACATTTTCCACAAAAGTTAGGTTAGGAAGTGGGTTTAGGGCAGCAATACCATTAAAGTCAACACTTCTACCAGACATAAATGATCCTGAGTGGTAAGCGGTAAGTTGAAAATAATCAGAACTATAGTAGTTAAATCCGGCTACTGAAGCATATATACCATTTACTGCAGTTTGTACACCCGCATCCGTTTCGAATAAGTTTTCATCACTTAAAAATGGAGGATCTTCTTTTAAACAACTCGTGGTTGCAAAAAGGACAAATGATAGAAATATGATTAATTTATTTTTCATGACGTTGAATTAGAAGGTAATGTTGGCACCAAGTGTAAATGATCTAGCATTAGGGAATGAGTTCCAATCAACATTCATGATTGTACCATCACCCATGAAAGTAGTCAACTCAGGATCGTAACCAGAGTAGTTTGTGATCGTAAATAAGTTTCTTGCAGCGAAGAAAATATTTAGACGTTCAACGCTTCTAGAACTAATCGGTACATCATATCCTACTGTTAAGTTAGATAACCTCAAATAATCACCTCTTTCAATAATTCTATCCGTAAAAAGAGATGCATCAGGATGTGCTAAACGAGGAGCTGTAGCATTTGTGCTACCTTCTCTCCAAGCATTATAATAAGCATCAGGTCTAATGTTTTTATTATTTTGATCTGCATCACTTTCGATCAATAAGTTTCCGTTAGCAATCTCTTGTCCAATAGCACCAGTAAATAAAGCACTTACTGTAAGATTTTTATAAGATACTTTCGCGTTGAAACCAAATGTAAACCAAGGGTTAGGGTTACCGATAATAGTTAAGTCATCATTATCGATGTTACCATCACCATTTTGATCTACGAAGCGAATATCACCTGCAGAAGGTGTTTGGCCATTTACTTTAGTACCATTAGCGGCCTCTTCAGCTGTTTGATAAACACCGTCCGTTTTATATCCCCAGAACATACCTACTTGTTGTCCCACCATAAAAATGTTTGAAGGTTGTTTGAAATAAGTACCAGACGAAACGTTATTTCCTAGGTAATAAGAAGCCATTTGTTGTTCTCCATTGATATATACTGGAGCTTCAGGAATACCTAAGTCCAACACGTTTGTTCTTACCACTGAGATATTACCTCCTAGAGTAATGTTCCAATCTTTCTTCGCATAAGCCACTGTTTCTAACATAAAGTCGATACCTTTATTTTCGATAGAACCTCTGTTAGTTAGGTAACTTTGGAAACCTGTAGAAGGAGGTAATTGAATGGCTTGAAGAAGGTCGTCTGTTCTTTTGTGGAATACGTCTACTGAACCGTAGATTTTACCTTGAAGGAAACCGAAGTCAAGACCTACGTTAGCTTGAGTAGTTGTTTCCCATCTTAAAAATTCATTACCTAAGTTATTAGGGCCAGCACCAATAATTTGATTATTGTTTGCATCAGTATAATAAACAACACCGAAATTGGTCATCGTTTGGTAAGGGTTAATGGCTTGATTACCCGTTAAACCCCAAGAAGCTCTTAGTTTCAGGTTGGATACTGCTTCAGATGTATTCAAGAAGCTTTCTTCTGAGATGTGCCATGCAGCTGCTGCAGAAGGGAAGTAACCAAATTGATTTTCGGCTCTAAATTTAGAAGAACCATCTGCTCTCATTGTAGCTGTTACTGTATATCTATTATCATATGTATAAGTGAAACGACCTAAACCTGATAATAAAAACTCTTCACTTTGTATTGAAGTATAAGGACGAACGATTGTCTGACCTAATTGTGGAGCTCTTGATTTTAAATTATGTACTGGGAAGTTTTCAGATTCCGAATTCGATTGAGTAGTCACCACACCATCAACAATAAAACCAACCACGGCGTCTATTCTATGTTTCTTATTGATCTTTTTATTGAACATCAATAAGTTATCGATCACATAACCTGTTCTATCCATACCTGCAATACCCAAAGCTCCATTAACTTGAGAACCTTTTTGCGTTTCTCTACCATACCAAATTGATCTTTCCTTTGTACGGTAGTTCGTATTAGCTCTTAATTGATATTTAAAACTCTTACTGATAGAGTAAGTAGCGTTAAATGCAGCAAATAATTTTAATTCATTTGATAAATCTTCATAGTCTTGCAAGAAAGCTACCGGAGATCCTAAACCAATATCAGATACATCGTCCTCTTGACCATAGATCGGTTGGAAGTTTACGACTGACTTAGTGAATGAACGGCTACTACCACCTTTCGAGCCACCTTGAGCAAACTGACCTTGAGAATAAAACATCGACATACGTGTATCGATCTTTAATTTATCTGTAACGTTAGTTTGGAAGTTCAAACGTAAATCACCAGTCTTCATATTTGAGTTTTGAACAATACCGTTTAGATCGTTAAAACTACCAGAGATATAGAATTTAGATTTATCCGTACCACCCGATGCTGAAAGTTGTGCTGTAGTACTCACACCTGGCTGATAAATTTCATCTTGCCAGTTGACTTGTACTAATGCTTCAGAGTCTACTATTCCATCTTTGATTTGATAAATTTGCCCATTGTCAATATGATACTGAGGAAAGAAACCTTTTCTCAATCTAACTTCGTTAGACATTTGAGCAAATTCCACAGAGTTTAAGACATCAACTTTATTTGATATCATAGCCATTTCTGTAGACAAATAAGCATTGATTTTAGTTTTACCTTTTGCACCTTGCTTTGTTGTAATCAAAACTACACCATTTGCACCTCTTGAACCATAAATGGCAGTTGCAGATGCATCTTTAAGCACTTCGATAGAGGCAATGTCTCTTGGGTTAATACCCGCAAGACCATTTTGTACACCTTGGTCTTCGTTACCATCAGAGAAAGCGTTGTTGGTATCCTCACCTGCTGAACTAATCACCATACCATCGACAATGTAAAGTGGTTCGTTGTTACCTCTTAAAGAGTTTACACCACGAATCTTCACACTCACACCACCACCAGGCTGACCACTGTTTGTAGTTACTTGTACACCAGCCATACGACCTTGAAGTACTTCATCTACATTAGTGTATTGTCTTGTGATATCTTCATTCTCTTTTAACTGACTTACAGAACCCGTCATGTCTGAAGCATTTTGGCTACCATAACCTACCACAACGATTTCGTCTAGCATTTCCAAATCTTCCTTTAAAGTGATTTGAAGATCGTTGTTTGTAATATCAGTTGGATGTACTTCAACTCTTTTTGTTTTCATACCAATGTATGAAAAGACCAAAGTGACATCACCTTGTAATTTCAATTTGAATTTACCCATGAAGTCGGTTTTTGCACCAACTTTTGTATCTCGATTGTAAACGTTTACACCGGGAAGCGTAATGCCGGACTCGTCGACAACTACACCTTCTACGGTATATTCTTCACCACTTTGAGCATAAAGAGAACTGCTAAAAAAAAGTAGTGATAATAATAAGAGTATTCTACACTTCATCATACTATTGTTGTTGATTCAGTTTTGTGGTTTTACCCACGTTGTTGGTTTAAATTTTCATTTAGTCCTAGCTGTAATTAAATTTAGCGCGTCAGTAGTCCAGCTAGTGAAATGTGTCGAACAATTATAATTATTTACAATCATTCATCAAGGTAGTGTTTTTTCATATTTTTTTTGTTTAACGTCTTTAAAAAATTCTTAACAAATAAATTTGACTTATGTCATGCACAAATGTATAAAGTGTACTTTGGACAATAGTTGTAAGAATTGTTCTAGCAGGTTTGAAAAACGTTCAAAGGTGAAGAATCGATCAAAAACCCCTTCAGAGTACTAAAAAACGCAATGTTTGAATTTTGTTCGCTTTGTTACTTGAACAATTATTCAGACTCATAGAATCATTTATCCACTGTTTTTATAAGGGTATTGGTGACATTTGTGAATGTAAATTTTAATTTTTTATAAGCGACATGAGAACGTTAATCAATGGAATTATTGCTTTACTAGTAGCCGTAGGAATTATCGGCTGTGAAACTAAAGCTAACAACGACCAACCTATTTATAAGAACCCTGCAGCTGCAGTTAATGATAGAGTGGCAGACCTAATGTCTAGAATGACATTGGAAGAAAAAGTAGCTCAAATGGCTCAATACGTTGGACCAGAGCACATGAAGCAAGCAGAGAAAGATTTATCTCCTGAAGAACTTCACAATAATGATGCATTAGGATTCTACCCTGGTTTGCATCATACAGACATCGAACAGATGGCGAAAGAAGGTAAAGTAGGATCTTTCCTTCATGTAATTTCAGGAGAAGAAGCAAACTACTTACAAGAATTAGCACAACAATCAAGATTAGGGATTCCTTTATTAATTGGTATTGATGCCATCCACGGTAATGGTTTGAACTATGGAGCTACAATTTATCCAACGCCAATTGGTTTGGCCTCTACTTGGGACGAAACATTGTCTTACCGTATGGGTGTTGAAACTGCTAAAGAAATGAGAGCAACGGGTTCTCACTGGGCATTTACACCAAACATCGACATCGCTAGAGATGCTCGTTGGGGTAGAGTAGGTGAAACTTTTGGTGAAGACCCTTACTTAGTAGGTAACATGGGTGTGGAAATGATCAAAGGTTTCCAACAAGACGATTTTACAGGTAACGAAAAAGTAATTGCTTGTGCAAAACACCTTATCGGTGGTGGTGAACCAATGAACGGTACAAACGCTTCTCCATTGGATATTTCAATGAGAACAATCAGAGAAGTTCACTTACCTCCATACAGAAGAGCAGTTCAAGAAGCAGATGTATTCTCTATTATGACTGCCCACAACGAAGTAAATGGTATTCCATGTCACAACAGCAAAGAATTAATGACTGATATTGTTAGAAACGAATATGGATTTAACGGGTTCTACGTATCAGATTGGATGGATATCGAAAGAATCCACTCGTTACATCATCAAACAGAAACAATGGATGAGGCATTCAGACAGTCTGTAAATAACGGTATGGATATGCACATGCACGGTCCTAAGTTTACTGAATCTATTGTAGAAGGTGTTAAATCAGGTATTGTTCCTCAAGAAAGAGTAGACGAAGCTTGTGCAAAAATCTTAGAAGTAAAATTCAGGTTGGGTCTTTTCGAAAATCCGTTTACGGATGAAAAGAAAGCAAAAGAGATTGTTTTCAACCAAGAGCATCAAGCAACTGCATTAGAAATCGCTAGAAAGTCAATTGTACTTTTGAAAAACGATGGTATACTTCCATTAAAGAAAAATGCCCATAAGAAAATTTTCTTAACAGGACCTAACGCAAACAATGAGACAATCCTTGGTGATTGGCATTGGTTACAACCTGCTGACAGAATCATTACTGTAAAAGAAGGATTAGAAGCGGTAGCTAAAGAAAAAGGTTTTGCTTTGGATTACTACAACTCTGGCGAGGTGATTGGTAAAACAACTGACAAAGCAATTAAAGAAGCAGCAGCAAGAGCAGCAAAATCTGATTTAGCTGTAGTTGTAGTTGGTGAGAACTCTTTAAGATACAAGTGGTCTGAGAAGACGTGTGGTGAAAATACAGATAGAGCACACATCAACCTTCCTGGTCGTCAGTTAGAATTAATAAAAGCAATTAAGAAAACAGGTACTCCTGTCATTGCAGTATTGGTGAACGGTCGTCCAATCGGTGAAGAGTGGTTAGAAAACAACATGAACGGTATTTTAGAAACTTGGGAGCCAGGTTCATTTGGTGGCCAAGCAATCACAGAAATCTTATTCGGTGATGTGAATCCTTCAGCTAAATTACCAGTAACAGTACCAAGAACAGCAGGTCAAATCAAGTTGTACTACAACCACAAGCCTTCGCACTACTTCCACAAATACAAGTTTACAAACAAGAATCCTTTGTATGCTTTTGGATTTGGATTGTCTTATACAAAATTCAAAACGTCTAATGTAGCGATCAACAAGACATCTATTAATGGCGAAGGTACATTTACGGTAACTGCAGATGTTCAAAACATTGGTAAAGTGGAGGGTGAAGAAATCGTACAAGTGTATATCAGAGATGATTACTCTTCGGTAACTCGTCCAGTAAAAGAATTAAAAGCATATGCTAAAGTGACGTTGAAAGCAGGTGAGAAAAAATCAGTATCATTTGATTTAACAACACAAGATTTAGCGTTCTTCAACCAATCTATGGATTGGGTAGTTGAAAAAGGTACTTTTACAATTATGGTAGGTTCTTCATCAATGGATAAGGACTTAACAAAATTATCTTTAGAAGTATCTGAGACTAAGAAACTAGATTTAAATAATTACAAGCCAAACTATCCAGCGGTAATGTAATTTAAATCACTCATGCACATAAAAAATTAAGGAAATGATGGAGGGCGAACTCCACGCTCTCCATCACTCTTAATTTATTGTTCATATTAAACTATCATTTCAATGAAATTGAATTTATTACTAGCAATATTCACTCTATGTTTTAGTCATCTGATTTTTGGTCAGGGAATTCAGCCTGATGAAAAAATCACTTACAAAACAGTTAATGATGTCAACTTAGAGTTGCACATTTTCAAACCAACAAAACAAGCTAAATCTAAAGGAGCAATTATCTTCTTTCATGGCGGAGGATGGAACCAAGGAAGCCCATCTGCATTTTACCGTCAAGCAAAACACTTTGCTGAAAGAGGTTTAGTGGTCATCTGTCCAACTTACAGACTTAGAAAAATTAATGGTACAACTGTCGTAGAAGCAGTAGAAGATGCACAATCTGCGGTAGCCTATGTACGAGAAAATGCCAAGAAATTTGGAATTAAACCAAATAAAATTGCTATCGGTGGTGGATCTGCCGGAGGGCATTTAGCCGCATCAACAGCATTTATTCCTTCATTAAACAAGGGAGTGAAGGAAGAAGAATATGCACCCAACCTTTTGGTTCTTTTCAATCCTGTTATCGATGCAAGTAAAGAAGGGTATGCACACCGCTTAGTAGATCAAGAAGTGAAAGCTGCAGGATTTAAAAGTTGGGAGGCATTTAGCCCAAGACAAAATATAAATAAGAATTTCCCTGCTACACTAATCGAAGTAGGAGATACAGATAAAGTATTACCTGAACATGTTGCTCGTAATTATCAAGAAATCTGCGAGAAAAATGGAGTAGAATGTAAGTTAGATGTTTACAAAGGAGCTGAACATTCATTCTTCAACATCGGATATGGTAAGAAGCAAGGCTATAAAAAAGGAATCATCAATAGATGGTATTTCGAAGCACTTCAGGAAGCGGATAACTTTTTAGTGGATCACAAATACTTGGAGGGTAATGTAACTATTGATATTCCAGAAGAGGCGATTTATCCTATCAGAAAATAATGAAAAGCGTACTTTATATAGCATTCTTTTTGATGTTCACTCAAATATCATTCGCACAAAAAAATGTGGTGGTGTTTGTAGTAGACGACTTGGGATATTTTGATATTGCCGCTCATGGATCAGAATTCTATGAGACACCCAATATTGATGCTCTAGCAAAAGAAGGAATCGATTTTACCAATGCTTATGTTTCACATCCTAGATGTGTGCCATCAAGATATGGTTTGCAAACGGGTAAATATCCTGCAAGAGCGGGTGTTCCAGGAGCACACGGTAAAGACGAATGTAATATCGAAGCTTCTGAAATTACTATTGGGCAAGCGTTCAAAAACAATGGTTATACCACAGCTTTTGTAGGCAAATGGCACTTAGGAAATACAGAGGAAGCATGGCCTCAAAACCGAGGATACGATGTGAATATTGCCGGATGCAGTGCTGGTGCACCTAAGTCATATTTTTATCCTTTTAATGTTCCACAAAACCCCAAAAGATCGGGAAATCATAGAACAATTGAAGGTTTAGATGAAGGAGTAAAGGGAGAATATTTAACCGATCGTTTAACTGACGAAACCGTAAAATTCTTAGATCAAGATCACAAAAGTCCTTTCTTTTTGATGTTGAACCACTATGGGGTGCATACTCCATTAGAAGCCAAGGCTTATTTAGTGAAAAAATACCAAAAGAAATTAGAAGGTATGTCCTTCGAAGGCCCAGCGTTTTTGATGAAGGATGGAGAAACCAAACAATATCAAAATGATGCCGTTTACGCAGCTATGATAGAATCGGTAGATCAGTCTTTGGGTAGAGTGGTGCAGTCGTTAAAATCAAATGGTTTGTATGAAAACACAATTATTGTATTGACATCAGATCATGGAGGATTGTCTAATAGAGGTGTGGGTAACAAACGTAAGATTGCGACATCAAACTTACCTTTAAGAGCAGGTAAAGGACATAATTATGAAGGGGGAACGAAAGTACCTTTCATTTTAGCCGGAAACCTTGGAGAGGTAAATGTCAATAAAGATCAGCTAACGACAAATACAGATATTTATCCTACTTTATTAGATTTATGTGAGTTACCTTTGGTGCCTCAACAACATTTAGATGGAATAAGTATTAAATTAGCAATACAAAAAAGTAAAACCATAAATAGACAAGTATTTTGGCATTCTCCAATGGCTAGACCAAAATCTACTGGAGATACGAATTGCACGGTGGTAAGGGAAGGAGACTTAAAGTTGTTTCACTTTTATGATGAGCAACGCTATGAGATGTACAATCTCAAAAACGATCCTTACGAGACCTATAATATATTTGATCCAAAAAATAAAAACTCTAAAAAATTGATGAAAGCAATACAATCTTGGCAGAAAGAAGTAAATGCAGTCATCCTTTAAATTAAATTGATAAAAATGAAAAACTTAAAACTTATCTTTTTAGTACTTCTTCTTTCTGTGGGAACACTATCGGCCCAAAATAAGAAGAATGTCATTATCTTTTTAGTAGATGATTTGGGATATTTTGATATCTCTCATCATGATTCGGATTTCTACGAGACGCCTAACATTGATAAATTAGCACAAGATGGTGTGGATTTTACTAACGCTTATGTGGCTCACCCAAGATGTTTGCCATCAAGATATGCTTTGCAGACAGGTCGTTACCCAGCAAGAGCGGGTATTCCTGCAAGAAATGAAAATACGATCAAAGGGAAAAAATTCTACGATAACGAAAAAACTATCGGACAAGCTTTTAAAGAACAAGGGTACCATACTTTCTTTACAGGAAAATGGCACTTAGGTCATGAAGAAGATGAGTGGCCTAATAACAAAGGATACGATATCAATATTGCTGGCGGTGCAGCAGGTGCTCCAAATTCTTATTTCTTCCCATATAATACACCTAAAAATCCAAAGAAAGTTAATAAAAAAGGACACGGTAAAATCTTAGGATTAGACGAAGGTGAAGAAGGGGAGTATTTAACAGATCGTTTGACTGATGAGACTTTGAAGTTCATCAACATGGATCATGAGGGTAAACCATTCTTCGCTGTTTTGTCTCACTATGGTGTACATACGCCTTTTGAAGCAAAACAAGACGATGTTAAAAAGTATAGAAAGAAGGCAAAAGGGATGACTTTTGAAGGTCCTGAATATACTGAGAAAGATGGTTGGACAAAGATGCACCAAAACAACCCAACGTATGCTGCCATGGTACAATCGGTAGACGAAAGTTTAGGTCGTCTTGTCAAAGAATTGAAGGATAAAGGAATGTATGACAATACAATTATTGTTTTCACTTCTGATCACGGTGGATTATCTAACAGAGGAAATGGAAACAATAGAGAATTAGCAACATCTAACCTTCCTTTAAGAGCAGGTAAAGGTCACTCTTTCGAAGGTGGTACAAAAGTTCCTTTGATTTTTGCAGGTGCACCTATCACTAAACATAAAGTGATTGATCAGGTAACAACAAATACAGATTTATACCCAACTTTATTGGAATTGTGTGATTTGAAAACTTTCCCAACAGAACACTTGGACGGAAAGAGTATCAAAAACAATATCGTTAAAGGTAAAACGGAAGATAGAGTGTTATTCTGGCATTCGTCAAGAGCAAGATTAAAAAGCACAGGCGATAATTATTGTACAGTAGTTAGAGATGGAGATTTAAAAATGTTCCACTTCTACAAAGAAGATGTATATGAAGTATATGATCTTAAGAAAGATCAATCAGAATCAAATAACATCTATGATGCTGAAAATAAGAAACACAAAGAGTTGAAAAAAGCGATCAACCTTTGGAGAAAAGAAGTTAAAGCCGCTCTCTAATGAAAAAACTATTAAAATCTATTGTAGCAGGAATACTATTCGTTCCTGCTACAGTTTTCGCTCAAGATAAACCGAATATTTTATTTATTACGGTAGACGATTTACGTCCGGAATTGGGTGCCTATGGTAATGAAACCATCAAAACACCTAACATTGATCAATTAAGCGAACATGCCACAACGTTTAACAATGCTTTCTGCCAAGTACCTGTTTGCGGTGCTTCGAGAGCATCCATGCATACGGGCGTTCGACCTACATTTACACGTTTTGTAGATGCAGGGGCAAAGATTGATAAAGACATGCCCAATGCGGTAACAATGGGTCAGCATTTTAAAGAAAATGGATATTATACGTTTTCAGCAGGTAAAGTGATTCATGGTAAAACAGATGCCAGTAAACGAACTTGGTCGGAATATCATCCAGCTGAAAATATGTTCGAGTATCACAATCCAGAATTGGTAGCTGATAACGAAAATCCAACAGCACCTTATAAAAAATCACTTCCTTACGAGATAGTTGAGAACAGTAAGGATACCGATTTCTTAGACGGTAGAACCATTGAGTTAGCAAAAGACCGTTTAAAGAAATTTAAAAAGATGGATCAGCCATTTTTTATGGCGGTTGGTTTAGCTAGACCTCACCTTCCTTTTGTCGCTCCAAAACGTTTTTGGGATGAGTACAAAGAAGATGAGATCGAGATGGCTAAAAATCCATTTTTACCTGAAGGAATTCCAGCCGTTGCAAAAACGAGTTACGGAGAATTAAGAGCCTACAGAACAGTTCCTAGAAAAGGGGATATAGATGCTGAAATGGCCAAGAAATTAAAACACGGTTATTATGCATCAGTGAGTTTCTCAGATTATCTTTTAGGAGAGTTAATTGATGAACTGAAAAAACAAGGTCTGTATGACAACACCATTATTGTCCTTTGGGGTGACCACGGTTGGCAATTAGGAGAGCATACATTCTGGGCAAAGCACACAGCATTTGATATTGCCATTAGAGTTCCATTTATTATTAAACCTCATTCTGGTAAGAATGCACAATCTGGAGCAACAGAAGGTTTTGCAGAAATGGTCGACGTCTTCCCAACTCTTTGTGATTTAGCCGGGTTAGAACAGCCAGATCAATTGCAAGGTCAGTCTTTAGTACCCACATTAATGAATGGTGATGTTTCTGTAAAAGAATACACTTTAAGCCGTTGGAAACAAGGTGATACAGTAAGAACAAAAGGGTTTAGATATACATTATTCAGAAACAAAGCCGGTAAAGAACTGGCAGAGATGATGTATGACTTAACAAAAGATCCTCAAGAGAATAAAAATATAGTAAATGATCCTGATTATGCCGATCAGGTCAAGAAGCACAGGGCGTTATTGAAAACTGCTCTGGCCCATTATCAATTGGATCATGCCAGATAGTTAGTAATAGAAAATTATAGTTTAGATGGTAAACCACTCGCCTTTTAGGTGGGTGGTTTTTTTATGATGTTTTATATTAAACATGAGTGTATATGTATATAAGTTAGAACGCAATCATTAATGAAACGAAGTTTTATGTTAAGGAGAAAACCGTCAGATATATCAAGAGATATTTTTCTACTTCTTTATTTATTTTTTAACTGATAATTGACTCAAAATCAACTTTAATTTACAAATACAGACATTTTACACCTTGTTATATTGAAGGTAGAACATTTATTCATCCCTACTGAACGGAAATTAAACTTGTATTTTTTACGGTTAAACGACCTTTGAAATGATTATTTAAGCAAAACATACAACTAAAATTTTTTACAAAATACAATCATCATAGTATGAAAGAATTAATTACTTCACTATTGTTATTATTGTCGTCAAATGCTCTCTTGGCGAACGATAACCTGATAAAAAATCCAGGGTTCGAAGACCCTATTGGAAATGAATGGGAGGTGACCATCAATAATTCGGTAGATCAAAATAACTTACCGACTTGGCAAGTGATCACTCACAAAGAAAATGGTACGAATGCTTTTGAAATTAGTATACCCCAATCACCAATCAATGAGGGATTATCGGTCTCAAATATTCAGTTAAAAGATGGAGGTTATACTAACCTTCCAGAAACTCTTGCTGAGGAAAAAGAATATATTTTATCTGCAGATATCTACGGTGGAGATGGCGATAAAATCAGGTATTTATTAAGATGGGACAATGGGGCAGAGAATGCCATTGCTTCAGAAGACTTTTTTATATCGACAAATACACAAAATTATGCTGCTCGTTTAAAAATGCCAGTAGGTGCTACAAAGTTTAGTGTATTCGTTCAAGTAGGTGGAAATATTGGAAGTATAGTGATCGATAATGTATCATTAGTTCAAGTAGAAAGTAAAACAGATGAAGAATTAGCACAAGAAGCAGCTGATAATTTAGGAATCACATTTAATGCTATTGATCCAGTAGATGGAAATGGTATTATGTATACCATTACTGATCTACCTTCTGAAGGTTTAAATGAAACAGTGGTTACATGGGAATCGACTAATGAGTCGGTGATATCAACTACTGGTAAAGTAGTAAGAGGTGAACAAACGGAGAACGTTACATTAAAAGCATCAGTAACTAAAAATACCACGACTGTAACTAAAGATTTTTCAATTACAGTACTTCCTTTAACAATAAGCGATAACTGGATTGTATTGAATAACGATTTTTCGACAGGTACTCAACATTGGGACACGAATTTTAATTCTTCTTTTGTGCAAGCAGAAGATTTTGATTTTACGACGACGACCCATAAGGAAAATGGGACGACAGCCGTAAGTTTAAATATTACAAATGGAGGTACTTCATTACCAAATTTAGCAGTAAGAAGTCAAATATTTCCTTTCAATACTTTAACTACAGAAAAGAAGTATTTTAAAATGGAAGCAGATGTTTACGGATCTACAGAAATGAATATCCGTTTTCAGTTCCAAGGCAAAGATGAAAATGATGCTAATGTAAATACAAACTCAACGAGCTTTTCGATTAACGAAACACCTGTAAAAGTAACAGATGTTATAGAAGTGCAAAGAGGTTTGTCTGCGTTTAGATTATTGATTCAGGCGGGAAATAATATAGGAGAATTAGTCATTGATAATACGTCAGTAGCAGAAGTGGAAGCAGGTGAAGCAGATGTGTTCTTTTCTAAAAATAATTTAGCACTTCAGTTAGCTGATGGCGATCAAGAATACAATGTGAATCAAAGCTTCCCACTTCAATCATCTGATGATACTTATGGAACGATAATCACTTGGTCAGTTCCAGAAAATGATGCCTTGATCATTAACGAAGGGATGGCAGAAGTACAAAAGATTGTAAGTAATACAGAAGTGGTACTTACTGCCACTATTCAAAAAGGGATATACTCGGAGACGAAATCTTTTAATTTAAGAATCAAATCAAATCCTGAAGCACAATTGGAAGAAGTAGTGAATGAATTAGCTATTGAATTTGCTGAAGGAGATGAAGCTACAATGGTTTCACAAAATGTTGGATTGGCCACTACTGGAAAATACACTTCTACAATCGTTTGGGCGTCAGAACATGCTCAAATTACAGATAATGGAGAAGTGACAATTACTACTCAAGAAGTAGAAGGGGATCTTACAGCAACGGTATCTATTGGAGAACTTTCGGCAACTAAAACTTTCACTTTAACCACAGTGATGAATGATGAGGGGAAATTAGCAAAAGCAAAAGAAAACCTTTTGATTGGTTTTGTTGTTGGAGATAATGCAAATGCGGTATCCAATAATATTGTTCTTGATAATGAGGGATTATATGAAACTCAAATTCAGTGGATATCAAATCACTCCAATATCACAAATGATGGCACTGTAACAATAACAAAACAAGCTGTAACCGGAAGCATTACTGCCAAAATTACTTTAGGCGATCTAGAAGATACAAAGGAATTTACTTTAACTACTGTAGGTGATGAAGAGGCTCAATTACAAGAAGCAGTAAATGCCTTAGAAATTGAATTCCAAGAAGGTGATAATGCAATGAGTGTCACTCAAGATCTTGGATTAACTCTAAATGGTTTACATAACACAACGGTAGTTTGGTCTTCTTCGAATAAGGATGTGATTTCTAACGATGGTGTAGTAAACCAACAAGCAGAAGATGTGCAAGTGACACTAACGGCAACGTTGAGTCTAGAAAATGCAACAGCTATCACAAAACAATTTGATGTTGTCGTCTTAAAAGTAGAACAACCTACTTCTGCAGAAGATAACAATATCATTTCCAGAATTTATCCTAATCCAACTACAGACAAATTACATGTAGTGAGTTCAAAAGGAATAAAGGAATTGAAGATTTTTGATTTGATGGGTCGTGAAGTATTATCTGTTAATCAGCTTTCGAATACATACAACATGGTAATTGATGTATCGAAATTGATGAAGGGACAGTATATTTTAAGAGCCGGAAATCAATCGATTAAGTTCATCAAAAAGTAATTTGATGACAAAAAATAGAGACAAATAGACCGAAAAGCTATCGTTATTTCGGTAACGATAGCTTCTATACTTTGTTATTTTTATTTACCAAAAAATAGGTAGTAATTATTTTGAATACTTGGTTTATTTGTTTTAAATTAAGTTAAGTAATCATAAAAACAATAATAGTTAAATTCAAAAATATTTATCCATAAATCTGTAGTTTTTTTATTCTTAAATTGATATAGTAATCATTTATTTTTCACTTATTAATTAATTTAATTTATCTGTACTTTATTAATTAATTTCACATGATGTGTGACTGTCTTTCATCAATGGAATTAGCGCTAACATTGATATTACTAACAATACTATATCATTTTATTCATAAATATTCGGAGTTATAATAAATGTTTGATATTAAAATTAATCTAAAATTTTAAGAATGCTCTCTCATAATCACTTAAAATGATTTATGAATTGCTTATCATATTGTAGTAAATTATTTCAACACCTATTTAAAAAAAGTATTGTATTCTACCTAAATGAAATGAAAATAATAAGAACAAATATTGAATATAATATACCTTTATTATTTACTGAATGTGATAAGATGATGTTATCAGAAATGATAATTAACCACGACTACTATCTACATCCAAGAAAGGATGTAAACTATACTTACATAATTAAATTGCTATGAAAGAATTATTATTTATACTATCAATGATCTTTTTTATAGGTCAAACTAACGCCCAAACACCTGCTCAAAGAATGGCCGACCGTTTGGGGACCGGATATAATTTCGGAAATGTAATGAGTGCTTACCAAGAAGGCAATTGGGGTGCTCCTATTCAGGAAGGTAATGTTGAAGATATTGCCAATGCTGGATTTAGACATATACGTCTTCCCGTTAGATGGGATGGATATACACAGGAGAATGCACCCTACACTATAGATCCTGCCTGGCTTGAAAGGGTAGAACAGGTGATCGATTGGGCAACTTCACGTGGACTTATAGTAATCTTAAATGCACATGGCGAACACTGGTTTTTGGATGAAGTTACTAAAGAGGACACTGTATATCCTGATCAAAACAAATGGAATAGAATGTTAGCCATGTGGAGGCAAATTGGTCATCATTTTAGAGATAAGAGCAATGATCAATTAATATTTGAATTGATCAATGAGCCTTATTTCAAAATGGGGCAATCTTTGGTAGACGAGCTGAATGTGGAGTTATTGGAGATTGTTAGAAACGAAAATCCGGATAGAATTGTAATGCTGACCGGTGGTGGAGATAATGCTATTCATTCTCCACAACAAATGAATCCGGCAACATTTAGAAATGACGATAAACTCATTGCTTGGTTCCACTATTATTGGCCAAATCAATTTACAAAGCACCCTGAAGTTAAAGACAGTCGTCCTACATGGGGTACGCCTGAAGACTATACCTATTTAGAAAATAACTTTCTAGAAGTAAAAACCTGGGCGAACAATAACAATATTCCTTTGTATTTAGGAGAGTTTGGTTCTAATAATAATTGCGAAGAGGCTTCTCGCTTATTATATCATAGAGCAGTAGTACAAACCGCTGAAAATTTAGGTATACCAAGAACGATTTGGTGTGCCGGAGAGCGAGCAAACAAAATGATCTACAATAGAGTAGAAAGAACATTTGTTCCTGGCCATACAGAAGCCCTAACACAATACACTCCTCGTGCTACAGTGCCATCAGGAAAAAGGAATGTACTATTTATCGTGGTGGATGATTTAAATACTGATTTGTTCTCTTTTGGTAATCAAGAAGTAATAACACCCAATTTTGATCGATTGGCTGATGAAGGGATACAATACCAAAACGCACAATGTTCTTACCCAGTATGTGGTCCATCTAGAGCATCGATGTTAACGGGAACATATCCTGAAAGAAATGGTGTCACTAACTTATCAACTTTATTGGAAGAAGCGTCTCCAGAATTAACAACGTTACCAGAGCTCTTGAAAGAAAATGGTTACAAGACAGCTGCAGTGGGTAAAGTTTTCGATCCGAGATCGGTAGATGATCATCACGATACAGATTCATGGACAGAAAGCTATAAAGATCCGAATACCTACGATTACCCTCAAGAATATGGCGATTTTGTTCAAGGTTCAAAATATAGAGTACAAAGTGGTGTCTCTGTTGAAGTAGGTCCTGTAAATGTAGGCGATGATGGCTACCAAGATGGTCAGTTTGCCAACCACGCCATGGATTATTTAGATTATTTCGGAACACAAGAACAGCCCTTTTTTCTTGCCGTGGGTTTCAAAAAGCCACATTTGCCATTTGTTGCTCCAAAAGAATATTTTGATCTATATGAAAATAGAACTTTATCATTAGCATCTTATCAAGGAGTACCTGAAGGGACAGCGTCTTTTATACAAAAAGATCCTTCAGAAATTAAAGGATATAGTGATATACCTCAGACTTGGAGTGCGGAATACAATGGTTTTACAAAGTTATTGGATCTTGAGAAGCAAAGAGAATTGATCAAAGGATACTATGCCTGTGCTTCTTATATCGATGCACAAATTGGTAAAGTGATTGACAAATTGGAAGAAACAGGTCAGAAAGATAATACATTAATTATCATCACCTCTGATCATGGTTTTAACTTAGGCGACCATAACCAATGGGGCAAGCATAATTTATTACAAAATGCAGCTCAAATACCTATGATTGTTATTGATCCTACAAACAATTTGAGAACATCAAATAGATCGGTGCAATTAATTGACTTGTATCCTACGATTTGTGATTATACTGCAGTAAATAAGCCGCAGTTCTTACAAGGTAACTCTTTGTTTCATCAAGAAAATGATGACACGTACTATCCAATGGATTTAGCGGTCACATATTACAAAACGGATGGTTCTAACGGATATTCTTTCAAAAGAGGAAACGAAAGATATACACTTTGGACTACTAAAAAAGATATGACACCAAAAGGAATGGAGTTCAATGCTGTTGATATTCGTCATGAAGAGTATTACAGATATTCTTCTGCTCAAGAATTAGAAACACGAAATCAAATTAACGATGCTAACTACCAAGATGACATTCAGGAACTAAGAGAATTAGCGACTGTTTGGTGGAATAAATATTACGGTCATGTTCAAGGTATAAATCAGGTAGAGCATCAAAATATAGATTTAGGAGGAAACGCGTCAGAAATAGTGACTGAAGTGTTAGACCCTAACAATTTCATTAGGTTAAACCCTGGTTTCGAGATAGGTATTCAGAATGGATGGACGTATTCTGCAAAAGAAAATATAGGAATTGTAGCTACAGCAACTTCGGGTATGTTCCCTGGTACAGATAGTAAAGCGGCTGCTTTTGAGATTGAAAATAATGGTGGAGCGTTTTCTAATATGTCATTAAAATCGAATCAGCATAGTTTGAACACTTCAATTGCACATGAGCTTTTTATTGCTTTTGATGTACACTCAACATCAAATACTGAGTTTAGAGTACAGATACAAGGAGACAATGGCGATAATATCAACACAGAAGCTTTTACAGTTACTGCAAATACGACTCAAAGAATTAAAACATCGATCACAACCACCAATGGAATGAATGCTTTTAAATTCTATTTCCAATTTGGTAAAACTGAAGGGGCAATTTATTTCGACAATGTGTATGTATCTGATGTGGAACAAGGAACTGTCGAAGAAGAGGAAAACGAAGAAGAGCTTATTCTGGCTAGCTTAAACCAGCTAAGAGATCAACTGGCAATTACCTTCAATGCCAACGATCCGCAAGATGGTAATGGTATTCAGTATGCTATCGAACATTTACCTCTAAGTATTGAAGATGCTACTGTGACATGGACTTCTTCTAACATGGATGTTATTAATACTACAGGTGAAGTAACACAAACGGAACAAGAAGAGACAGTCACTTTAACAGCTAGAATTGCAAAAGAGGGGTATGCACTCGATAAAGATTTCTTGATCACCGTATTGGCAAAAGAAGTTGAAGAGGAACCTGTCGAAGTGAGTAATTTAATTCTAACTAACCCTGGTTTTGAAGATGGGATGAATATAGGATGGAGTACCAATGTTAAAACCGGTGCGGGTATCAGTTACTCTGAACTGAATGGAAACTTCCCAACTACATCAAGCAGTGCGGCAGGGTATTCTATCCAGAGTAATGGAGGAAGTTTTTCAAATTTCAGTTTAAAATCTGATGTACATCCTCTACCAACATCTTCAACAACACAGACCCTATATATTTCCTTAGATGTGTATGCAGAATCTGATACGGAAATCAAATTGCAATTGAAAGGAAGTAATGATGAAAAGGTGTTGTCAGATGAAATCACAATTCCTAACGGAAGGCAAGAGCGTGTGAACACTTCATTAGAAGTTTCTTCAAATATGACAGATTTTCAACTGTTAATTCAGATGGGGAAAACGGTAGGTAACATTTACTTTGATAATGTAGTGGTATCAACAGAAGTAATTGAAACAGCAGTTGAAGAAGAAATTCCAGGGGAAGAGGAGACTCCTACAGAAGAAGAGGTGCCAAATGAGGAACCTATTGTGGATAATCATTCAAATCTTATTCTTTACAATTCTGATTTTAATAATGGATTGAATAATTGGTACATCAATGTGAATACAACGCATGTGCCTGAGAATCAAGTGGCATTTAAAACAACCACACATAAGGTTTCGAATAATACTGCATTAAGAGTGAATGTATCAGAAGGAGGAGTTTCTAAATCAAACATCATGGTGAGATCGGAAAAGTACCTTTTAGATCAAGTGCAGCCTTATCCTAGAAGATTCAAAGTGGTGACCAATGCGTATTCATCTAAACAATCTGAAATAAGATTCCAATTAGAGTCTACGGATCAGAATGGAATAACCAACACAATAAAGGGAGAGAATATCGCTTTAAATTCTACTGCTCAAGATATTGAAACATATGTAGAAGTAGATGCCAATGCAGAGTACTTCCAATTATTTGTTCAATTGGGACTAAATGTAGCCAACTTCACTTTTGATTATATCGAATTGTATGAGGTGACTGAAAGTTCTTCTAGCAGAACAACTTCTTTCGATAATCAAGAGGACTTGAAAACGAATTCCTTCTTAGTCTATCCAAATCCAGCAAATAATGTAATCAATATCAAATTGTCTCAAGAGGAGAAAGTAATTAAGATTTACGATTTGTTGGGTAGAGAGGTCCTCTCTGCTGAAGACAACTTTGGTAAACAAAATTGGAGCATCGATATCTCCAAGCTGTATAAAGGAAATTATATCATTAAAACATCAAATATATCATCAATGATCATAAAAAAATAAACTGATGAATTACCGGGTCGCCTGAAAAAGGGCGGCCCACTAATAATAGAACAAACATATGAAAAAAACACTACTTATAATTTTAACTATTCTGACAAACACAATAGTGTTTGCTCAATCTCCCGCTCACGAGATGAATACTAAGTTGGGCATTGGCTATAATTTCGGAAATGTAATGAGTGCCAATAACGAGGGAGACTGGGCGGCACCAATTGAAAAATACATGATAGATGATGTGGCTGCAGCAGGTTTTGACCACATTCGTCTTCCTGTAAGATGGGGTTCACATACATCTAACGATGCTCCTTATACCGTTGATGCTGCTTGGCTAACACGAGTGGAGGAAGTAGTGGATTGGGCCAACGAAGCAGGATTAATTGTTGTACTGAATGCACATGGAGAACACTGGTTTTTAGATGAGGTATCTAAAGATGATGAGGTGTATCCAATTCCTCAATATTGGGAAAGAATGTTATCGATTTGGACGCAGATATCTGATCATTTTAAAGATAAAAGTAACGACAAGTTGGTATTTGAATTGATTAATGAACCCTATTTTAAAATGGGGCAGGGATTGGTCGATAAACTGAATAAAGAGTTACTTCAGATTGTAAGACAAAACAATCCGGATAGAATCATTATGCTAACGGGTGGAGGTGATAATGCGATTAATTCTCCTCAAATGTTAGATCCAGAGGTATTTGCTGACGACAATAAATTGATTCCTTGGTTTCATTATTATTGGCCCAATACCTTTACTAAATATCCAGAAATAGAGGGCAGTAAACCATTTTGGGGATCGCCTGATGATTATCAAAATTTGAAAAGAGATTTTCAAGAGGTGAGAGATTGGGCAGATAAGCACAATGTCCCTGTATATTTGGGAGAATTCGGATCGAACAATTCATGTGATGAACAATCGAGAATCCGTTATCATAAAGCAGTGGCAGATGTATCAAGATCGATGGGTTTTTCGGCAGCATTATGGTGTGCAGGGCCAAAGGCCAATAAAATGATCTATACTCGAGAAGGAAGACAATGGTTACCTGGGCATGTGGATGCACTATTAAAAACAGATCAGAAAAAGAATGTACTATTTATCGTCATCGACGATCTGAATACGGATTTGTTTGCTTTTGGGAATGAAGAAGTAATTACTCCCACAATAGACAAGTTATCGGCCAATGGTATTCAATATACCAATGCACAATGTTCATACCCCGTATGTGGACCATCGAGAGCGTCTTTCTTAACAGGTACTTATCCTGAACGTAATGGAGTCACTAATTTGACTTTGCAATTATCTGAGACAGCACCCGATTTGACAACATTGCCTGAGTTATTATCAAGAAATGGTTATAGAACGGCAGCAGTAGGTAAAGTCTTTGATCCTCGTAATGTAGATGGTAATCATCACGATATTGCTTGGACCGATAATTACAAAGATCCTAATCATTATGAATACCCTGAAGAGTATGGTCCATTTGTAAAAGGAACATCTTACAGAGTAGAAGCGGATATGTCGACTGAAATAGGCCCTTCTCATGTAGACGACGATGGATATCAAGATGGTCAATTTGCAGATCATGCAATAGAATATATAGATCACTTTAGTAAAGTAGAGCAGCCATTTTTCTTAGCTGTAGGATTTAAAAAGCCCCACCTGCCATTTATTGCTCCTCAAAAATATCATGATTTATACAATGAGAATACGCTTACTTTGGCGCCTTTTCAAAAAATGCCAGAAGGTACAGATCCTTTTACTTACAAAGATCCTACAGAGTTATTGGGCTATAAAGATATTCCTCAGGAGTGGGAGACAGAATACAATGGTTTTCAAAATGTGCTCGAATTAGAAAAACAGAGAGAACTTTTGAGATCATATTATGCTTGTGCATCCTATATCGATGCACAGATTGGAAAAATTGTAACCAAATTGGAAGCAGTCGGGGAGGCAGAGAATACTTTAATTGTTATTACTTCTGATCATGGTTTCAACTTGGGTGATCATAATATGTGGGGGAAACATAATTTATTACAAAACGCCTCACAAGTACCACTGATCATTATCGATCCTACGGATATTTTAAAAGGAACGGATCGATCGGTTCAACTTATCGATTTATATCCTACCATTTGTGATTATACCAATACACCTAAGCCACAGTTTTTACAAGGTAACTCACTATACATAGCAGATCATCAAGAAACGGATTATCCTTTAGACTTGGCGGTGACCTATTATAAAAAAAGTGGATCGAATGGATACACATTTAAAAAGGGAAATGATAGATACACAATGTGGACGAACGATAGAAGTATGTCGCCAATAGAAACATCTTTCCAAAATGTAACATTACGTCATGAAGAGTTTTACTCGTACCAATCTATCCAAGAATTAGAAACTAAAAATGAAATAAACAATCCTTCTTACCAGAATAGAATTAACGATTTAAGAAGATTGGCAGAAGTGTGGTGGAACAGGTATTATGGACAAACTCATCAAAATGATACTGAAAATCTAATTTTGGTCAACCCAAATTTTGAAGAAGGAATTGAAAATGGATGGTCTACCACTCATAAAGTAGATGCTGAAATCCAATATGAATTAAGAAGTGGGCCTTTCCCATCGAATAATACGTTGGGCGCTACAATGGATATTCAGAGTAATGGAGGAGCCTTTTCGAATCTAACTTTAAGAACAGATCAATACCCAATAGGATATACGGTATCAGATCCTAAAGAGATGATTATAAGTTTTGATGTGTATTCATCTGTTGATACAGAAATAAGAGCTCAAATTCAAGGGGATAATGGAGATAGAATTAATGGAGCGACCCAATTGATTCAAAAAGATACGCCTCTGGAGGTGGTGACAAGAGTGAACTCAACGACAGGTATGAGTGCATTCCGATTGGCTATTCAGTTGGGTAAAACTGTGGGTGTGATTCACTTTGATAATGTAAAGGTGACGATTGAAGATGATGTGGAGCAGATGAATCAACTAAAAGAAGCCATCGAAGCGTTAAAAATTGGTTATGCGGAGGGAGATTCTAAAAATAATGTTAATAATAACTTATGGTTAGAACAAGAAGGCTTACATGGTACAAAAGTAGCTTGGATTTCTTCAGATGACAATGCTTTACAGGTTCAGAACGATTCTGGTATAGTAACCAAAGACTATTTTCCCCATGTAGTTGTTCTACAAGCGGAAGTGTCTTTAAATAATTTAAAAGAAACTAAAACCTTTGTTATCAAGGTGAATCAAATGTTCTCAAATGAAATGAATGGCATTTTAGAGGAGATTCAGTTGATTTATCAAGGTAACGATTCTAATGACGGCGTGACTCAGGACATATTAATTGATGCACCTTTAAGCAACGCAAATATTCAATGGTTCTCTTCAGATACTTCATATGCAAGTATTGAAAATGATTTAATTAAAATCACAAGGTTCGAAGAGGAAAGAGAAATTGATATTACTGCAGTGGTGACACTGGGAGATGAAGTAGCTGAAAAACAGTTTTTCTTTACTGTACTAGGTACAGAAACAGAACCTCCAACATCAATTCCTGATCAGAAAGGATATTTTAAAATCTATCCTAACCCGGTTCAAAATCAATTAGTAATTCAAAAACAGGACAATAACCCTATTCAATTATTGATGTATTCAGTAGAAGGGAAGGTAATTTCAAAACAAACTATTCAATTGCCAAAAGAAACTATAGACGTATCACATTTAAAACGTGGTATGTATATACTGAAAATTGGAAGTCATTCTCATCGAATAATTAAACATTAATCATCAACTAACTCTAAATTTTATGAAGTTATTATCAGCTTTTATTCTTTTTATTCTTTTTAGTTCTTCTGTTTTCTCTCAAAGTAAATTAGAGAAAGAAGCAAGACATTTTACATTTTGGATGGACAATATTGTAAATCTAAACGACCTGCAAAAACGTCAGATGCAAAAAGCAAGGTACAGTTATTTGGTCGTTAAAAAAGATCCCAAGAATGCCAACATGGGGCTTTCTGAAAAAATTGAGCTAGATCAGAGTTTTTGGGAAAAAAGAAACGAGATCTTAACAGAAGATCAGTTAGTCACGCTTGGTTCATTTCTGAAGACGAATAGCGATATCAAAGATTTGAGAAAGATCATTGATGTAAGAGAAGATCAAACGAAAGTAATTGAAGAGTATTTTATCCAAGTAAATAAGAATGTTGTCATTCAAAAAAATGAGCACGGAATATTAAGTGATCAATACGATGACGCTTTTCAAAGAGCAAAGACAAAAAAGGAGAAATTCTTATTGACCATTTTAGATTCTAATCAGCAAGATAGCTATAAAGCACATCTAAAAAGATTGGGAGGGTATAAAGAGCAAAAGACAAATGTGTTAGAAGATGCAGGTCCAAGCGAACTTACACTTCTTCCAATGGAGGAATAAAAAAAAAGAGGAACAGTTGATGTTCCTCTTTTTTTTGACCCAATTTTAAATTACTTATTTAAATCTGCTTCAATTAAGTTTCTGATGTAGTCAGAAACTTTTAGTTGCTTAGCAGATGCTTGTTGATCTAAAGCATCATACTCTTCTTTGGACATTCTGAAAGTAACAATCTTATTGGAACCGCCTTGCTTTCGAGGCTTCCTGCCTCTATGTTGAATAGCAATACGATATTCTTCTAGAAAATCTTTAGTTGATAATGCATAAGGTTTAACTCCATCCACGAAGATCATAGAGGTGGCTTCATCGCCTTTCCATGCTGCTTTTCTTTTGGATGTAAAACTCTGGAAAAATGCCTTCCTCGTTTCAAAATTTTTGACGTCTGCAGAAGGTAGACTTTTCACATAATCTTTCAGGGTCATTTTAGCCTTTTTGGCTAATTTTTCTACCTCAGTATAAGGTTTTTTATAATAGATATATTTTGCCATTTGAGATATATTCGTATTACGTTATATACAAATAATTAATTTTCAGAGACTTTTGCAACCTTTTAACAATAAAATTTTTTGATATACACATTAAAAATAAATATAAATACAATTGATAAACTATTTCCTTTATTTGTACAATTTCTTAGCTTCGTATTTAGGCCATTTGAATAGACCTTTAGTTTTTCCTTTTTTTTAATTTAGACGATTTTTTGGTATGAATCCAACTTCATTATTCTTTTACGATTACGAGACGTTCGGCAGGGATCCGAGGCAAGATAAAATTGCTCAATTTGCTGGGGTAAGAACCGATCTAGATTTGAATATTATTGAAGAGCCAATTATCAAATTTTGTCAGCCTTCTTTAGACTTTCTACCTGAGCCTGAGGCATGTCTGATTACTGGGATTACCCCACAGATCGCCAATAATAATGGTATTCCCGAATATCAATTTATGCGCATCATTAAAAATGAGTTAGGAAGAAAAGGAACATGTCATGTGGGGTACAATAATATTAGCTTCGACGACGAGTTTTCTCGTTTTGGCTTTTACAAGAATTTCATAGATCCTTATTCTCATGAGTGGGCAGACAATAATTCAAGAATGGATGCACTGGAAATTCTTCGTCTTACCTACGCATTACGACCTGAAGGAATCAATTGGCCAACAAATGATGAAGGAAAGCAATCTTTTAAATTAGAACACTTATCAGTAGCTAACGGAATTGAACATGAAAACGCACACGATGCCATGTCTGATGTGTACGCTACTATAGAGGTACTTAAGTTGGTAAAACAGCATCAACCCCGATTATTTGATTTTGCTTTAAAGATGAGAAATAAAAAAGTGGCCAAAGATGAAATCGAAAAGGCGATGAATTCGGGAGGTTATCTTTTGAAAATTTCACCATATGTACCTGTGGAAAATGGTCACTTATCATTTGTCTTTCCAATTTGTCAGGATGCTCAAAACACGAATGCCTTCTTAGGATACGATTTGCGTACATCACCTACTTGCCTTAAAGATTTGGATGTTGCACAGCTTCAAGAAAAGATGTTCAAGAAAAAAGACGATATGGAAGAAGGGGAGGAGAGACCTGGTGTTGTACAGTGCATTGTTAATAAATCGCATATTTACTGTGATCTAAGAACGCTTTCTCCTAAAAGAGCGGAAGAATTGGGTATCGATTTAAAAACGATTGAAGCTCATAAAAATCAGTTGATCGAATTGTTATCAGATAGCACGATTGAAAAGAAATTAAAAGAAGTGTTTAATAGAGAGTTTGCTCCAATCACAGATGTCGATGGACAATTATACGATCAGTTTATCAATAATTTCGATCGATCAATTGCTAATCGATTAACTACAGTTGATAATCCTGAACTCATCAATCATCAGAATTTTAAGTTTAGAGACGAACGTCTTATTGAACTTTTGTATAGATATAAAGGTAGAAATTTCTATAATCAACTACCTGATAACGAAAAAGAAGTATTCAAGTCTTTTTGTAGATCTAAAGTGATTTCGGAAAGTAATAATACGATGGGTATAGATAAGTATAGAGATAACTTATCAGAATTAATGGGCGAATATAAAGACGATCCACGAGCTCTAGGTATTCTTACCGCTCTAAAGCAATACACTGACCAAGTAGAAAAAAAATTAAACTAACATGAAGTTACTATATACTGTATTTCTTCTATTGGGACTTTGTGCCTTCACCGAAATACACGCTCAAGTCTTTAAATTTAAGAAGGCTGAGAAAAATTCTGGTGTAACGATAAAGACTTTATCGAATGGTAATACAAATAAACAATGGAAGAAAGTAATAGAGAGGAATTCTCGTAAACCCAAATCCAACGATTTAATTGCCGATGCATTATTTGTCGATTTTGGAAAAGTAACTCCTCAAAGTAAAGAAGCAAGCATTTTTGTAGGTAACGTCTACGAACCAACCACCGTAGAAGTATTTTATATAGGTGATAACGAATTTTTCTCTCTTGATATAGGTGATAAAACCAATTTCTGGTTCACTCAAGATACCATGAGCTTTGTCTTACCAGTGATGTTGGATGAAAAATTGGAGATTAAATTCAGAACCAATGCACTCAGTAAAGGGACCAAAAAGGCTTATTTGGCTTTTAAAATCGGAAAGCAATTGGTGAGGGTGGCCCTAAAATCAAATGTCACCGAAGCCTTACCTGAAGAACACGAAGAAATTGAAATCAACTTAGGACATGTGGAAGCCGATTCGGTTGAATTTACGGATTATATTTTCAGCAATTTAGAAGAGTATCCTTTGGAATTCAATTATCAGGGAGACACTTCTGCCTTTGTGTTTATGATTAATTACGATACAATTCCAGCCGACTCTGTTCGTCAAATTGTCTCTACAAGTGATACCACTATCTTATCGGTAGCAGCCCTAGCCAATAATTTGGGAGACCATTATGGTCAGATCACTTTTAAGAATATGTACTTGGAGCAAAAAGTACAGTTAACATCACGTGTTGTTAAGATAAGGGGTGACCTTATTTGGGCAGATACTTTAAATTACGATCAGAATATTCAACTTTTAAGTAAGGAATTGTATACACCTAATGACTCTGTTTTTTATCAGTTGAAAATTTTTAATGATAGTGATTACGATACTTTAATTGATATCAATAAGTTCGTGGAGTTGCAAACAGAAGAATGCTTGAGCTATCATTTCCCAGAAACTTTGATGAAGCCACGAGAGACGACTTTGGTGAGAATTCCTCTTTATCTCAATAAATCATGCGATTTAGGAAAGCCGCTAAATACGACAATGAATCTGATGATATTAAAAGATTCGTCGGTAGTGTCTCAAACTATTCAATACGATCCGATTTCAAAGATTAAGGAAGAATTACTATCAACTTTTCCAAAAGAGTTGACATTCACTTCAAATAAAGATACTGTAGAGATAAAGGTGCCTTACTTCAATTTAGGCAGAAATGCGAGGTACCCCGATCTAAAATCGTTTATTGATGAAATTGAAAAGCCAAGTAGTATTGACCTATTTTACTATCCGCCAAGAATAAAAGGGTATCATAAAGGTTATGTATCTATTTTCTTGACCCCTTTTGATTCCATCGCCTTCCATCAGGAGCATCACGAACAATACAAAGCCACTATTCATGGAGAAGAAGTGATCACAAAAGTTCATTTGGTTCAAAAACCTTGGACGGCAATTGTGGCCGACTATACTACCGAAATCATTATTAGTATCGTTGTCATTATTTTGATTGTTCTTGGGATATTGTCTCCAAAAATCATCAAAGTGTCTAAACAAAAATGGGCTTTATATCTGTTTAACCACAAGAAAAATGCAGATATTACTGCTATTCATCGATGTATCGAACTGACGGATAAGGAAAATATTCAATCAGAATTAAAACAAATACTGGAAGAAGTCGAAAACAGAGAAAGCTAAGATTTACTGATTTTCACCTTCCCATGAATCAGCTTCCCTTCATGATCCATCCCACTAAAGATGCCGTCATAAGGGGAGCTGTTTTCGTTTAAGAAAAAGCTTTTGAAAAAGATCTCCACATTCATCATCTTCGATAACCCCATTAATTGGAAGCTGAAATGCACAACTGATCCGTTTTGGATGATCTCAAATTCATCTTTCTGAAAAATACATCCATCTGTGGTTGATTTTATTTTGAAAGTGGTTGGATCGATGGAAAAACCTAAACTAGCCTTCTCATCTTCAGCATAATCAAATACTATTTGATATACTCCCGCAAGTTTATCGTACGTAGAAACAAACGGACTTCTTGATGATATCTCAAAAGCTGAATTGGGCACTTTACCCCGGTTCATTATCACTTGGTTTCTAATTTCCTGGATAATGTAACTTGGTGCTCTCCTTTCTAAAGACGCCTTTATCATCTCTTCTTTTGAATGATATTTTTCAAAAATCAGTTTTCCTGCAATCACTCTATTGTATATATCAAAAGCCGTATAAGTACCTATCAAATATGGATTGCTATTCGGATCCATGTGACCTGCATATAAAATATCCTCACCACTATCCACTAATTTGTTATCCATTAAAGTCTTGGTTTTAATGTGAAGAATGTCGGCTCTTCTAGAAATAAACCCTTGATAATTGAACTCCTTATACGATCCATCATCTTGGTGATAAATGTATTTATAGTTCACGTTTTTCCAATTATTGTAGATTTCTACCTGCCCTTTAATCACTTCTTTATTTTCCCCAAAGTGATAGGAGAGGTAGTAACCATTCTCTGTGGTGTCTTTATTCGATAACCAATCGAGTTGCTTTTGTTTGTCCGACTCTTCTAAAATGTCAGCATCTAAAAAGGAATAGATATCTTGATACCCTATATAGTTGAGCATTAACTGACTGTAGTAATGGGTAATCTTTATTTGTAAAGAACCTTTTTCGAGCAATCGCTTTTTATCATAAAGGTATTTTCCATTCACAAAATCAGAGGACTGCTTTTCGAAATCTTGTTTTAGGTTGGGTTTATCAGGATTGTAATTTCCGAAACCGAAAATCTGGGCCACCTTTTTAGGTAAAGCTTGATTATGTTTCTCTTGAAACTGAAACATCACTTCTTTCATCAAAGAGTCGAAACAAGTGGCTGTAAATTTTATTGTGGTTAAATCGTGTTTCTTATTATTTTCCATAGAATTCCTAATAATTATATCGGAATTATAAAATAAATAAAATGGAATCAGAAATAAAAAATAATCATAAGGAATAATTTATACTTACAACGTTAATTCGAAAATCACTTTTTGTACTAACATTTACTCATCACTTTCAATAGATCAACATGCTAAGGAAATTATTTATTCATCTTATACTTTTATTCTTTTCGTCCGTTTCCATTGTTTTGGGACAGAATAAAATCATATCAGGAAAAATCACATCGTCGGATCAGCAAGGATTAATTGGTGCAACAGTTCTTCAAAAAGGGACAATCAATGGTACCGTGACCGATTTTAATGGAAACTTCGAAATGGAGATTCCAGAACAATCTACTATTGTTATATCTTATACGGGTTACATTACAGTAGAATTTGATGTAGGCAATAAGACAAAGTTTTCTATTGTTTTAGAAGAAGATGCTCAACAATTGGAAGAGGTGAATGTGGTTGGATTTATGGGTGTTGTTGGTAAATCGAGAAGAAGAACAGAATCCATTCAGAATATTCCAGAATCAGTTCAAGCCTTAAACTTTGAGGGTATTAAAAATGCAGGAATCACCGATCTTAGCTCTTTTGCTACTTTGGTGCCTAACATGAAATTTAATACTTCTCAAGCAGTAGGTAATAATTTTATATCAGTAAGAGGAATTCCCCAACTCAGAGGAGGCGATGCTCCAGTTGCATTTGTTATTGACGGTGTAACTGTGGCTGACCCAAGTTTATTAAATCAAGAGTTATACGATTTGGCTTTAGTGGAAGTGGTGAAAGGTCCACAAGGTGCTTTGTATGGTAAAAACGCTATTGGCGGCGCTATAAACATCTACACTCAGGAGCCTACGAACACGATGAGTAATAAAGTGAAAGTGGGGTATGCCAACGGAAATGCAAAAACAGGTCAATTCGTTTCTTCAGGGGCGATTGTCAAAGACAAGTTATATTATAGATTCTCCACTCAGTATAGAGATTCAGATGGATTACTTAAAAACGACTATCTGAATGAGTTTGTTGATTTCAGAAAAGACATCAACCTAAGAGGACAACTTAAAGCAGACTTAACGGATCGTTTGAGCGTATCCGTAGCTTATCAACATTTTAATTTAGAAGGAGGGGCGACCTACTATTCTGTTAATCCTGAAGGTTATGAGTTCGAAGGAAATCTAGAACCGGGTGGTGTTTTGGACCCTAATCCAAAGGAAGGAAATAACACAATTGTAAGTGATGTATTGGGTATATCGAGTATGATCAACCACAATGGTAATTTAAAGGTGAATTACCGTACAAATCACTTTAACATTCAAAGTGTGACATCATTTAACCAAGTTGATCGTAAAACATATGGCGATTTAGACTTCTTGCCTTATGATGATTTTACACAGAACGAAGTGACTTCATCAACTACTTTTAACCAGGAAATACGATTTGATAATAAGAATAAGTCATCAAAATTGGATTGGAGTTTTGGTGGATTTTTCCAAACTGTTGAGGAACCTTTCTACCAAGACGGTTTAGTGAGAGATTACGATACTTGGGATCAATTCAACGTAGTAGCTGCTGATCTTACTAATTTCACTCAAACTTTAGCATTATTTGGGTTTGTAGATTATAAAATCACCAATAAGTTAACCGCATCCGTAGGTTTTAGATTTGACATTGACCGATTTGAACAAGATGATCGTTTGAATGATGTGAAGTCAGATAGAACGAATAATGTTTTTCAACCGAAGGCTTCATTGGCGTATCAAGCAAATAAGAACATCTTATTCTTTGCTAACTATGGTAAGGGTTATAGAACAGGGGGATTTAATCCAGCAGTCACCCAATTATTTGATAAAGACTTTAAGGATGAGTTGACAGATAACTATGAGATCGGTTTCAAAACATCAGCCTGGAAGGATAGAATTATCTTTAACGGATCTGCTTTCTATACAGACTTTACCAATCAGCAACAGTTTATCTTAGATTTAACCGATTTCTACGGTGGTATCTATAACTATGACAAGAGTAGAGTGATTGGTTTTGAGTTAGACACGAAATTTAGATTAAGTAAGTTTTTAGATCTTGGATTTAATTATGGCTTATCAGATTCTCAAATTATCGAAGGAGGAATGACAGGTGGAGAAAACGGAGACGCTACTGATAATAGTGTTTATAACGGAAACAAAACGCCTTTCGTACCAATCAATACATTTGGGGTGAACTTATCCTCTTCTATTCAAATATCAAAAGAGCTTAGATTTAACGGATTTATCAACCTAGATCATACAGGTAAAACCTACTGGCACGAAAGTAATTTGAAAGAACATACATCAGATGCTTATAAATTATTAAATGCTAGAGTATCGATGACATACAAGAAATTCGAATTCGAAGTATGGGGAAATAACCTCACAAATCAACAATATTATCAAGAGTTTTCACCAGGTCAATTTGTAGGCAGTCCAGACGATGTAGGTTGGAGAGGTCAACCACTAAGCGTTGGCACAGCATTGACAGTAAGATTCTAATATCACTACAGAACGCGATGATTATTAGATATAGTAATCATCGCGTCTACCTATCAATAAATAATTATTTTGGAAAATACTTATAAGGAATTTTGTCGTATCCTGATTCATGATATGTTCAAAGTTCAATCAGGAGAAACCATTGCATTTACTGCAGATTCAGGCTCAGATTTTACACTAATTAAATACCTTACCCAAGAAGTGGAGAAATGTGAAGCCAAACCGCTTACCCTCATCGTACCAAAAGCAAAATACGATGGTCAGGATGGTATGGCCTATTGGCCTCACGAAACATTGACTCCAGCACTTTGCCAAGTGGATGTGTGGATCGACCTTCAATCCATCGTAATGCTCTATTCTGATATTTGGGAGACTGCAATGGCAAAAAATAAAAAGCTCAGATATTTAATAATAGGGGATACCCCCATCGAATCATTGGTGAGAACCTTTGCTCATTTTGATATTCCAACCCTCAAAAAATTATTGATGCGTGTGTTGGAAATGGCGAAAAAATCAAAAAGAGTACATATCAAAAGTGCCAACGGTACGGATGTTTATTACGACATCGATCTAAATTATACATTTGATATTGATGATGGAGACTACTCTCAACCAATTTTTGGTACAGCCCCAGGCTATGTGAATATTGTTCCTAAACTAGAGAGTATGAATGGAAGAATCGTTTTTGATACTTTGATGAATGCAGACCTTACAGGTGATAATCATGTTGAGTTTATAGTTGAGGGTGGTAAAATCGTTAAAATTCTAGGGAATACAGAAGCAGAAAAGTTTATTAAGTTTTTAGCATCATTTGATGATGAAAACATGTATAAGATCTCCCATAACATGATTGGCCTTAATCCAGGAGTGAAGGAATTATCGGGAGACATAGTCGAAGACGAAAGAGTGTGGGGAGGAGTTGATTTTGGCTTTGGTTATACCAGCCCTATGGATATGCCTCCTTTTGGTCAGCAAGCCGTATCTCATTTTGATGGGGTTGTAGAGAAAGTAACCTTGTCATTCGACGATAAGGAGATCTTAACGAAAGGTGAGATTTCATTGGAAGAGTTATTACCTTTCGTGGAGCAATTAGAAAGAAAAGACAGAGAAACGCATGAGTGATAGTAATCAGTACACCAACTCAAAGGTTACATCAAATGATTTTATGAGTGGATGGGCCATTGCCTTAATCATCGCAGGGACAGGAGTGAGTTTACCTATTCTTTACTTAGGTGCTGAAATCACTTTAAAAGCAGGTTTTGAAACGGCCCTTTGTGCGTTCGGTATTTCGACTGTTGTATTATCAGTTTTATGTATTCTAACTACATTAATTGGTAACCGAAGTCGATTATCCACTTATATGATATTGAGTTTCCCTTTTGGTAAGCAAGGAGTGAAACTGATCAACTTAATGATCGGTATCTGTTTGTTGGGTTGGTTTGCGGTGGCATTAGAACTTTTATCAGAAGCTATTAACGATACATTACTATCCACCTTAAATTTTGATGTTCCTTTTTGGTTGATCAGTATAATTGGTAGTATAATAATTACATCAAGCACGATGTACGGCATTAAAAGCTTGGAAAAGCTTTCAAATATTTTTGTGCCAATACTACTATTGTTCCTCATTTTTGTGGTCTATCTCACTTTTGATGATCAAGTAAGTTGGGATGGAATTATTAATTATGTACCAACATCAATTACTCTTTCTACTTTTGAGGCCACCTCTATTCTAATAGGGTCATCCATATTATTGCCAGTATTGATGGCTGATTTTTCAAGGTTTGTATTTAATGATCGTCACAGTTTGATATCCATTTTGGGAGTGACTATTGGTTTCCCTTTAGTGTTAATCATAAGTGCTGTCCTTGCTGTAAACACCGGAGAAATTGATATCATGAAAATGATGGAGAAGATGGATTTAATTATACCTGCTTTTTTATTGTTGTTTATCACTACTTGGGTAACGAATGCCACGAACCTATATTCTGTAGTATTGACATTCTCTACTTTGTCATCAAAATCGAATTTCAAATACCTATGTATTATTAGTAGCATTCTAGGGACATTATTGGCCATAGGTCGTTTCTCCGAGCATTTATTCGATTTTCTATCATTATTAGGAGTATTCACCCCATCAGTGTCGGCCATTTATATCATCGACTTTTTTATTCTCAGGAAACAAGTCTATCATTTAGAAGAAAGAAAGAATTTTGGAATACCAGCTTTATTGTCTTGGTTGTTGAGTAGTATCATATCACTTTTTACTTATTACGAACAAATAACGATTACTTCTTTTTATTTTGTAGACTCTTTACTAATTGCAGGGTTGATGTATTTCTTATTATCAAAGGTTGAAATGAAACGTTCAATCCGCAAGAAATCATTTGATTCAAAAGTTGTATAGCCTTTCCAAAAGAATTATTCTGAAAAAAGAAGATGATTTATAAACTCATTAAAAGACTGAAGTATAAAGTGTTATAAGTATAAATGAATAATTAT
>NZ_CP076132.1:5135000-5191010 GCF_018736045.1 Flammeovirga yaeyamensis | reverse complement strand
GTTTATGTCTAGATCATATACTTATTTGATATAAATAAGTATGTAAAAGCAGTTGCAAAAAATGAGCAGAATTAATCATAGGGCCTTTATTTGATGAAAATTAATTCATCTATTATAGGTTAAAAGTAAAAATAATAAAAAAGTCCACTTCATAACCTCTATGAAGTGGACTTTTTTATGAACTGTATGAGATGGAATCAATATTATTTTATTCCAACATCAAATAGTAAGGTGAATTTTTATTTTTTGAATGCAGCTACACCTGAATCTAAATAATCAACGAAGTTCTGCACATTTAAATCATATGCTTTAGGATTCACTAAAAGATCTCCTTCACCATTTAATAAACAGTAGAAAGGTTGTGCATTACTTTTAAATTTCGTGATTTGGAAATCGAAGTTTTTAGCTCCTATTGTCTTTTTCACATTTTTATCAAAAGTAGAAGTAATCCATTCGTCTTCAGGTAACTTTGTTGGATCGTCTACATATAATGCAAGAATGATATAATCCTTTTTCAAGCGACTTAAGACTCTTGGATCCGACCAAACATTGTCTTCCATTTTACGACAGTTAGCACAGCCGTGGCCCGTAAAGTCCAAGAAGATAGGTTTACCGAATTTCTTTGATGCCGCTAATGCTTGATCATAATCAAAGTATCCTTTTAATCCGTGAGGTAATTCGAACAGCTCTTCATATTTGATTGGATGAATAAGTGTTTCTTTTTTATTTCCTCCAGATAATTCTGCAAATTCTATTTCTTCTCTGATAATGCCTCTTAGATCAAATGTATGATGTGTTTGAGGAGGCAAAATTCCAGATAAAAGTTTTAATGGTGCACCAAATAAACCTGGGATTAAATAAATGACAAAAGTGAAAACAATTGTTGCTAAAATCATTCTAGGAGGGCTGATTGTATCTGTTGGAGAATCGTGAGGTAATCTAATTTTACCCAATAAATACAATCCCAACATAGCACTAATTGCAATCCAAATAGCCACCATGATGTCTTTATCTAACAGTCTCCAGTTATAAACTAAATCTATTGTTGATAAGAATTTAAAGGCTAAAGCTAATTCAACAAAACCTAGAACTACTTTTACAGAGTTTAACCATCCACCAGACTTTGGAAGACCTTTCATTAATCCAGGGAATAAAGCGAATAATGTAAAAGGTAAAGCAAATGCTGAAGCAAAAGCGATCATACCGAAGATTGGTTTTAAGAAGGCTCCACCTACAGATTCAATCAAGATAGTACCTACAATAGGACCTGTACAAGAGAAAGAAACCAATACTAAAGTGAATGCCATAAAGAATACAGCTCCTAATCCACCTTTATCCGATTGCTTGTCCATTTTATTTACCAATGAACTTGGTAAAGTGATTTCGAACATGCCAAAGAAAGACAATGCAAAGACAATAAAGATGATAAAGAATAATGTATTTGGCAGCCAGTGTGTACTAATCGCATTGGCTACACTAGGATCTCCTGTTAATGGCGCTAGTACAGCTCCAAAGAAACCGTAAATAGCGATAATCGAAAATCCATATAAAAATGCTTTTGATTTACCTCCACTTTGATTGGTAAAGAATGATACCGTTAGAGGAATCATTGGGAACACACATGGAGTAAATATCGCTGTTAATCCAAATAAGAAAGCAGAAATTATAAAACCAAGTAAGCTTTCATCCGATGTATCCACTTTTGGTTCAAGAGTAAAATCTTTCTGTAAAGGAATACAAGATCCAGTTTCATCAGAACAACTCTGACCATTCATGGTCACCTCAATCTTGAAGTTAGGATCAAGAATTTTTACGGTTTGCTTAAACGTACCCTCCTTTTTAAAATATCTAATGTTTCCTTCCCATATTTCATCATATTTTTCTGATGAATTAATAGGTAATAATGTATCGGCTACTTGGAATGTAGCATTAGGTTTAAATTCTGTTGAGGTAACGATGGGACCTAATTCATGATCAAAATCGTTGGAATATAAATACCAACCATCTTTAATTTTTGCCTTAAATGTGATCACTACTTCCTCTCCTTCTTTAGGAGCATCGTTAGAAAGAGTAGCTGACCAAGATACAGGGTTAATAATTTGAGCTTGGGTAGTGATGAATGTCCCAAGCAGCAAAATAGTAATGAAGCTAAATGACTTAAAAAATTGTTTCATTGTAAGGTTTGTACGATTAAATGTTTTCTTCTCTTAGTACAGAACGGAATTGAGAAACCTTCTCACCAAACTCTGCTTTTAACTTAGTGTGTAAATCACCTTCAAACTGACGCATAAACTGATCAACTTTTAATAAATTTTCGACATCAAGCATTAAAGCGAAGTTAGTACCGGTTTGTTCGGCCTTTTCAGATAGAAGTTTCATGAGCTTATACCCTGTAAAACATTGGGTGTTCATTACTTCGTTAATAAAGAAAGATTTCATCCACTCTTTCCAAGGTTGAAGCACTTCGTCATCAACATGAAAGGAAATGTTATATATGATCATGGTATAGATTTTTTTCGCAAAATAAATAGTATCAATGAAGACTTCACTATGATTCTGCAAACTTTTATCAAATAAGTATAAAAGATACAATTAATATCAATAACTAAATAGACTATACGTAGTTATTGATTACAAATAAAAGAAGAATCATTGAAACTTAAACAGTTTAAACTTCCTTAGAGTTTGTAAATTATTCCCATTGAGAAGAAGATTGTAAATAATTACGTTCTGCATAGGTATTCTTTTGTTATCTGATGAATAGAAAACAAACTTGTATAAATGCTTAAATAGGTAGAAATAAATATTTAATTGTAGTGATATTATATTGCAAGCTTTATGATAGAAGAACGTAATTAATTACGTGATATTAAATTATGATTTTATATGAAATGATACAGATGTAAGTTATGCAATAAATTGAAAATTAAAGAACTGATTTTAAGTATTATGCCTGAGTAGAATATTTAATTTAGAGGTCTGAATATAAATTATTAAATAGTTCACTTTGTAAAGGTTTTACTTGATTTTAAAGAATCAATAAAGTTTTCTTTGATTCTTTAAGTAGATAAACATCCATGAAAAAACGGAAAAATCTTTATTTCTGTTTTATTAGTAATGGAAACTATTTATATTAAAATATATCGAACGATACCACTTCTTAAAGAAAATGTTTGGGTTAGAATTAAAAACTATGCTAAAGAGGAACAGTTCAATAATTTACTCCAATCATTCGAAAAGGATTTTAATAAATTAATATCTCAGGCCAAAGTTTCTATGAGGAATAAAAGGAACGAAGAACTTAGAACTTGCCTTCATACATTAAAAGGAATCGCAGGAACAGTAGGTGCTAACCGATTACATCAAATGGCAAAAGGGGCCGAGAGATTAGATATTGATACTTTAAATAAAAATCATTTTATTGAAGAAATTGAGAAGTGTGCAGAAGATTCCCTTAGGGAGATGAAGAATTAATATTCAATATAGAAGTGAATAAAAAATCACAAAAAGAAAAAAATGCCGCACTCATTAAAGCAGAAGCAAAACGCTTGGGTTTTAGTGAGTGCGGCATTGCTAAAGCTAGATTTTTAGAGGAGGAAGCCGATTTTTTAGAAGAATGGCTTAAAAATGGGATGCATGGCGAAATGTCGTATATGGCCAATCATTTTGATAAACGATTAGATCCAACCAAACTTGTGGAGGGAGCTAAATCTGTGGTGATGCTTTCCTATAATTATTTTCCAGAAAAAGATGTAGCTTCTGAAGATACTTATAAGGTAGCTAAATACGCTTACGGAGAGGATTATCATTATGTGATTAAAAGGAAACTAAAAGATCTTGTAAAATATATAGAATCTGAAATTGGAGAGGTGAACGGAAGAGTATTCGTAGATTCTGCTCCGGTTATGGAACGTGCTTGGGCAAAACAGGCAGGGTTAGGTTGGGTAGGTAAACACTCTCTCCTTTTAAACAGATCTATGGGAAGCTTCTTTTTTCTTGCTGAATTAATTATTGATTTAGAATTAGAAGAGGATCCACCTATTAAAGATTATTGTGGTACTTGTACCCGATGTATTGATGCATGTCCTACAGATGCAATTCCTCAAAAAGGCGTGGTAGATGGTAGTAAATGTATATCTTATTTAACTATTGAGTTGAAAGACTCCATCCCTCAAGAGTTTGAAGGGAAAATGCAAGATTGGATCTTTGGCTGCGATATCTGTCAGGATGTATGCCCATGGAATAGATTCTCAAAGCCACATCAAGAAGAAAGTTTTAACGCTCATGAAAAGTTAGGCGATATAAATAAAAAAGATTGGGAAGAACTAACAGAAGACGTTTTTAAGGAGGTTTTCAGAAAGTCTGCCGTAAAAAGAACTAAATATGAGGGATTAATGAGGAATATTAATTTCGCAAAAAAAAGGTGATTGCTTAAAAACAATCACCTTCTTATTTAATTTTTTTCTATGTTTAATTATCCTACTAATGCGTAAGAACTTATTTGTTTATTGCACTCATTTTGAATCATGAAAGCGTAGTTTGGAAAAGCTAACTTTCCCCATGATCTTAGCGATAGTACTTCGTTAATCGATAAGATCCCCAATGATTTGCGTAATTCTTTCAAAAAAAGATGACGATCAAAAGCAACCTTTTTTAAAATGATTTTAGAATATTCGAGCATGATCGGGTTTATTACTTGGTGTTAATATAAAAATATGTTGGACAGTAGACATTTAATTTTTTGTCTAAACTAATTTACGAAAAAATAGTGTAATAGTTACATTTTATTTGAGAGAAGTCAATTTTTTAGAATTTTTTTACATTTTTTCTAGTTATGAATTCTGATCTTTACGGAATGAAAAAATATACATATATCATAGACAATACTTTTGGCTTATTAAAAGCTTCTTTATTCGCCTTGTTGTTTTTTGTTGGGGGAAATGTATTTGCTCAAACAATAGAACTGAATATTGGTAAAACAGATATAGGTATTAACGAAAGCTTTGAAATTACTTTAACAGTAAAAAATGGAAGGATGAATAATTATTCTGAATTTCCGGATATTCCAGGCTTTAGAAAAGGAAGACCCTCTTCTTCGTCTCAAACTACCATCATTAATGGTCAGGTTTCTACTCAGCAAAGTGTTACTCAGTTGTATCAACCAACAAAGCAAGGAACATTTACATTAGCTGCCTTTACAATGAAAGTGGGTGATAAGTCTAAAAATCATCCTGGAGCATCTATTAAAGTAGGAAAACCTGTACAAAGACAAACGTACGATCCCTTTGCCGATTTCTGGGGAAGAGGAAATTCATTTGATAGAAATCAAGATAACCAACAATTTATTGATGTGAAGGCGGATGCGTTTTATGCCGTAAGCACAGATAAATCATCAGTATACAGAGGAGAAGGCTTTAAGATGGATATTTCGTTTTATATCGCTATTTCGAATCAAGCGGAATTAGAGTTTTATAAAATGGACGAACAAATTACCAACATATTAAAGGCAGTGAAACCTAAGAACTGTTGGGAAGAGAACTTTAATATAGAATCTATTCGACCTCAAATCATCACTATCAATGGTAAATCATATAGACAGTATAAAATATATGAAGCCATGTTCTATCCTTTAAATACAGAAGATATTGTGATTCCTACAACTGAGTTGGAAATGGTTAAATATCAAGTTTCTAAAAGACAATCGTTTTTCGGAAGAGAAAGAAAAGAAGATAGAGAGGTTTTCAAATCAAAAGGGAAAACAATCAGAATAAAAGATCTGCCTGATAACCCTCAAAAAGAATTATCGAGTGTAGGTAACTACCGTTTAAGAGAGAAATTAAGCGATAAACAATTAAAAACAGGGGAAAGTGTAACGCTAGAATTTAGAGTGGAAGGAGAAGGAAACATCAATGCTATCCGTCAGCCGAATCTTAGCGAAACTGACTCTTTATTGTTCTACCCTCCTTCAGTTTCTCAGAGTATTAACAGAGCGAACGGAAAGGTAGTGGGAGCAAAAACCTTCCAATATTATATAGAGCCTCAAGAGCCAGGAGAATATCTACTAAAAGATTTTATTTCTTTATCGATATTTAATCCTAAAACAAAGAAGTATCAAACACTATATCCAGAAGGTAAGATTGTTGTAGAAGGAGAGAGCTTGCGAAATGCTCAGATTTCTAAATCTGATTTAGGATCTTTCTATGATGCGATGAAAAATGCCAATAATTCTTTGTTATTCATGGACGATACGAATTGGGTTAAAATAATTTTGAACATCTTTGTGGTCATTACTATTGGTTTAACTGTCTTCATTAATGTGAAGAAATTTTAGTTTATGAAAGTAACCCTTAAATATAGTTTCAGTTTACTGTTTTCGATCTTGCTCTTTTCGTGTGAGAAGTTTATAGATACTGAACCACCTATGATCCGATCGTTTACCGTAAACGGGGATGAAGCGGGTGATGCTCCTGTTGTAGATACATTGTCTACAGATCTGACAATTATTGCCTATATGACAGATAATGAGGGATTGTTCTCTTATAAGCTTGGTTTTGATTATGTAGGACCTGATAATTCGCCAGGTTTAAGATTTCCTCCTTATTTAGTGAGAGAGGACACATTCGCAATTGCAGGTGCACAAACAGAGATTACTAAGAACTTTAGAGTTGCATCTGCACAAACTACCACATCTTTGTATGCAGGTACTGGTGAATATGAAATTTATATGTCAGCGAAGGATCGTTCATTTAACGAAAGTCCTTTGACTCGTTTTGCTATAGATTTTAAAAATTTCGCCCCTTATTTTAAGTTTCCTGAATATGAGAAGGATTCTTTTGAGGTGAAATTAACAGAGAAGCTTACAGTAAATGCCTATATGGATGATTTAGATGACAACATGAACAATTGTTTGATGTTGATGTATCTAAAAATTCCTACAGATACAACAACCTCTGGTTTTTATGATTCATTGGTCAATGATTTTATGCTTATTCCTCCTGTTCCAGGAACTGGTCAATTTGATATATCAGAAATGTATGTTTTCCCAGATACAGGACAGTATGAGTTACGATTTAATGGATCAGATCAAAGGAGAAATAATACTTTAGCGAGTATTTATTATCATGTTAATCCGTAAAAAGAGATAGAAATAAAAAATCCCTTACAAATTAAATTGTAAGGGATTTTTTATTTTATATCAATTTGCTTAGTCATTTTTATAACCAAACATCTTTAAACTTTTATCGTTCTTTCTCCAGTCAGCATCCACTTTCACATGAGTTTCCAAGAATACTTTCTTTTGGATGAATTTCTCTAATTCTTTTCTAGAATCAGCACCCACATGTTTCAGTTTGATACCACCTTTACCAATGATAATACCTTTCTGACTATCTCTCTCCACCATAATAGTCGCTCTGATTTTTACCAAATCAGGTGTTTCTTTATAGCTGTCGACCATCACTTCACAAGAGTATGGAACCTCATCTTTATAGTGTAAGAAGATCTTTTCTCTAATAATCTCAGAAACGAAGAAACGCATTGGCTTATCAGTCAATTCCTCTTTATCATAGAAAGCAGCGTGTTCTGGAAGCAAGTCTAATATCTCGTCCAATATCGCCTGAACATTAAATCCGTGAAGTGCCGAAACTGGCATAATTACTTTTGGATTTAATTTTTCTTTCCAATATTCCACCTTTTTCAATACTTCATCTTGCTTGGCCATATCAATCTTATTAATAATAACAATGATAGGTGCCTTTGCTTTCTCAAGTTTGATGAGTGCATCCTTTTCCTTAAACTGCTCGAAGATATCCGTCACAAAAAGAATCACATCTGAATCAGAAAGAGAGTTGTCTACAAAATCCATCATAGACTCGTGTAATTCGTATTTTGGAGTAATAATACCGGGAGTATCAGAATAAACAATCTGATAATCTTCCGTACTCATGATCCCCATAATACGATGTCTCGTTGTCTGTGCTTTTGATGTAATAATTGAAAGCCTCTCCCCTACAAGCTGATTCATAAGCGTAGATTTACCAACGTTGGGTTTACCTACGATACTTACAAAACCGGCCTTATGTGTTTTCTCTTCGCTCATTTTTAAAGAAATGTACTAATATATAAAAGGTCAAATAAGATATATGTAAAGACAAATATCTGTAAAATATGGTCAAAATGTACTGAAAATGAAGATAAAATAACAAAGGTTTACCTAACTACCGTTTCTAATCGGTTCTGATGGGCAATTCCAAAATAGATACTTGTGTAAGGAATTTCACCATTGAAATAATCAAAAATTGCTTTTACACCTTTGTTGCTTCCCATTTTTCGAATACAATCATCAATAGCATCCAATTCTTCTTCAGAGGTAAATTGATAAATATCGATGTTGTAACCCATTTCATAAAGGTTAGCAAGATGACTTACAATACTTTGATCTTGAAGCTGTCTTTGTTGAGCAATTTCATGTACACTCAATCCTTGTTGATACAATTCATACGTCAATAAAGAAGTGCTTCCGGTAATCTTAAATCCTTCCTTCGATTTTTTGATAATGAATCGAACAATCAAGCCGATAAATTCATTGCCATACTTTTTCAGCTTCAATTCACCTACACCAGAAATAGACATCATTTGATTAACAGAAATAGGTTTCTTATCTGACATGTCTTTTAGCGTAGCATCATTAAATACTACATATGGAGGAATATTTTCCTTATCTGCAATGGTTTTACGTAATACTCTAAGTTCTTCGAATAACTCTCTACCCAATTGCTCTTTAGCAGAGACTTTCTTAGTAGGTACTTTAGAAGAAGGAGTACTTTTAAACTGAGATAATTTAGCAAAGTTCACAGGAAATTTCCCTAACAATACTTGGTTTCCAGTTTCAGTGACACGGAAAGTATTGTGATTGTCGTAAGCAATTTCAATTAATCCTAAGTTCAACATTTGCTGCAAGAACAATTGCCAATGATCGTAACTGATATCGTGACCAGCACCATATGTTCTGATAGTGTGGAAATTCTGATTGATCAAATCTATACGTCTTGATCCTCTAAGAATATCGATCAACATACCTGTCGATAAGTTCTTATTCATTTCCCTTTGTACCCGAACAATAGCTGACATCGCTTTTTGGGCAATCACAGTTCCATCAAAAAGTTCAGGAGGATTACGACAAACATCACAGTTCCCACAATCTTTCTCCAAAGTTTCTCCAAAATAACTTAACAGGATACGTCTTCTACACGTTCTCGTCTCCGCATATTGCTGCATTCTTTCCAATTTGGAAAGCTGAAGCTGATGTTGTCCTGCATCACTGACCATGTCACGTAGTTGCATTACATCAGCAAAGGTGTAGAAAAGCATGGTATCTGATGGAAGACCATCTCGGCCTGCACGACCAATTTCCTGATAATACCCCTCCATGTTTTTCGGAAGGTTATAATGTACTACCCATCTTACGTTGGGCTTGTCGATTCCCATACCAAATGCAATAGTAGCACAGATAATTGGTATATCGTCTTTAATAAAAGATTCTTGAACTCTAGAACGTTCATCGGCACTCATGCCAGCATGATAATACATGGCATTATACCCAGCGTTTCTAAGTTTTGTAGCAATAGATTCGGTACTTTTTCTAGACAAGCAATACACAATTCCCGATTGATTGGGTCTTGCTTCTAAAAACTTAATGATTTTCTCAATACGTTTTTGTCCCGCTTCTACTCTTAGGCTTAGATTAGGTCGATCAAATGAATCCAAAAATATTTGTGGATTATTCATGCCTAATTGATTAGCAATATCATTTCTAGTCACCTTATCTGCTGTTGCAGTTAAAGCAATAAAAGAAATATGAGGTAAGCGTTGTCTTAAAGCAGCTAATTGAGTGTATTCAGGTCTAAAATCATGACCCCATTGAGAAATACAGTGGGCCTCATCAATAGCAATAAAACTGATATTGAGATTGCATAGATAATCTAAAAAGTTACCCGTAAGTAATTTTTCTGGTGAGATATATAACAATTTAAGACGTTGATATCTCAAGTCTTCCTCAATTTCTCTTTGTTCTGTATAAGATTGTGTACTGTTTAGAAAAGCAGCAGATACACCATTGGCTTTTAAACTTTCTACCTGATCCTTCATAAGAGCAATCAAAGGTGAAATAACAATAGCTGTACCTTGAGAAATAATAGCAGGAATTTGGTAACAGATAGACTTACCACCTCCAGTAGGCATAAGTACTACTGCATCTTGTTTGGAGAGCACGCAATTGATAACGTCCTCTTGCATTGGTCTGAATCGATCGTACCCGAAGTAATGCTTCAGGGCTTGTTGAGCAGTGGAAATATTCATCAATTTAATTTAAACAGAGAATGAGTCGATTTCATTAAAGAAATTCTTTAAAAATAAAGCATAAATCAGAAGGATTTCAAAAAAATGAAGACTCCTTATCCATTTTTATGCATAAACTACAAGTTAGTATAATTCTAACTGAATTGAAAAGATGTTTGTAAGCATTGGGTAAAGGCCTTTAAAAATTACAATACCCTACTAATTCTATGGTTTAATTATTTTTAATTTATAGTCGTTTGATTATAAATAAGATACATTTGAGCCATTTTTAATGAGAATTATCGAATTTTTTTGTGTAATACTTGCGAAAAAGGTAATATTAATATATGTTTACAATCAAGAAATCAAACAAAAGGCATTTTCATTATGAAAAATGCAATTAGTGTGACCAAAAGAAATTAAAAGATGCATAGCATCATTTATGAAAGATTTCGATGGAAGTTTAAATAATTGAATTGGTTAGGAAAGAGGTGAGTTTTGCTCACCTTTTTTTATTTTAAAACTTTTTACATTTTTTTCCTTGAATTCTAGATCATTTAAATAATCCAAATTTGCCGTAAACCGTAAAGAATTGTTTATTTTTGCATAGCGATTAAATAAATATTGAGTCTTTTATATGACTCCATTGTAAAGTGTATCAACACTTTCATTTTTTTTAGCATAGAAATAAGAGAATGAGCAGTTATAAAAATGTATTTGTTGTAGACGATGATCCTACGAATAATATGATCTGTCGCAAAATGATTGAAAAAACAAATTTTGGTGAAAAAGTCTACACATTTACTGAAGCCAGTGATGCAGTACAGTCTTGGGATGAAGTAAATCCTGAACTTGTATTTTTAGATATTAATATGCCACCAAGCACAGGTTGGGATTTTTTAGATCAATTGTCTGAAAAAGGAACGAAAGCACCTAAAGTTTATATGCTTTCTGCTGAGGTGACATTAGATGACAGAAAAAGAGCGGAACAATATAATGAGGTAGAAGGGATTATTATTAAACCTTTGACTCCAGCAAAACTCAGTGAGTTAAAATAACATCTGATATATATTATCAATCTATTTATGTTAGGTACTTCCTCAAAAAAGAAGATTATATTTTTGTGAGTAAAGTACATCAAACGGTAAAATAGTCGCTCTATTTGAAGTTTTTTGAATAAATACCACGAGAATAATTTATTACCATCAATTTGAGTAAGTACTTGGGAAGGTCACATTTATATAAACGTATATGTGAGGGGATTGGAATGTTGATATTAATAGTACTTCCCCACTTTAATTTCGCACAGAATGTCGAGCAAGATTCTTTGTCAATAGAACAAGACGAGATCTCTGAGATTCAGTACGAGCTAGATTCTTTATTATCTTTTAATTACCATATCGAAGCCCAGCACTTATCCGATAGTATAATCGTTTTAGCAAAAGAGAAATACCTGAATACAGATGAGCGTATTATTTTACTGCATAAGAAAATAGCAGAAAAATTTGCCGATAAAGGATATTCCAATATTGCATCTCAATATTTACAAAAAGGCTTAGCCTTACTTAGGGCTCAACCCAATCCTAATTATGGGTTTATTGGAGATATGTATATGTATTTAGCACATATCTTCAGACATCACCAACTTTCTACCATAGCCATTAATTACTACGAACAAGCTGCAGAAGCATACGAAGAAGCAGAAGGTATGAATCATTTTTATAATCTGATCAATGCCTACATGACCTTAGGTAATTATAATTTCGAAATCCAAAATTTTGGAACATCCACAAGTTATTATACCAAAGCATCTGATATCATTGCGGAAATGGATACAGAATATCGAGAAGATATGTTTGTTATCCTAAATCGAATAGCTACAGCACATACCGCTACGGGTTCTTATCGTTTAGCTTTAAATAATCTTGATCGCTCTAAAACCATTGCCAAGAAAATATTTGGTAAAAATGCCTTAGAACTTCAAAGAGTAAATGAGCAAATCGCCAATGTCTATTTTAAGAAGGCAGATTATGATTCGGCCAACATCTATGCCTTAGAGTCTCTTGATATTTTATTCAGTAATGTAGGTACTAAAGATCAGCGTCAGTCGTATATGCGACAAAATTCTGATGTATTCTTTAATAAGAGAAGGTACAATTATGCACATACATGGTATAAAAAGCTTTTTGACGATCTACTTCTGACCAATAAAGAATTAAATGATGTAAATGATATCATTTCCTGGTATACTCGAATAGGCGAGAAATTCGAAAGAATGTCTCAAGACAGTATTGCTTATGTGATGTATGAAGAATGTTTAGAGGTCAATCAAAAATCGTTTGGGGAGGAGAATTTAAAAGCTGCTCAGTTAATGCATAAAATCTCAAGAGTCTTGGCTAAGATGAATGAGTTTGATAAAGCAGAGGACTTCACCAATAAAGCTTACGATATGGAATGGGATATGGGTTCTTCTAAAGACAGTGCTCAGATTGTTATTCAGCAAATTGATTTGGCAGGGTTGCTATTGCAGAAAGGAGATACTTTACAATCTATTCAATTATATCATAGAGTGCTTGATTCTGAAAAAGAATCAGAAAGTCGATGGAAAGCAATGGCCTATAATAACCTGTCGATGATTCATTATGCACATCATCAATACGATTCATCTTTTCATTATGCCTCTCAATTATTAGAGTACTATAATACAAATTATGGTAGAGACTACGTAAAAACGCTAGGCTGCTATTTGCTGTTGGGAAACATAGTTTATGGTATGGGTAAAGAAAAGCAAGCAGTCGAAGGCTATTATAGTAAACCGATTCGCTTGGCTCCTAATTTGTTTTTAAAGAAGAATGAGGTGGCTTTACATGCCAATATCAATCTTTCTAAGTATTATTTACAAGAAAATAAAGAAGACCTGTCTCGCCGCTATGATAGTCAAGCACGGGAGATACAGGTCTATATATCTTCTGGGAATCAGTTCCCATAAATGGTTAGTCGAGACTAACTGTTTTTAATTTCTGTCAATTTAAGGTTTAATGTATCTAAGATACTCTTTAAATGACGCTCTAATTCAGCCCAAGCCATTACAGGATCTACTGAGTTTACATCCTCTTTGTAATTTGCTCCAACATCAGCCATAAATCTTTCTAATGTATCTAAGTTAAATGTATGAAGTCTTGTGCTAAACTTATGTTTAACTGCACTGAATAGATCAGAATCTTTATCTTCCAAAGCTAGTTTTAGTTTAGGAAAATCAGTTTCGAATTCATCTATAGAAATGCTTAGGAAGTCGATATAACCTTCTTTATCTCCCTCAAAAAGTGTATCTGTGAAACTAAAATCCATAGGATAAGTTGATATTGCCATGATTATTATTCCTTTAAAAGTAATGAAATCTTTCTATATATCAGTAAAATCGTGTCTTATTGTCTTATAAAAAACAGGATATGTAAAAAGAACCCTTAATTCGTAACGCAAAGATAAACTACTTTAAAGCTGTTATTGTGAATAGATCCTTAATAATAGTAAATCAATAACGATCATTAAAACTTGTATTAAATTTTAATGGTAAGTCACTCCTTTTCACTGATAGTTTTTAGATTATAAAAATTGTTTCAAACGTTGTTATTTACTTTTGCTCATCATATTTATTAGATAATTAAAGCGGACAATTGATATATAGATTCAAAATTTGCATGAAAATATTTAAAATTGGTTTTATCAATCGTATTTAATTTGATCTAAAATTATAAAAAACAGAAGTTCTTTTTGATGATTGAAGTTCATGATCGGAAATTTTTGATGAAAAATGATCATAATTTTTTCCTCTAAACTCAATTTTTTTAATCCAAAAAACCAAAAACAAGAATTTTCACTTCTCATTTTTCCAGATTTATTGATGTTTGACACTTAGAAAAATCAAAAAAGGAGAAATTTTGTTTGATTTTAAATGCAAACAAATGTAAAAATAGAGATTGAATCGTAAATAAAATAAAATAAAGAAGAAGACTACCTCCAAAACTGTGGGAGTTTTGAGACCTCCGATTTCAACGAAAAACACCGATTTTAAAACCCACCAAAAAAACTTCAAAAAAAGTTTGTAAAAATTGACCTTGATAATCAGGTAGTTTACATTCGTTTATTACATTTTTCGAAAAAACTTTTGGAAATAAAAAAAGTCGCCTTACCTTTGCATCGCTTTCAACGGAAAGACACACAGATGAAAAGGACATCAAGCGAAAATAGCTCAGCTGGTAGAGCGCAACCTTGCCAAGGTTGAGGTCGCGGGTTCGAACCCCGTTTTTCGCTCAAAAATGAAATCCTTTCATCTCCAATCAGAGATGGTTGGGCCGGGATGGCGGAACTGGTAGACGCGCAAGACTTAAAATCTTGTGAGGGCAACCTCGTGTGGGTTCGATCCCCACTCCTGGTACTAAATCAGCGAAAATAGCTCAGCTGGTAGAGCGCAACCTTGCCAAGGTTGAGGTCGCGGGTTCGAACCCCGTTTTTCGCTCTTGGTTAGTACCAAGAATTAAACCTAACAGATATTTTTCTGTTAGGTTTTTTTTTATGCTAAATTTTTGGTGTTATCTGTACATTTTTTTGTATTTAATTGTGTTGCTACCCAATATCTTGTTACATTTGCATGTTTTTAATTTTACTTGGAAAGATTCCCTGTAAAGTTTTTTGAGTGGTGGTTTTTCAATCTGAATGGGAAGAAAAAACATCCATGGATATACCAAAAGGATTCATATATAAAGCATTTATAATTAATCATGGCAATCATTACGAGTATAAGGGAGAGATCTGGCGTAGCAATTGGTGTAATTGCAGTCGGTCTTATTCTATTTATGGTAGGAGGTGACCTGCTGTCACCAAACTCTACATTATTGGGAAATAACAAGCAAGTTGTAGGGCAAATTAGTGGGGATGATATTGAATTGAGAGAATTCTCTACAATCGTTGAAAATATTAAAGCGAATTATCCAACTCCTCCAAACGAACAACAAATGCAAGGTGTTCGTCAAGCAGCATGGAATGAAATGATCTACCGTATCGCATACCAACGTCAAATGGACGAACTAGGTATTACAGTTACGGATGAAGAAATGACTGATATTATCTCAGGAAACAACATCGACCCTCAATTTGGACGTTACTTCGTAGACTCAACTGGTCAAGTAAGCAAAGAGCGTATCAACGAGTACTTAAGCATGTTGAAAACTCAAGGAGCTAATTCACAGCAATACCAACAACAAGTGGCAATGGAGCAACAGTTGAAGACTTCAAGAGGTCGTGTAAAATTCGAAAACTTGATTTCTAGAACAACTTATGCTTCTAACTTAGAAGGTAAGAAAGAATATGAGAAGCAAAACGACAAAGTTGAAATTGCTTACTTAAACGTTCCTTTCTATGCTGTAGCAGATTCTTTAGTGGATGTTTCTGAGTCTGATATCAAATCTTACTACAACAACAATCAACACGAATTTGAGCGTAAAGCGAACAGAGGTATTGAGTTTGTTTCTTTCCAAGTTCAACCATCTGATGCTGACAAAGAAGTATTGGAAGGCGAAATGAAAGACTTACAACGTTCTTTCGCGAAAACAACAAACGATACTGCATTTGTTGATTCTCACTCAGAAGGTGCTACTAACTTGATGACAGTGAACATGACAGGTGTTCCTACTTACATGATCAACGAAGATATGGCTGTAGATCAAGTATACGGTCCTTACTTCGCTGCAGGTGCTTACAGAATCTACAAAGTAACTGGTACTTCAGAAGATTCAATCTACTCTGCTCGTGCATCTCACATCTTATTCAAAAACGATAAAGATGATGCTGCTGCTAAGAAAGAAGCTTTAGCTACTTTAAGAAAGATCCAAAACGGTGAAAACTTCGAAGAGCTTGCTAAGAAAGTAGGTGATGCTGCTCCAACAACTAAAGCAAACGGTGGTGATTTGAACTGGTTTGCTAAAGGTAGAATGGTAAAAGAATTCGATCAAGCAGTATTTGGTGCTAGAAGAACTGGTTTGGTAAACAGATTAGTGAAAACTCAATTCGGTTACCATATCATCAAAGTAACAGAGACAAAAACTAAGAAAATGTACGATTTAGCGATCGTGGAGAAAAAATTAACTCCTTCAGACGCTACAATCAACGCAGCATACAGAAAAGCTTCAGTATTCGCTTCATCAGTTAAATCTGGTAGAGCAGCATTCGAAGCTAAAGCTGACGAAGAAAAATTATTCGTAGAGCAAGCTTTAAACATTGCTCCTGAAGCTACATACATCAACAGCTTAAGAGGTAACTCAGTAAGACAAGTTGTACGTTGGGCTTACACTGAGGCAGGTATCGATGATGTTTCTGAAGTATTTGACTTAGACGACAGATTCGTAGTAGCTACTTTAATGTCTTCTCGTGAAGAAGGTGTAGCTGATTTTGCTGAAGTGAAAAACGAAGCAAAAGTTCAAGCAACTAAGGCGAAGAAAGCTGAATTCATCGTGAACAAGTTAAACAGCTTAAAAGGCGACTTAACTGACATGGCGAAAGCTTACGGTAACGGTGCGAAAACAGATATCGTAAACGAATTATCTTTCAGCGATATTTCTATCCAAGGTATCGGTATTGCTCCTAAGACAATCGGTACTGCGTTTGGTTTAAAAGAAGGTGCTACTTCTGCTCCTATCGTAGATGAGAACAGTGTAGTTATCGTTAAAGTAAGAAAAGCAGACAAAGCATTAGAGTCAGCGGATTACACTATCTACCAACGTCAGGTAGAAAACCAAGCAACTAGATACGCATTCCAAAATGTATTGAATGCAGTAACTGAGCTTTCAGACGTAAAAGACGAGCGTTATAAATTCTTCTAGGAACAACGTTCTAAAAATATAAATTAAGAGATCATCTTCGGGTGATCTCTTTTTTTTGTGCTTTTGAAACAAAGGCTTTTAACTATGGTTTGAGAAATAACATGGTTAAAAGCCTTTTCTTTATTTTATGAGTGTGTATTTTTGCAGTATGGGTAACATCAAAATTATAGAAACAGGAGACGGATCGAGCTCTTTATACAATGAGGCCTTAAATGAGACCTATCATTCCTCTCACGGTGCTTTAACAGAATCGAGGTATGTATTTATCAAATCGGGATTCGAAGCCATTATGGAAGGAAAAACAGAGGTGAATATCCTCGAAGTGGGAATGGGAACAGGTTTGAACGCTATCTTGATGGTAGAGCAAGCATTGAAATACCCAGAAGTAAAGATCAATTATGTTACCCTAGAGCCCTTTCCTTTATCAGAGGAGCTTATTGATGGACTCAACTATAACCAACTGCTAGATGAGCATCTGACGCCTTATTTTGAGGCTTTACATCAAGCTGCTTGGGATGAAGAGGTAGAAATCCTACCTAACTTCAAACTTCACAAACAAAAAACAACTTTAGAGCACTTCACTCCGACCTTATCATTTGATGTGATCTTCTTTGATGCCTTCGCACCGAACAAGCAACCGGAAGTATGGATTGTGGATAACTTAAAGAAAACTTTTGAGTTGACGGCCTCAAACGGTTTATTTGTGACTTACTGTGCAAAAGGTCAATTAAGAAGAGACTTGGTAAGCGTAGGCTACGAAGTGGAACGCTACCCAGGCCCTCCTGGTAAAAGAGAAATGTTGAGAGGTTGGAAAAAATAAGATAAATGAGAAAGACAGGTTTATTTTTCGGATCATTTAATCCTATACATATTGGGCATTTAATTCTAGCAAATGCCATGGTTCAAAGCGGAGAAGTAGACGAAGTTTGGTTTGTTGTTTCTCCTCACAATCCTTTTAAAAAGAAAAGTACTCTACTCCACGAGTTTGATCGTTTGGATATGGTACAAGCGGCCATAGATAAAAACTACAACTTTAAAGCGACGGATATAGAGTTTAGAATGCCTAAGCCGAGCTATACTGTGGATACCTTGGTCTATCTTTCAGAGAAACACCCTCAACACGATTTTAAAGTCATCGTAGGAGAAGATAATCTAGAAGGTTTTAGAAAGTGGAAGAACCACCATATTATTCTCGAAGATTATGGCTTATTGGTCTACCCTCGTCCTCACGCTAAAACTTCAGATCTAAAGGATCATGAAAATGTGAAATTGATTGAGGCACCTATGGTGGATATTTCTGCGACTTACATCAGAAAGTCGATACAGGCAAAGAAAGATATTCGTTATATGGTTCCTGATGGGGTGAGAGAGCTGATTGAGAGTAAGGGGTTTTATAAGGGATAGTAAATTCATCAAAAAATAAATTGAAGTACATGGCCATAAATTAGTATGACCATGTACTTTTTTTATGTTCTAAATTGTTGGTCAATTAACATTGAAGAAAATACTTAATAGAATGTTCATCGGTTAGAATAGAAAGAAGAATATAGGATGCTTTTATTTGTGGCATAAACTACAAAACCATGAAAGACCTAAATCTTTTTCAAGGGATAAATAAAGGAAACTATACTTCATTCGACCAACTGTTTAAACTTCACTTCGAGCCACTTTGTAAATATGCCTATGGTATTTATGCCGATAGGGATATAGTACAAGAAGTTGTGGTGGATATCTTTACTAACATCTGGGAGAAACGAGGTAGCCTAATTATTCCTGATCATCCAAAAGCCTATTTATATCAATCGGTTAGAAATAATATCATCAGAAAGAAGGGTGAACAGCAGCAGTTTAATGAGGAACTGTCGGATGTTTTTATTTCAACTGATTTTACCATTCAAGAACAAATGGTATTTGATGAAATGGAGCATCAATTTAAATCAGAACTGCATCAATTACCGACTAGAACCAAGGAAGTTTTTCTTTTAAAAAGAGAGGAAGAGATGTCCTATAAAGAAATTGCGCAGTTGATGAACATTTCTGTAAGTGCAGTTGAAAAACACATGATCAATGCCTTGAAACATTTTAGAACAAAACTTCAAATTCAGGGAAGAAAGTCTAAAATCAATGATTAAAGCTATTCAGTGCCTATTTCCAGTTCATTTATAATTCATCATTTGTTCATTTAAAAAAAGTGAGGTAGCGATTCAGTTTCGACTCTTAGTAGTGAAAGCAAAAACAAATGAACAAAAATATAGATCAGATATTAGTTAAGGCACTGGAGAAAGATTTAAGTGCAGAAGAGAAAATCCTTTTTGATGAATGGATGAAAGAAGAGAAAAATCAACAAGAGTTTCTTTTGTTAAAGCAGCAATGGGAAAAACCTTCTTCTATTCCTTCTTTTTCTGTAGATGAGGGATTGCAATTACTTCAACAAAAAGTAGAAGTACCGACAAAAACTAAAACTAGATCTTTATATAATTTCTGGAAACTTTCAGCAGCAGCAATGTTATTGATTATTCCTTTCGCTTCTTATCTGTTTTCTCAGAAAGATGTGCAAGAGATTATCAATACGACCAATAGTAATATGATTGTGACTTTGGAAGATGGGACAAACGTACATCTCTATCCAAAAGCATCACTTACTTATGAGTCGCCGCTGTCGGATCAAAACAAAAGGTCAGTTCAATTAATAGGAAGTGCCTTTTTTAAAGTGAAATCTGATGCAGATCACCCCTTTTATGTTTATTCAAATCAGTTAGAAACAAAAGTGACAGGAACTACTTTTGAAGTCATTGAAGATGAAGCAGTATCAAAAGTAAGTTTGATAGAAGGGAAAGTGAAGGTGAAGAAAAAATCAGATGATAACTATATCAATATCAAACCAAATGAGTCCTTTGTGATGCAAGGGACCAACACACAAATAATGAGATTCTCCTCAGAGCAATTACTTTTTGAGAAGGATCACAACAGCCTTTGGTTCCAGGAAGCGAGTATAGATGAAGTGGCCAAACGACTCTACGAAGCTTACAGGATTAAACTAGTATATGAACATTCGTTAAACGAGGTAAAATTAAACGCGAAAATCAAGAATGCTTCCCTACAGAAAGTGATGAGAATAATTGAACTCTCATTGGATGTATCTGTGAGGCAGGATGGAAACTTGTATTACCTCAAAGAAAACTAATTAAAAAACTACAACAGTTATGTATCGACTTTTACTACCTAACTTTTTTATCAAAAAGTGGGGCTGGCTGCCTATTGCCTTTACTTTCATGGCAATATTCACCACAAATGCCTTCGCTTTAAACGGATACTCTCTTTTTGAGATCATCCAAAAGATCGAAGAAAAGCATCATGTAGAATTTGCTTATTCCAATGAAGTAAGAGATATGGAAAACATCAATATCTCTTTAGATGGATCTTTGGATAATGTGATTCAACAGCTTTCGAATAAAACAGGCCTTTCTTTTAAAAGAGTGGATGATATGTATATCGTTCAGCCACCTAAAGAACAGCCTAAACAAGATCAACAGGAAAGAATTATCAAAGGACAAGTTAAGGATGCTTTGAGCGGGGAACCGATTATTGGAGCAACGGTTATTATAAAAGGATCTACAGCAGGCACAATTACCGATATGGATGGTAATTATGAGCTGAAAGCATCTATGGGAAACATTTTAGTCTTTGCTTTTCTAGGCTTCGAACCTCAGGAAGTAGTTTTCACATCTCAGTCAACTATTAATGTAGAACTGAATGAAAATGCTCAGGAATTAACAGAAGTAGTAGTCACTGCCTTGGGTCTAGAAAAAGAAGCTAAAGCGGTAGGTTATTCCACTCAAGAAGTAAAATCTGATGCCATAGAAACAGTTCGTCAGCCTAACGTAATGACCAACCTAACGGGTAAAGTGGCAGGTTTGGATGTGAAGAACTCTACAGAAATGTTTGATGGTCTTTCGATTGAAATTAGAGGTAGAGAACCACTCATTGTTGTAGATGGTATTCCTGTAGAAACCAATCTATATGATATTAACCCTGATGATATTGAAAGCGTGAACGTGCTAAAAGGTGCTTCTGCCTCTGCTCTTTATGGATCAAGAGGTAAAGACGGTGCAGTGATGATCAGCATGAAGAAAGGAAAAGGAAAAAGCGATAAACTGGACATCAATGTGAATATGGGAACACAAATGCAAACAGGGTTTGTTGTGCTTCCGGAAACACAATCACAATATGGAATGGGATCAAATGGTCAGTATTGGTATGTAGATGGTAAAGGTGGCGGTATCGCTGATGGAGACGGATGGGTTTGGGGCCCAAAATTAAATCAGAGAGATCCTAACACAGCCTCAGGTTATAGAGAAATAGCACAATGGAATAGCCCAATTGATCCTGTAACAGGAGAAAGAATTGCTACTCCTTGGGTATCAAAAGGAGAAAACAACCTTCAGAACTTTTTATCTCAGGCATCGATCTCTAACCTTAACTTATCGGTGGCAAAGCATACAGAAAATGGTTATGTGAGGGTGTCAGCAGGACATATGTACCAAAGTGGTATGGTGCCGAACACGGATTTGAACATCAGCAATGTATCGGTAACTACTCAGCAGAAATTGGGTAAGAAATTTACATTAGATGCCTTCTTCTCTTACAACAAACAATATTCTGATAATTACCCAAGAACAGGTTATGGTCCACACAACTATATGTACAACTTGTTATTCTGGATGGGTCCTGATGTAGATGTGAGAGATTTGAGAAATTATTGGGCAGATGGACAAGAAGGTTATCAACAAAGAAATTATAACGACGCTTGGTACAACAACCCTTACTTTGTGGCTTATGAGAATCGTCAGATGTATGATAAAAATACCAACTTGGCATACGCTACTCTAACGTACGATATCAATGACAACTTGAAGATTTTAAACAGAGCATCGATTAATAATAGTTCGGAGTTCAAAGACTTGAAAACACCAAAATCGTTCTTGGATTACAGTAATGATATTCGTGGTAACTATGAAATATGGAATGCAGATCGTTTCTGGTTCAATAATGATCTTATCATCACTTACAATAAGAAGTTTAATGATAATTGGGCGTTATCAATGAATCTTGGAGGTAATTATAATTCTTACCAGGCAAGAGATATGTATTCGGGAACAGACGGTTTGCAAGTACCGAACAATTATAACTTAGCTAACTCTATTGGACCGGTAACTGCCACGAATATGTTCTTTAATAAAGCAATGTATTCAGTATACGGTACTGCAGAATTGGCTTGGAAGAATGCTATTTTCTTAAACTTAGCCGCTCGTAATGATTGGTCTTCTACCTTACCTGCATCGAACAACTCTTATTTCTATCCATCAGTGAGCACAAGTGTTGTGGTATCTGATTTAATCGAAATGCCTGAAGCAGTTTCCATCTTTAAGTTAAGAGGATCTATGGCACAGGTATCAGGTGATTTGGACATCTACCAAACACAATCAGTATACAGAAGTGCGAATAGAATGTGGAATGGAAATGCTCAAGTGTATTATCCATCAACTTTACTGAATCCAAATATTCGTCCTGAAACATCAACAACTTTTGAATTAGGTACTGACGTGAGGTTCTTGAGAGATAGAATTGGGTTTGACCTTACCTATTACGAAATCGTCGATACAGATCAGATTATTAAGTTACCAACATCAGAAGCTTCTGGATTTGATGAACGTTATGTGAACGGTAATGAGTACAAGCAGCAAGGTATCGAATTGATGGTGCATGCGACTCCTATTCGCAAAAATAACTTTGAGTGGAATACTTCAATGAACTGGTCAAAGTTCGTTAGAAAGCTAACTAGCATTTATGGGGGACAAGACAACTACAATGGTTTGCAAGCAGGTGATAGAACAGATACTTATTTGGGATACGATTGGGAGAGATCACCTGAAGGAGAAATTGTATATGATGCCAACTCAGGTTTACCAATTGTGAATCCAACTAGAACAGCCATGGGGCACACTGCTCCGGATTGGTTATTTGGTTTCCAAAACTCTTTCAGATATAAAAATTGGAGCCTAGGATTTGCTATTGATGGCCGTATTGGTGGAATCATGTATTCTACAACTAACCAAAAGATGATGTGGGGTGGTGTTCATATGAATACGCTTTCGGAACATCGTGATAGAGATATCGCTGGAGAAAGTTCTTTTGTGGGACAAGGTGTGATCGTTACTGGCGGAGAGATTGTTAGAGATGCTCAAGGTAATGTGATATCAGACACAAGAACATTTGCTCCGAACTCAACAGGAGTAGGTTATTCTTCTTGGGTAATTGATCATCACGGTGGTAGATCAGATGCTCCGGGTCTTTTTGATGCCTCTTATGTAAAACTTCGTGAGGTATCTATCACTTACAATGTACCAAAAACATTTGCATCAAAACTTCATATGAAAGGAGCTTCAGTAAGTCTTACTTGCAATAATGTTTGGATGTGGTCGAATATCCCGAATGTTGATCCAGACATCGGATACGATAATTCTCAATCGCCATCGCCTAGATATACTGGTATCAACTTAAAAGCTAATTTCTAATCGAGTCATGAAAAAATCATTTTTATATATAGTTGTATTGCTTGCGGGTTTTAGTGCCTGCAAGCCCCTTTCGGAGGTGAATGAGAATCCGAACGATCCAACTTCGGCACATCCCTCTCAGTTGTTGACCTACGTAAGTCAGCATGTGTTTAATGGTAACAGAACAAGTTACGATCCTTCCTTATCGTCAAGACAATTGGTATATACTCAGAGTAATACCGCTTCTCAGTCATTTACGTGGCAAAGAGGAGGTTTTGGAGATTATCACTACATCATGCAGTTACAGAAAATGATAGAGGAATCACAAGAATTGCAAGATGGTGATAATTATATCGCAGTTGCTAAAATCTTGAGATCGTATTATTTCTTCGAACTGACAAGAACATTTACAGATGTTCCTTATTCAGAAGCAGTAAGGGGAGAAAGTGATGGTATTTTCACTCCTGCTTATGATTCTCAAAAAGATGTGATTGAAGGTGTACTTTCAGAACTTCAAGAAGCTGCTTCTTTATTGGATGAGAATAATACGATAGGTGGTGATATTGTTTTTGATGGGAATGCAGGAAAATGGAAACAGTTTGCCAACTCACTTGCTTTGAAAGTGTTGATCAACTTAAGTAAAAGAGAAGGTGATGTATCTTTTAATATTTCGGAAGAATTTAAAAAGATCTATGAGTCTGGAGAATACTTTAATGAATTGGATGCTGCTGCTAATTTGAGATATGTTGATGCCTTAAATTCTAGATACTTCCTTTATCAAAACAATGGTATCGCAACAGATACGTGGATGGAAAAGACCATGGTCGATTTCTTTAAAGAAAGAGAAGATGAGCGTCTTTTTAGTGTTGCTGCTATGACTACCAATGCAGAGTTGGAAGGAAAAGAAGCAAATGATTGGGATGCTTATGAAGGTGTTGACGGTTCGATGGCGTTTGGAGATATCAGAAACGAAGTAAATACTGGAGATGTTTCTTCTATTGATCCACGTTATTTTTCTGATCCAGTAAATGAACCTTACATGATCTTAGGTTACTCAGAAATGATGTTCATTTTGGCAGAAGGTGCACAAAGAGGTTGGATCGATAATAATCTAACAGCATCTTTCTACAATAAAGGAACAGTGGGGTCGCTTCAATTCTATGGAATTTCTGATGAAAAAATTGAAGCCTACATGCAACATCCAAAAGTGATTTTCCAACCTGAAAATGGATTGGAGATGATTATGGATCAGAAAAAAGCTGCTTTAATTATTCAAGGTGGATATGAATTGTTCTACAACTACCTAAGAACAGGTTATCCGGAAATTACTATTGGTGAAGGAACAGGTAACAATGGTAAAATTCCTTACCGTTGGATGTACCCTCAGTCGGAAGTATTAAACAATGCATCTGCAATTGATGCTTTGGATTACAATGATGATGTAAACCATACTCCTTGGATCTGGAAATAAATATATCGCTGTCGGATGTGTATGCTTCTGACAGCCCCTTTACAATCAAACAAAAATCAATTATGAAAAACTATACACTAGGGTTGATATCACTAATACTAACATTATTTGTGAGCTGCCAACCAACAGAAAATAAATCAAATAATATTTCAGAAAAGGAAAGAAAAGTAGTCTACATCATTGTTGATGGCATTCCAAATGATGTTGTAGAGAAAGTACATACACCTAATTTAGATAGTATTGCTGCAAAAGGAGGTTATACACATGCGTATGTTGGTGGAAAAAAAGATGGTTATTCGCAAACACCAACAATTTCTGCAGTAGGATACAATTCGCTGTTAACGGGTACTTGGGTAAATAAACACAATGTTTTTGGAAACGGAATCAAAGCACCTAATTACAATTATACATCACTTTTTAAGTTGGCCAAAGAACAAGAAAGACCTTATTCTACTGCAATTTATTCAACTTGGTTGGACAATAGAACTAAGTTAATTGGTGAGGGTCTAGCTGCTACAGGAAATGTAAAAGTAGATTATGCTTTTGATGGTTTTGAATTGGATACTGTCAATTTCCCAAAGAAAGAAAACAACTTGCAGTACTTCGAAATCGATGAAAAAGTGAGTAAAGAGGCAGGGCGTTATATTAAAGAGAACGCACCTGATTTTTCATGGGTGTATCTTCAATACACAGACGATGCGTCCCACCGTTTTGGCGATGGTGATTATTTCTATGAGTATGTTACAAAAGCGGATGCTCAAGTGGGTAGAGTTTGGGACGCTGTGAAAGAAAGAGAAGCAAAGTATAACGAGGAATGGATGATTGTAGTGACAACAGATCATGGTCGTACAGCAGAAACAGGACATCATCATGGTGGTCAATCTGAGCGCGAAAGAGCGACTTGGATTGTGACGAACCAAAAGCCAAATAAGTATTTTGATTATGGCACTCCAGGTGTGACTTCTATCTATCCATCTATCATCAATTTTATGGGGTGGAAAATGAAAGACGAACAAAGAGAAGAGTTGGATGATGTCGCTTTTTATGGTGAAACTGATTTCTTTGGATTGGATGCATCATCAAAAAATAACAAAACAACCATTACATGGACGCCATTACAAAATGGAGAAGCGGAAGTGTTGGTGACTACCACAAATAATTTCAAAACAGGTGGTGCAGATCAGTATACGTCTTTGGGTAAAGTTAACTTAAAAGACAAATCATTTACTTTTGATAATCAAGGAGATTTTCAAAAGATAGTTCTGAAATCGAAAAATACGGTAACGAATACTTGGACTGTGAAAGAAGAGTAACAATCCTAAAACTTTCATATTTCGAGAAATGAAGTAGTAGAGACCTATCTTTTTGGTAGGTCTCTTTTTGTCGTTTTTGATAGATAATATGGTGTAAGTTGTTATCAAATAACCTAAGGATAGTATATTGTTGTCAACTATCAATAAACACGCTATGACAATGAATTATTATCGACTAATTACTTATTTCACTTCCATCCTATTCTTCTGTCAAACACTTCAGGTGGATGCTGTCAACTTTGTGATCAAAAATTTGCCTTTGCATCATCCCCATAATGAAACACTCTTTTTGGTGGGGTCTTTTAATGCATGGAATCCATCTGATCAGAAATACCAGTTTTTTAAAAATGAAGAGGGACAATGGATGGTTACTGTTCCCGATCAGCTCAACGCTTTTGAGTATAAAATAACCCGAGGCGATTGGTCGAAGGTAGAGTCCACACAAGATGGCAAACCGAAGGCTAACCGAGTTTTTATATCAGAAAATGAGTCGGATACCGTGTTTATTGATATACTCGGATGGGAAGATTTGGCGGGGCAAACGACGATTATTTTACATGAAATCCCTTCCTCCACTCCTTACGAATCCAAGTTCTTTCTAGCAGGCGATTTTAACGATTGGGATCCTGCAAATACCAATTATCAATTTAATAAAGATGAAAACGGCTTGTACACTTTTACTTTGCCTTCATCAATTGCTGATTTCGAATTTAAAGTCTCGAGAGGAAGTTGGTCGACGATTGAGTGTTTGTCTAATGGCCGTTATCGTCCTAATAGAGTGTATCATCATACCTCAAAAGGGCCCGAACAAATTATTGTTTCGGTCGACGATTGGGAAGATGTCTTTAAAGGTCATTTTTGGGAATTACCTCAACTTACTCAGTTTCTTTTATTCCATCTTTTTTTACTGACGATTTATATTCTTTGGATGAATCACGGGCATCATCAATTAAAATTAACGTTGATGATATTATTATCGGGTTTATCCACAGTGACACTTTATTGGACATCTTACTACTTGCCCACAAAAAATGCTTTAGGCAGTATTCATCTCTTCCACTATTTGATGATTCCACTTGTTTATTTAATCATAGCCAATGTGCAAGACGATGTATTTAGATCTTTCCAACCCAAGAAATACTTATCGGTAATATTCCTTTTAGGGGTGGGGCTATTGGCATCTTTAGGTTGTTACTTGATGCAAGAAGAACCACTTCTATTAATTTTCCATGAGAGAAAATATCCAACGATTAATCTATTGGTAAAAGTATTCTTTGTTTCAACTTCTTTGATTGGGTGGTATTTTTCTAAAAAGCATTTGAAAGAATATAATACTGAGTCTTTACAAGGCAGCACAGTAAAATTGGTCAGAAAAGCTTTTGAGTATTATCAAAAAGTAGGTTTGGTAATTATTATGGCCTTCTTTGGGGCTTTAGTGATTCAGGGCTATTTGGTGTTTTCATTCCAAAATAACTTTGAACTTCAAGACTTATCAGACGAAATCATATGGTATGCTACTTTTACTTATCTGATTTTTATATCGGCTTGGGTCTTTAAATATCATGCATTCATTAAACCTATAGATCAGAAAAGTACCTATCGAAAAGAAGAAATGACATCCACAAATAAAGAGATCGAAGAATTTATTGAGAAGATGACTCAACTTTTTGAAAGAGATAAATTATACACCAAACATGATCTTACTTTAAATGATGTGGCCAACTTATTGGATATACCTTCTCATAAACTGACTAAACTGATTCATCAGGCGTATAAGAGGAATTTTTCGGAGTTAGTCAATGATTACAGAGTGCAGGCATTTACTAAAAGAGTACTTATTGGAGATGCAGAAAAGTCGACCCTATTAAGTATTGCTTATGAAGTCGGTTTCCAATCGAAAAGTACGTTCAATAGAGCTTTTAAAAAGTCAACAGGTGTAACACCGAAAGAATACATGCAGAAATCGGCTGTCAAGAAAATTTTAGAGGATTGATTTTCGGGTTAAACATCAAATACTCTTTTTGGAAAGTGATTTTTATAGTGTCGGATAAAAAATAATACGTCCCAATTATATAAAATGTAAATTTTACGTGAAAAACATCAATCAATTGTAAATCAGTAATTTAATAGTGTCAATTAATTAAATTGATACTTTATTTTTGATGCTATTCATTTCAATTTTTGAATCTTAGACGATTCCAATAGGTGCATTAGGTTAAACTTGTAACATCAAACGAGCGATCGCATTTAAATAAAATTTGACTTATTGTTTAACCTTAATCTGAGAGGAAATTCTCAGAACTTTAGTTTAGTGAAATGAAAATGAAAACTACTAGATTAGGCCTATTGTCCGCTCTCTTAATAGGCAGTTTCTCTTGTACGCAAGTATTTGAGGAAGACGAAAACTCAATACCAGCTCATGAACCAAAAGCCAATATGGAGATGCAGGTGACCACTCACGATGGTGCTCCATTTACTACCGATGAGTCTTCCAACAAAAGATATTATGATAGTCCAGGTGGCCCAGTGATGATGCAGGCATTTTATTGGGATGTTCCAGCAGGAGGAACTTGGTGGAATACTGTAAAAGGAAAACTGAATAACTGGAGTAACCAAGGAATTGGATCGATTTGGCTGCCACCAGCTTCAAAAGCACAGAATGGTCCATTCTCTATGGGTTACGATCCTATGGATTATTTTGATTTTGGAGATTATAATCAAAATGGTTCAACAGAAACACGTTTTGGATCGGGTGCTGAGCTTCGATCATTAATTGGTGAGGCACACAATCAAAACATGCAAGTGTATGCTGATATTGTGATCAACCATAATAGTGGTGGTCAATTAGAGGCGAATCCTTATACAGGTACAGATACATGGACGAAATTCCAACCGGCATCTGGTAAATTCAACAGAACATACAACGATTTCCATCCGAACTTAGATGCCAACAATGATGAAGGTATTTTTGGTGGATACCCAGATCTTAGTCACGTAAAAGGATACGTACAGGATTGGTTGTGGAAAAGCAACGAAAGTGTGGGTAAATACTACAAGAACAATGTAGGTTTTGATGGTTGGAGATTTGACTATGTAAAAGGCTTTGGTGGCTGGGTCGTGAAAGATTGGGTAAATCATGTTGGTGGTTTTGCTGTAGGTGAAATGTGGGATGGAAATGCAAATACTTTAAAGTGGTGGGTAGATAACACCGATAGAAAAGCATCGGCTTTCGATTTTGCAGCATATTATGCTATGGACAGAGCATTTGATGGTAACAACTTAAATGAGTTGAACAGCGATATGCTTTGGAAAAAAGATAGCTATAGAGCAGTAACTTTTGTGGCGAACCACGATACGGACGAAATCTGGAGAAAGAATCTAGCATACGCATACATCTTAACACATGAAGGCTACCCTTGTGTCTTCTACAAAGACTACGAAGATTGGTTGGATCGTGGTATGATGGACAACTTATTATGGATTCACAAAAGCTACGCAACTGGTAATACATCTATTCTTCATGTGGATAATGACGAGTACATTATGAGAAGAAATGGATACAATGGAAACCCTGGCTTAGTGCTATATATCAATAACTCTGACAACTGGCAAGAACGTTGGATTCCAACGAATTGGAGTAGTCAACAAATTAAGGATTACACAGGACATTCAAATTGGGAACCGTGGACACAAGGTGGGACTTGGGTGAAAATCCAATGTCCTCCGAGAAGTTATTCAATTTGGTCTACTAAGTAAACCGAACGTAATAATCATTTCAAGTATCGAGTACCCAGATGATTTCTGGGTGCTCCTTTTATCTTCATTTTTATGAGAGTCCTCTATATTTTTTTATTGATATGTTGTGGTTGTCAGATCAATCAAAAGACTACTTCCAAAGTAATTTCTGATAATATCTGGGAGTATCAAGCAGAGAAAAATACATTAGACATGCACGGGAATACATGTGGTATACAATTAATCGCATTGCCGAATCAGCATGAGTTGTCGTATATCGTTTCTTATAAAGGAACAGGCTTCTTAGAACCAATTCGACTTTCGACAACTGACAATCGATTATCTGCAGTATTGTTAGAAGATAGAATTTGGATTGAACAGGATACGATTATTCATCAAACGGTTCATCCATCAAATAATTCTCCTAATTATATTAAGACAGATGAAAAGGGACCACTTCGTTTGCTGTATGTTATCAATTACTATGAGGAAGGACAAGCACAACATTTACGTTATCAATTATCAAACGACTCTTATAAAAAGTATTTAAGAGAAAACCCTTATGTGTCATTCAAGAAAAGTTATCAACTATCCATTAAAAATAAAGAACAAGAAACATCAATCAATCAATACTTAAATAACATCTTAGACAAAAAGAGAGGAAAAGGTTTATCTGGAGTAAGATTCTCAGAAAATGAGATGAATGCAGCAGGCTTGATAGCAAAGTTGAATTGCATCTACGACGGAGAAAACCTTCTCCTCGAAATCAAGTGGATGAATCATACAGAATTGGATTTATGGCATGTATCTCCTTCTCAGTTTATTATGATTGATGAAAATGAAGTCGTTGTGGAATGGCAAGATCAAAAAGAGAAAATGCCTTTTAGAAAGAGCAAGAGGGTCATTTCCAAAACGAAAATAAAATTTGATAGTGCCCCCAGCAAAATCAATATCCCTATCAACAACATCTTGTTTTTTGATGGACAGGCCTACTTTCCTGAAGGAACGGAGTTGGAGTTAGGGGGAGATTTGATTATTTAAACCATTTAGAAATAGGGTTGCGTGATCTAAATTGTCCTTTTCATGATATACGAATACTTATAATTATCATGAAAAAAATTTACATTATCATTCAACTCCTATTTTTGGGTGGTCTTACCTTTGCACAAAATACTGAAGAAGTCATTGATGCATCGAAACCGACGAATTTCTACTCACAAATGGATATTCAATTTGAGCATGCAGGTGCTAGTGATCAATACGGTTTAAGGAATTCATTTATTATCGCTCCCTCTGAAAAACATTTAATTTTAGGTGAACTTCCTATTCTTCATAACACAAGAACAGGAGCAACCGGAATTGGTGATGTGCGATTGCGCTACTTCTATTTACCTTATAAAAACTACGATAAACTTTTAGGCGCCTTCGGTCCTTCTATTGATGTCTATGCACCAACAGGAAATGTGGACAAAGGATTAGGGAATGGCCGTTGGGTAGTGGCACCTGGTTTAACTTTAGGTGTAATGGCCTTTGAAAAGGTACAGTTCTTCCCAATCATTTCTTACCAATACATGTCTGAAAAGGCAGGGATGCTAAATGAAAACGGAGAGAATGTCGCTTTACATGGTATGACTTTCCAGGTGATTACGCCCATTGTATTTAGTCCTAAAATGTATGTGCAAGTCACTCCTATCGTGCAGTTACCAGATTTTCGTAGAGCAGAAACGAATGTAGCTTGTGAAATTCTTTTAGCGTATTCGATAAGAGAAAAGATACAGTTATCAGGTTTTTATAAAGCAGATAAAACTTACGGACAGACTTTTAGAGTGGGGACTACTTTATTTTTCTAATTAAAACCTATAAAAACGATCTTAATCAAACTGTTTATAAAGCCGATGCATTGGCTTTATCCATTAAAACCTTAAAGGAAATTCATCAACAAGATCAGTTTAACTGGCTCCGTAAATACAATGCTTTAAAAACAAAGTTCCAGAACTTAGAAAGTGCCTACCAAGTTTCCTTTCAAGCCAACCAAAAGATAGAAAACCTGATTATTAAGGATACCATTATTCATATAGGTGTAGATACCTTAGAAACATATAAAACCATTCAATATCAAGATGAATATTTAGCTCTAGAAGTATTATTGGATTCTTCTCGAAATGCTACCGTTGAGTATAAAGTAGATGTACCTATTGAAGTCGTAGCCTATTGGGAAAGAAAATGGTTTTTGGGTAAGAAGAAGTGGAAATGTGAGGTGGTTAATGGGAATGAGAATGTGAGGGTGGAAGAGGTGTTATCGATTAGTATAAAATAGGGGGTAATATAAAGTGAAATATTTAAGTAAGACCCCCTATTTATTTAAGAAATGTTGATAGTTTTTTGTGATTAAGGAAATATTACTGCAACATTCAATCGGGTCATAAATGATGCTGATCCTTCTGGTTTCACAACGTTCCAATAAGGTCCTACCCCTAATTCTAAACCATATCCATCAGCCATTCCCCATGATCTATTTACTGATAAACCAAGTGGTAACGTTAATTCATTATTTTCAGAAGCAGACCAATTGTATGAAACCTGGTTATTGTACGCGACAGATAAACCTGGCTTACTTGGGAAGTTATAGAATATCATTGGCTGAAAAATACTTGTACTAAACTGTTCATCAAATCCCCAAAGATGTCCTGCTATAAAAGCAAATGCGAAGTTACCCGCTCCACCTACTGCAACACCAACAGGTCCAGAACCCCAACCAGGCCCCGCTAATTTTTCATTAGTTCTAGTTTTTAATGAAAACATAGGTCCTATTCCCCATTTCCAAGCACCATCAGTTTTAGGAGAGAAAAAGAATTGAGTAATCATATCACTCAGTCCCCATGTTGGACTTGTAGTATTAGAAATTGGTTCTCCGACAACAGGAGTTTGAGCTTGAGGAGCTAAACCTAAAATAGGGATTACACCTCTTGCTATAAAATTAAAACCCGCTTTATCAAATGACCATGCCTTCACAGGTTGAATAGAAGAGCTAAAACTAAAATCATTTTCTCCTGTTTTAAACAGAAGGTCATTGTCAGACATTATTGCAGAAATATAAGCTAAAGGATCTTGCATTTTTTTTGCTATTTCAGCATCTGCATTTGTTGGAGCTACTTGACTATATCCTAAAAAGGAAGAAAAAACAAAGATTGAAGTAATGAGTATATTATTAAGTTTCATTATAATATTGTTTATAGAGGAAAATATGATCAGTATTTTGCATTGTTACACGCAAGACATGAAAAATTACATTAAGAGAAAAGTCTTTGAGTAATTCTTAAAGACCTGCTTTTATTTTAGTTTTACCTAACAAGTAATTTGCAAGAGGTACAAAAGCTATCATACCAATTAACCAAATGTTGAATCCAAAATAAGATAGTATTATACAAAAAATTGCAGCAATTGGGTCTGCCAAAATTTCATTGGATAATACTTTTAATCGATTTTCAGATAGTACTTCCTTTAACATTTCATTTTTCTTCGCATGATGTAGACGCCAAAAAGAAAATATACCTAACCCTCCCCAGACTGCACTGAATACAGCTCGAGAATGTGGCTGATCAGAAGTAAACTCAATATTCATTTCTAAATATGGATATAAGCACAATAGAAAAAAGTAACCGAAAGTAATAAGCATCTGGTTCAAGTTTGTATTTTTCATGTAATGACTAATTTCTACAAATTTAAACCAATGTATCATAAGAATTATAAATCCGCAGATGTATGGTAATATAGGTTTATCCCAAAACATTTGATTTTCAATAACTTCTTCTCCATCAATAATCTCAGTTTCTACATCAAAAATCACCAAACCTAAAATAGGAGTAGTTAAGCTAATCGCAAAAAGTAACATTCCTAGGTTTGTAATGTAATCTAAATAAAAAGATAGATCTTGATCATTTAATTTATTAGTTGTTTTCATAATTTTACCATAAAAAATAAATGAGAGTTTTATAAAAAAATTCTATTTTTTCATTTGCATTAATCCAAGACTAAAAGTTTAAAATAACCCTTATTCCAATTACTGAAACAAGGGCCTTATATATTGAAAAGGGTTATTTTCTGTCTTATTAAAGGAGGGAGAGAAGTGAAAGCTCTATGTAAGAACATATAAACTTCTACTCATCTCCATACTTATTTTTTCATATCTTTCTTCCATCTATCCAAGAAGATTTCTCCTGGATAAGTTGCAGAAGTAGAAAGATTAAGGTCCCATTTTGTTTGATTGTATTTGCCATCATTCAAGCGAACCTTAGTATCAACAAGCATACACATATATTCAAAAATTAAAGCTGATACACTGTAAGCTGTTGATCTTGCATTATTATCATGAGAAGGAGCATACTCACAAATATCTGCAGCAAGCAAGTTCAACCCTTTCATTGATCTACTTATTTGCTGTACCTCTCTGAATGTTAAACCAAAGCCATCACGTTGTGTAATACCTCCACCTTGAGTTGGGTCAAGACAGTCGAGGTCACAGGTCATTACCATTGGGCTTTGACCAACACGCTCACGGATCATATCTACATAATATTGACATCCATTTTTCTCTAAATCAAGAGGACGAATGATATTAATACCAAATTTATCAGCTGCATATTGACCAGCTGGAGAATCTATACCAAAACCTCTCATACCAAATTGAAATACTTTTTCTGGATCTACCCAACCATTGTAAATAGCTCTTGGAATTCCTCCTCCATTTACCCAATCAGTATCTATATATCCTCCTACATCATTTGGTAAGAAACAATCTGAGTGACCGTCAAACATAATCGCTCCCATTGATTGTCCTGGGAAATATTTATCTGCAAGCATATTTGCAGTTACCATTGTTCCTCCAAAAATTTCATGATCACCACCAATTCTTAATGGTAATGCTCCATTTTTAGACCATTCTAAAGCATGTTTCATATCCCATTCCAAACTTTGGTTATAATCCATTGAAAATTTATCAATATCTCCTCTGTCAATAACATTGCACATCTCAAAAGGAGCCATTTCCCACTCACCATGAACGGGTGGTATATATTTAGATGCAAATCTTAAATACATAGGAGCATGTCGAGTGTCTCCCATTTCTTGAGATGAGTTAAGATCATATCCAACACCATACATTATAACATCTGCATTTTCTGTGTCTGTTGAAAATGGTGCATGATGAAAACCATACCAAGAAAGGTTTTGTGAAAAAAGATGGGGTACTTTTTCCTCAGCCATTCTCATCCAAAAGTCACGAATTACTTCAGGAGCATCGTAGATATTTGAAGTTTCATTAAAGATTTTTCTAACTTTTTCTAGTTTCTCAGGAGAAACTTTTGATTCACCTTTATACATAATATTAAAAATTTAAATGTGTGTTATTATGATAACTTAGTAGTTGGAAATAAAAGACTTAACCCTATCGCTATAATTAAGAAAAGCCTAATTACCCACATTGTTTGAGTAATAGCATACTTACCACTTTCAAAATCTATTTGATCAAAATAGTCTTTTGATTCTTTACTGAGAGTATTGTAGTAAGAAGATGATTTTACTGTAGGACCATCATTAATTTGATCCTCTAATTTGATGACTAATTCTGTTTTTTCTTGATCAGTTAGGTGTTTTTCTTCTATGGCTAATTGATTATCGATAAAAGAAGAATACCACATACCTAATACAATTGTACTGATTAGAGCAATACCAAAACCTCCTCCTATTGCTTCTTTAAAAGTTTCAGCTATACCAGAAGCCTCACTAGCTTGGCTAATATCTACTGATGATAATGTAAGGTTAGCAATTTGTGACATTACTAAGCCAGCACCAGTACCAAATACTATTAGTGGCATTGTTAATGAAATTTCACCAATCTGACTTCCTATTCCTCCTAATACTAAGAAAGTACTAGCTACAATGATGATAAAACCACTTATGATAATGTATTTAGGAGCTATAAACTTTCCGAGATTTGGGGTAAATAAAGCAACAACTGCCATTGTAGCAGTACCTGGTAACATTGTTAAAGCAGTCTCACTAGGTCCATATGCATTAATTGATTGTAAAAATAAAGGTAAGATGAAGGATATACCTGGAATTACAATATATAGTATGGTCTGTGAAAATAAACCTGCTGAATAAACTTTATTTGAAAATATTGAAGGATCAATTAATGGTTCTTTTCCTGTGTTTATCAGTTGTTTTGTCCTTGTCATAAATAAGTACATAAAAACAATAGCAATTATCATAACTAAAACTACGACTGATAAACCCGCTAATGGTAAGATTGTACCAAAAAGTTCAAATGGTCTTTTTTCAATGATAAAACCATAAGTTCCTCCCATCATCATACCAATTAAGAAAGTAGCTAATCCTAAAAAGGAAAGAAGAACACTTGGAAAATCAATTTTAATTGAACTATCTTTTTCAGATTCCTGTACTTTAAAAGCTAATAAAATGGTAACCAAGGCTAAAACAGGTGAGATACTCATTGCATATCTCCATGAAATTTGATCTGCTAAAAAGCCAACTCCTATTGGCCCTAGAGTCACCGCTAAAGAAGCAACTGCACCGTATACACCAAATGCCATTGCTCTTTGTGTACCTTGGTAATAATATGTGACCATAGCTACAGTTGTAGGTACGATCAAAACCATTCCCAATGGCCAAATAAATCCCCAAGCCATTACAAAAATGGATTCATTGGGACTAATTAAGGCGATTATTGCTCCTGTAATAAAAATCACTAAACCAATAATTAATGTCTTTTTCATCCCAATTTTAGCTCCAATTTTACCTGCTGTAATCATTAGTGATCCACTCACCAACGATGCTAATACTAAAGATAATTGGATAGTACTCACTGTAGTATTTAAGTCTTCATATACCTTTTTTATTACTACATTAATTCCTGAAGCAAGAAAATATAAGGATAGCATAGCAAGACATACTACAATTAAAGGCATCCAACTTTGTTTTTCGTTTTTCATATTTTTAGTTTAATTATTTTTCAAAAACAGTTGATTATAAGTAGATTAGGTTAAAATCGTGTGCTTAATCATACATGTTCAATAGTATTGCTTCTTTAACTCACTAAGATTTGATTACTAAGTTTTTACAGTTTAGCGAACAGATTAAATATTAAAGATATATCGTGCATTCATTACAGGTACAATAAATTTATTTTGTAGCTTATTGGCAGCATTGATATAGAATTGAAAGTCTGCTGTAATATGAGAACTTTCTGTAAATTGAAACCTATAGAAAGTATCAACAAAAAATTCATCTCTCATTGTATCATCAGAAGTATCTGAATAACCTAAAGCTAATCCTAAGCCATCATTTCTATTATCAAAAGCATGATCTATATTCAATCCTATTGCTATTTGTTGTTGTACTGTTGATATTGTTGGGTTTGATTGATGTATTTGAAAATAAGCACCCGTATATGGTGTAAATCCTTTTGGTGTTAATTCTTGTTGTAATAAAAATGTAAAACCATAACCTGAAGTGATTCCTTCTTGTTCATATTTATAAAGATGATGCATTCCCAAAGAAACCCTTCCTTCTAAATGATTACTTAATGTATAAACGTAACCAAGTTCCGTTGCTACAAAATAGTGATTCCTGTTCCATATTGAAAAGTCAAATCCTGCATCTTCTCCAGATGGATTTGTGGAGACAACATTCAAGTATAAATTGTTATTTAAATAAGCTTGAACAGCAAATCCAGGTTTTGTACTATTTCCTCCACCATCAGGTAAAACAGACCCTCCATTTACCATATTATTCGTCATCCTTGTTAATTCATCATCTGCAAATGTGTTAAAAGCATAATAGTACCAAGGTGTGATTCTACCTACTGCAACCAATATTCTATTATTAAATAAACCTTGTGTAATATACATGTCACCAATAATTGGATCACTTGGACCATTTGTTACATTACTGATAACTTCGGAACCAACTATATCTTTCATTTCAGGTGCATCATAAAATAAATTATACTTATAACCTATTTCAAAGGATAAATTTGTTACACCTACTTTATTACTTGTCAAAAGCCAATTTGAGTAAGCTTCTGCACCAACAAATCCTGTCCAGTTTGGTTTACCTTCTAATGCATAAGGAGTGTAACCTACATACGATGCGGCTAAGATGTTTGTAGAAAAACCATATTTTAAAATGGTATGTCTTTCCATTACACGTAAAGGAGTCCATACTTTTTTAAAAGGAGAACTTACTAATGGATCTGTACCGTAAAAACTAGGAACTGAATAGGCTATGTTTTTACTTCGTCCTTTTTTGTCAGTATATTTTTTATGGTTTATTAAATTATAATCCGAAGGTGTTGCAGGTGCTGAATTCCAATAATGTATAAAAGCATATTCATCTTTATCAAGTGTCATTGGAAGGATTTGTTTCTCTACCAATAAGTCTAAATCACTTTCTCTAAAAAGAGGTCTTAATGGGAAAATATAATGAGTTGAATCCAATATTAACTCTTGATTATATTGTTGTCCAAAAAAAGATCTTTTTCTAAAATAGGATTGTTGAGCAAAAACTTCATTTTTAACTACAATACTCAATACCAACAATATGATTATCTTATAAAACATCTGATCTTCTAAACCAAAGAATTAATTTTATAGTTTTTAAAATATTGTTCTTAATCTCATTCCTATTAGAAATGCATTATCTCTATCAGTAGGAAGTGCTTTTGATCTATCAAAATAGTATTGAGCATCTACCGTAAAATCTGTACGATATGTCAACAACCATTTGTAATACATATTAATCCCTTGATCACTATTATTTAAAGTTGGATCTGATGGATCACCATTTAAATAAGCTATTGATATTTGGTCATAATCCCATCCAAAAGGACCATTTACTGCTAAACCTGCGGCATAAGCCCTTTTAAAGTATCCAAATCTTTCAAAAGATTGGCCATATTTACCATAGACTCCTATTACACTATTAATATCTTGGTGGAAGTTAAATAACAGTCCATATCCAGAACTGACATTATCATAAGCTGTATTATAGTTCATTGTTAATGAATAAAATCCTTCATGATTAGTTCCTCTATTTGGTGTATATCCTACTTCACCTAAATAGACATAATCGCCATCTAAGAAAGAATTAAAATTTGGATATCTTGGGTCACTTTTTTGATCTTGAAAACCTCCCATCACATAAAACTTTCCAAAATCATATTGAAAATTAAAACCTAACGATTTTTGTGAAGTCCATTGAACACCCTCTGGAGAATTTAAAATTCCATTGATAAATGTATCTCTATCATCAGCCATATACTTATTCGTAGCATATAACATATTAGTAAAAAGGTGACCAACTCTTAATTTAAGTTTATGTTTTAGTAGACCTTGCTCAAAAAAGAATGTTCCTAACATCCAAAAGGATTTTGCATCTGCACCTCCAATAGTACCAACGGTTAATCCTTGTTCTGCTGATAATTCTGAAGGAGTAGTCCCTGTGAATCTATATACATTTAGTCCCCAAAATAAGAACTTACTATAGCTGTTTTCATTTTCTGCAACCCTCCAAGATATGATTACATCTTGTTCTGAGTTTCCATGTAAAGCTCCTCCCTTAGTTCCTAATTGATACTCTGGAGAAAAAACTAATAAATAATCAATTCCTTTTGATGAAAGTTTTTGTTTCCATTGATAATACTTAGGGAGGGGAAGTAAACCTTTCCCTAAATGAGGTTCCCAATTAGGGTAAAATTGTCCTGATAATATTTGAAATCTCCCTGGAGGAAAATTATCATCACTGTACTTTGCACTATCTAGTTTATATAATTCCTTTCTTTCAGCTTTTTGTGCAAATACTGATTGAATAACAAGTAGAAAGAATAATGTTATTAAAATATTAAACTTCATTATTATTACTTTAATAGCTTATTGATAAACTTATAATACTGTGTTGAAACGTTGTATATAAGAAATCATATTATTGAATACTACAAAGTTATATAGTGAGTTGTTACATTTAACATTATTCTTATTTTTTTTATTTAAAAATCTGTTTTTCAGTTGTTTAAGCGTGTATATTATATAAAATTAACAATTGTGATAATCGCAATATATTGCGAATCCGTAATATATTGCGATTATTTTCCTTTTTGGATTTCAAGTTTTTTCATCTTGGCCCTTAAAGTACTCTCTTTAATTCCTAAAATAACTGAAGCACTATTCTTTCCGCTGATTTTCCAATTTGCAAATTGTAAGACTTTTAGGATATGTTCTTTTTCTGTTTCTAATAGAGTTTTAAAACCTTCATTTTCAATTTTAGGAGGCTCTTCACTAATTACCTCTTTAAGGATTAACTTTTTTCCTGGACTTGTTAATACTGCTCTTTCAATCACGTATTTTAATTCTCTTATATTTCCTGGCCAATTATAAGATTGAAGTTGTTTAATTGTTTTTAAGGTTACTGTCATTTCAGGAATGCCAGCTTGACTGCATGCATCAAAAATAAACTTTTCCACTAAAAGAGGGATATCTTCAATATGGTTCATTAATGATGGAATATTTAATGAATATAAATTTAAACAGTAATAAAGATTATTATCAAATTTACCTTCTTCGACAAGTACCTTTAAATCTTTAGATGTAGTTACTATTAATCTAACATTACTTGCATAAATACTTTTTTCTCTTCTTGATGCTAAGAAATCATATAGGTGAATTTGATCTTTTAAGGATAATCCACTTACTTCATTGATAAGTAATGTACCATTATCTAACATTTCAATTAATCCTGTTTCTTCAACAAGATTACCATCTTTGAATGATTTTCTTAAGAAATTAAATAAAGAACTTTGACCTTGATAATTACAATTGAAAGTAGTGAACGGTCTATCTTTTCTATTACTTATTTTTACTAAAGTGTTAGCAATAAACCTTTTTCCTACACCAGTTTCACCTTCTAATAAAACTGTATTAGATAAGTTTCTAATTCTATATATCTCGTCAATTACTTTTTGATATGATTTATTTTTGGTTTGTAGTATTGAGTCATTATTTTTTTTGTTTGAATCATATTTTAGAAAAATATTTTCTTTTGTAAGTTCGTTTTTTACTTTTTCTAACTCCTTTAAAGTAAGTAGTAATTGTTTTTCATTTAATGTTTTATCAGTAATATCATAACCTATATAGTAATTCAGATTGCCTTCAGAAGTATTTAATTTAATTTTAGTAATAGATAATATTGCTTCTTTTATATTACCAACCTTTAGAGTTGTAATTATTGTGTTTTGAGTAACTGATTTTTCTAAATTGACTAAATACTCTTTGATATTTTGACCATATACATCCATACCATAGAAGTATTTTTTTTTTGTGAAAGTATTTAAATAGATGATTTTTCCATCAGTATCTTGACCAATAATAAACAACTCTACTGATTCAATAAGGTCAGAAAACTTTTGATTTGCTTCGATTAGTTTTTCATTAGTTTTTAAGTAATCAGTTATCTTAGAAGCATACTCATAATTAAATAGAATGACAATAGGTATTACAGCATAATCAGTTATAAAAATTGATGAAATTAGGCCGATATCAATTAAACTATCATAAAGGTTGGATGAAATAAATATGATCAACAATGATATGATAATGTGAACTTGTTGTTTTTCCTTTTTTCGGTAATTATAGATTAATATTGAGAAATAATAGAGAAATATAGAGATAAAATACCAAACCATGAAAAATGGATAAAAGACATTAATCTTTCCTTCAGGTAAATAATAATCTTCAATAAATGTTGAATTACTCAAAGTTTTAAGAGCTAATATTTCCTGATATACAATACCATTTTTTAGTGTAAGATGTATTAATGCGGTTATGACAATACTGCAAATTGCTAAATAATAAAAAAACTTATTCTTAATGTCTTTATTAAACTCTTGAGTTAGAATAATAATCAAAAACATCAATATAAGATAGATTAAAAAGAAAAGATTATAATAGCCTAAGTGCTTGATGGGATCATTTGTTAAGTGGCAATAACCCGATAATAAAACAAAAACGGCACTTAATAATGCTATAGAAAATAATAATACATTGATATAATTACTCTTATTGAGAATAATTATAATAAGTTGTATTAAAGCTATAGACAGAAAAAATCCTACTAATAGATTATTAAGGTATTCTAATTGAAAAGGCATAAGAAAACTTAGATTTATTTTTCATAAAAGTAACGTTTTATTTGCGAAAAACTTACTTATTACTATTTAACAAGTGAAAGAACCTAACGAAAATAAAACCTATGTTGGTAACTCATTTTCATTAGATTCCACTTGTTAAAACACAACAAGTCACTTGTTAAAGGGTAACAGCTCATATAAAGCAAAAAAGAAATACCTCTATTCTATTTTATAATAAGCTATTAGAGAATTGAAATTTTAGCCTTGAATTAGCTCTGAAGTTGGAAGGTCAAAGATATTCTTTTTGGCTTCCTCCATTTCTCGAATCACTTTGTAATCCTGAACTCTCATATACACTTCTTCAGTAATTCGGGAAGAGCTATGACCACACATGGTAGCAATACTTTCTTTTGACATTCCTAGGTTCAACCATCGGGTAGCAAAAGTTTTTCTACCTACTTTCGATGTGAGATTTTTGTTAATATCCAGTATTGCATCAATTTCTTTGAGGTAGCTATTTAATTTTTCTACTGAAATTCTTGGCATTTCTTCTCCACCATATTTTTCTAATAACTTTTGTCCTAAGTCTGAAAATGGAAGAATGCATGGAATAGCACTTGATTTCTTTGTTTTCTGACGTAAAATGGAAATCATTCTAACTCCTGAGCTACTGATGTAAGTATTTTCACTTGCCTTAAAATTTTGCATTTCTCGGTAATGAAACCCTGTTTCACACATGAAAATCAACATATCAGCTATTTTTTGAATTTTCGAAGATCCAAATTGATACACTTTCAATTTTGAATACTCTCCCTCAGTTAAAACAACAAAATCAACAGGTTCCCCTTCAGGTTTTACTAAAGCTCCCAATGGATCATAGTCAATTTCACCTCTTTGAGCAGCTTCTTTAGTCACTGTTTTCAATGTTCCTACAATCCTAGCTACGGTATTTTTGTTCAAGAACTCATCAAGCTGATTTTTATTTTTCTGATGTTCTAGCCAATTGATAAACTTTCTTCCCCATTGAGGATTTAATTCATTCAGTTTTACTTCTTCTTGTTGTGTTTCCTGCATATACTCATTTACACGAGCTAAACGAACATGGTAATTCCGAGCTGTACCAGCAGAAAGTTTCAACTCTTTTTGCTGGATCGTTTTACTCATCGCACTGGACAGTTTTACTTGAGGAGCTTCTTTTCCCATTAAATCATGTACATAAATGTCTTTGATAGTATTGGGGTGGGGTAGTTCACCATGTTCAATACGGTACTGATTTATTAGGCTCTTTACATCATTTTCAATGATTCTTAGGGTTTGATTGTCTTCAAAGTGATGTCTTCCTTTGATGAATTGGTGCTTGCCATCCCAATTCTTTTTCTCACACCTTACGCCTGTTACAAAGGCATTTGAACGTTGATCGCCTATCACGATTCTTGCTGCAATGGTCACTTCTAGTTTGTTTTTGAGTGGTTTTGATACAAATGAGACTCTCATTTTCTTTAAATTCTTTTTTTCATGGTTAGTAAAAAAATTAAAAAAGTAAAAAAAGTGGTCACTATGGTGAGCTATCCACCAACGTGTCCACATAACATAAAAAGTCTTAACCACTTGATCTCCAATGAGTAGCATTGAAGATTAGATATAAAAAAAGGTCAGAAAATAGTATTCTGACCTTAAATTCCCAATTTTAGTGATCCCGCCAGGATTCAAACCTGGAACCTTCACAGCCGTAATGTGATGCTCTATTCAGTTGAGCTACGGAACCATTTGCTTTTCGGAAAAAGTTTGTGACCCCGCCAGGATTCAAACCTGGAACCTTCACAGCCGTAATGTGATGCTCTATTCAGTTGAGCTACGGAGCCATTTATAGGTGCTTTTTCCTTTAAAGCGATGCAAAAGTATGAGGAATATTGTTACCAACCAAATTTAAGTCACGATAAATTAACAACAAATGTCAATATATTATTTCAAGGACATTATTTGATGTGGTTAATTGATTGATCTATCGTAGGTTATGTTTTTTTGAGATAAAAGAGAAAAACTGTAAGACGAAAACTACAGCTACTTTTATCTAGATGGAATTGTTGTCAATCATCGATTCGTAAATCGCCCCTTGGATATTCTCTCTAATGTTTTCCTTCGCTAATTTATTGTTTCTAGCTGTAGGATATACCCTGTTGGACAAGAAGATATAAACTATATTATTATCAGGATCTACCCATGCACAAGTTCCAGTAAAGCCAGTATGACCAAAAGTAGATTTTGGTGCTAAAGCCGATGTATTTCCTTCATCTCCTCTTAATGGCGGTTTGTCCCAACCAAGTCCTCTCCTATTTTTGAATCGTTTATATGGCTGACGGTTATATTTTTTCAATGTAGCTTCATCAAAGTATTGGTGTCCACTATAATAACCTTTCTGAAGGTTCATTTGCATCAAAATAGCTAAATCATGCGCATTGGAGAATACTCCTGCATGTCCAGCAACCCCACCCATCAAAGCAGCAGATGGGTCATGAACCAAACCTTTCATCAAAGACTGTCGGTAATTGATATCCATTTCAGTTGGTGGTATACGCTTAATATCTATACCATGATTTTGAGGTAAGTACCCTAAACTTCGTGTTCCTAGTGGTTTATAAATGTTGCTTTCTACAAATTGATCCAAACGCTTATTTGTGATCTTCTCAATAGTTCTTTGAAGAAAATAATACCCTAAATCGCTATACCAATAACGATATACTTCTTTGGTGTACCTTCTTCTAGTGGATAATGGAGCATCGAGTAACCAATGCCACATACAATCTTTAATACTATCCGTAGCATATAAATTGGGAGTGATTTCTACTCCAAAGTTCTTCTTTTTATATGAACTGATATAAGTCAGATCGTATTTTTTAGTTTCTTTATCATATACATGACCCCAGAAATAATAGCCTCCTCTTAGCGGAGCAGTGTGTGTCATGAATTGAATCAATCTGATATTTCCTTTATTGGTTGTATCCGTTTCAGGTAAGTAATATTTTAAATGCTGATTGACATTGACAGAGTCTTGATAATCCAACATCATCATTGCTTGAGTAGTTGAGGCTACTTTTGTAATAGAGGCGATATCATATACCGTTTCATTGGTTACAGGAACTTCTTTTTGATAAGTGAAATATCCATAAGCCTTTTCAAAGATGATCTTACCATCTTTAGCAATCACTACCTGACATCCTGGAGTGGCTTCCATTTCTATTGCACCTATAGCAATACTATCGACAAGCGTAGTTAATTTTTCGGCATCAATACCTACAAATGCCGGAGAACCATAGCCTAAACGACCCAAACTTTTTACCTTTTCACCTTGATATAATTTATAATTTGAGACTGCAATAGGAAGTTTTCCATTGGCATCTATTGCTCCTGCAATTAATTGTACTGATGCTTCTTGAGCTTCTTTAGCAGTCGAATAGTTGATTATCGTATTTCTGCTATCAGATAAATATTTTAGTCCTGCAGGGTCACCATGTAGGGCGACAATCACATTCTTTTTTTCTTGTAGGTGTTCTATCAGCTGTTCCGTAGCATAACTAACTCCAAATCGATGCTTAGAAGATTTCTGATGACAAACTATATTGACTATCACCAAATCTTGATCTTTACAAGTTTCAAGAAGCAAGTTGACTTGAGCTGTTGAAAAACTTGAGCTTTCAATACTGTGATAATCAAAATCGACAAACTTCTTTAGCATATTGGAGAAGTAGTCAGGACTACCATTCAATCCAATACTTATCAAGTGATATTTTTGATCATTTAATGAAGAAAGAGGAATAATGCTATCGGTATTGTTTAAAAGTGTCACCGATTTCTCAAAAGATTCTTCAGCGATCGCATGATAATTAATATTGGTTTCCTCTGATGTTTTAATCAAACTCTCTTTTTTGAAACGTAATACCTTTTCTACCTTTTTGTCGATCAGATCTTCTGATAAAATACCCTTGTTTACAGCATTAGTGATACCTTTTATCACTTCTTGGAACATTCCAGAAAGAGCAATCATATCATGACCATTCTTCAAAGCGTAAATAGCATTATCAACAGTTACTTTTGCGTTATTCCCTTTTGACAAGTTTCCACTTACAATCATTCCATTAAAGCCTAAAGAATCGGTAAGGAAAGTAGTTACCGATGAAGGAAATATAGGCGCTTCGAAAGCGACTTTAGACGGGTAGATAAATTGAATAGAATCTCTCACCAATCCTTTAAGAGTGTTGATCTCTCTAAATTTATAATCACCTAATTCCTTTAGATAGTGAAATGAAGTACCAGGCTTTATCCCAAGCTGATTTAATCCTTTTAAAGCTGCATGGTTTTTTGAAATAATATTGATCTCCTCTTCACCAAAACCATACGAATGATCCTTTTCTGGATTGATAGATAAACTTTCTGCTATATAAAAATCCAATTGATGTTGACGGCAAGCATCTGCTATTCCCTTATAGGTATTGTAGGTAAAAGCATTACTTTTTATTGCTCCAAGATTAAAGTTATCCGGTAAAAATTGATAATGCTCGTCGAAGCACTGAATACCTTCTTGGTTATATGCACCTAGTAAGACGGGTAATTTATTTGGCAGTTTGTTTAAATTTTTGAAATAGGTTTGAAGAGAAGGTTTGCAATATTTATCAAATAGTAAGGCACCTAGCTGATTGTCCTTTCCTAAATCTTTTAACTGACTCTCATTATTTAAAGAAATCCCATAGATAAGCTGCCCAATTTTCTGATCAAGCGATAAGTCTTTTGCTAAGCTATCAATATTACTAGCTTTTAAATCGTTGCCAAAAATTAAGGTCAGTACACTTGTTATGATTGCAAGCAGTTGTGGAATTCGTTTATTTCTGTTTGATAGCGACATTCATTAACCAATCATTGTGGTTTTTTGCTTTGAATACTAAAGAATCTACAGTTTACGAAAATAATACTATTATATGAATAACTTAGATAGATCTTTAAAACTTTAAGACAATATTAAGATGTTTCAAATATTTTGCCGTATTTCAAAACAATTTTATGTCGCAATATTGTTATAGATGTGCAAGTTTGTGAATAACATACACAATTTGAAGATTTTATTCGTAAATTTGCAGACTCAAAATTATATTTTAAAAGAATTTTTATCGTGGAAAGTACAACAGCGAATTACAAAGTTAAAGATATCTCTTTAGCTGATTGGGGTAGAAAAGAAATCGAACTTGCTGAAGCAGAAATGCCAGGTTTGATGTCTTTGAGAAAAGAATTTGGTCCTTCGCAACCATTAAAAGGTGCTAGAATCGCAGGATGTCTTCACATGACTATCCAAACTGCCGTTCTTATCGAAACATTAGTGGAATTAGGTGCTGAAGTTACATGGTCATCTTGTAACATCTTCTCTACTCAAGATCAAGCTGCTGCTGCGATTGCTGCTGCAGGTATTCCGGTTTATGCTTGGAAAGGTCTTACTGAAGAGGAATTCGATTGGTGTATCGAACAAACGTTACACGGTTTCGAAGGTGGTAAGCCATTAAACATGATCCTTGACGATGGTGGTGACTTAACTAACATGGTTTTGGATAGATACCCTGAATTAGTAAAAGACATCAAAGGTATTTCTGAAGAAACTACAACAGGTGTTCTTAGACTTCACGATAGAGAGAAGAACGGTACTTTAACATTACCTGCAATCAACATTAACGACTCAGTTACTAAGTCAAAATTCGATAACAAATACGGTTGTAAAGAATCTTTAGTAGACGGTATCCGTCGTGCTACAGACGTTATGATCGCTGGTAAAGTAGCAGTAGTTGCTGGTTACGGTGATGTAGGTAAAGGTTCTGCTGCTTCTTTAAGAGGTGCTGGAGCAAGAGTTATCGTTACTGAAATCGATCCAATTTGTGCTTTACAAGCTGCAATGGACGGTTTTGAAGTGAAGAAAATGGACGACGCTATCCTAGAAGGCGATATCGTAGTTACTACAACTGGTAACAAAGACATCGTTGTGGGTCGTCACTTCGAAAAAGTAAAAGACAAAGCAATCGTTTGTAACATCGGTCACTTCGACAACGAAATCGATATGGCTTGGTTAAACGAAAAATATGGTCACACTAAAGTGAACATCAAACCTCAAGTTGACAAGTATACTGTTGCATCTGGAAACGATGTAATTATCTTGGCAGAAGGTCGTTTGGTCAACTTAGGTTGTGCTACAGGTCACCCTTCATTCGTAATGTCTAACTCATTCACTAACCAAACATTGGCGCAGTTAGAGTTATGGCAAAACAACGGTCAGTATGAAAACAAAGTTTACATGCTTCCTAAACACCTTGATGAGAAAGTAGCTCGTCTTCACCTTGCTAAAATCGGTGTAGAGTTAGAAGAGTTAACTGAAGATCAAGCATCATACATCGGTGTACCAGTAGAAGGTCCATACAAAGTAGATCACTACAGATACTAGGAATAGGGTTTTTAATCGACCTTATTATTTCATATATCCCCTGTTGCTTAATGCGGCAGGGGATTTTTTATGAGTGAAAAGTTAAGGGAAATGAAAAATTAAAAATGAAAAGTGAAAAACGTAGTTACTGATTCTAACGCTCGTTTAATAATCTTCTAGTTATCAACTATTACCTCTAAATCCCTTAGTTATTTTTTATTAGTTATTACCTTCTAAAGATAGTAAGTAGGGCAAAATTTTCATCTTACCTCAAAGACCAAGTGCACCAAAAATTTCTCCCTTCCCTCTTACTTTTTACCTCTTACCTAAATAATTATCCTAAGAATAAGATTCCAAGACCTTCGATACTTTATCCAAATAATCTATTTCCTTCACTTAGTTCCTTAGTTCTTAAGTTTCTTAGTTTAAACGAGCGAATTCCTATCTCCTAATTTCTAATCCTCTTCCTCAATTTCTTCAATATAAAAATCCTTCCCTTTCCCATATTCATACAGCTCACTCATCTTACATTTTTCAAGAGTGTCTAATAATTTGATCAAAAAATCATCATCCGAGATCATTTCTAATGTTTCAAAAATAAACACGTCGTTGTAATTTGTGAGTTTGTATTTGCGTCCTACACGCATTGTATTGATGCTAATTGACATTATTTTGCTATTTATTATAATTAATTGATAAATATATTGGCAATGTTTAAAAATTAAACTAATTTTGAAATGTGATCATATGAATCACACTTAGAAACTTTTTAGAAGCGTTTTAGTTTTGAAAATTTTCATTGAAGTAGACGAGGATATAGTACTTCAATTACCAACATTACTCTGACCAAAACTAGCTTCGAAATTTATCGAGTTATCTCAAAAAAAATATTGAGATGACGATTGTTGAATTCGTAATACTTGATTTCGTTGAAATGTATTTTTCGAACTCAGGTCAAAAGTAAAATTTAAATGTCATGTTTTTATTGAAAACGACCTCTGAATTATCAGTACAGTCAAAAAATGGTTTAGCTTTTGGATTAAAATACCCAAACAATTTCTATTTCCGCTTTAACGGAAACATTTACACTGTAATTGTCAACCCAAAATTTGTACTATCACTCATTGTTTTATTTGCTGGAATTTTTCTAGTACAATTATTAAGACAACCTGTAGACAAAGTAATTTATGTGCAAGCACCAGTAGCGGTAAATTATGGTGCCCAGCAACAACCTACTATCGATCAGTTTATAGAAGATTTTGATTTAGAGACTTTACCCTCTACTCCATCAGATGTTCAAGAAACGAGTGTTGTACCTGTTCAGTTTGTGAATAATAATTACGCGGATTATAAAACGGCGAAACTAGATAAGGCCAATACGACTATTGATAAATTTATCATCGAAAGGCAATTAATTGTCACCGACTTTTTGATAGAACATAAAGTATCAAGAGTTGATCAATTGAGTAATCAAAAACTACTAGTGTTAAATAAAGAGATCAACGACAAGTTTAGAAAGTTAGTTTTAGATCAAATGTCAGTACCTCCACATGTATATGCATTTTTTACATCAACCGTTCCATTACAAAAAGTAGAGACAGCACTCATGGAACAAGCAAAATATCATGTACCTGCATCCATTACTTTAGCACAAGCAGCGTTGGAGACGGGGTACGGAAAAAGAGTGGTAGGAAATAATTATTTCGGAGTAAAGGACAAGTCCAAAAAAACAAAGCCTATTACTACCACAGAATATTACACTTTGGAGGAGTACAAAATGAATAAAAACATTGTGGTCTCTTCATCAAAAATTAAGAAAGGAGGAAGAGTATTATATAAATGTACCGTAAAAGATTCCTTTGCCCAGTATCAAACACCATGGGAGTCGTTTAGAGCACATTCCGTTTTCTTAAACAAGCAAAAAAGATACGCACCACTATTTACTCAAGGTCGTGATTATAAAGCTTGGGCAAATATGATTGGATCTACAAAATATGGAGGAGTTGGCTATGCGACATCACCTTTATATGGTGAACTTCTGAAAAAAATCATCCAAAGATATCACCTTTACCTATTAGACTATTAATGATGAGTTAGTGATAACTTATCACTTTATCGACATCAGTTGATACTGTAGCTGTTTGATTCAAAAAAAGCATGACCAAGGCTTCTGCCTCAATCATGCTTTTTGATTTATATTATAAGGTATCAATTAAACTTTAGTTTAATTAAAATTTCAGTTATTCCTTATTAGTTATTACCTAAAAAACGAGCGTTAGCTTTGCTACCTGCTACCTGCTACCTATTAATCCTTATTCCTCGGCACCCAATAGTTCTCTTCCACCCCAAGTTCCTTCGCCATAGCTCTAGAAAGAACAAAAAGGTAATCAGATAATCTGTTTAGGTATCGAATGACAATAGAGTCGATGCTTCCTTCTTCGTTTACAAGGCTTATCGCTAAACGTTCAGCTCTTCGGCATACTGTTCTAGCTAAATGAGCGTATGATACAGCAGTATGACCACCAGGAAGGATAAAATATTTTAAAGGAGCTAATTTCGAATCCATTTGATCAATAGCTTGTTCAAGTAATTCGATATCCTGCTCATGAAGGTCAGGTTTCTTTAAAGAAGGTTTATCAGGGTCTGCAGCCATTTCGGCACCAATGGTAAATAAACGATCTTGAATTTCTTTTAAAATATTCAATCGTTTATTATTTACTGACTGATCTCTAACAAGCCCCACATAAGAGTTTAATTCATCAATAGTACCATAAGCTTCTATTCTGATGTGATCTTTCTGAACTCTTTTACCTCCGAATAAAGAGGTCTCTCCTTTATCGCCAGTTTTAGTATATACTTTCATTTTTAAATTTCCACTTTAGTGATATGTTGGTTTTGCTCGTCTCTTTCGATCAAACCATCTCTAAGTCTAACTATACGATGTGCATAATTAGCAATGTCTTCTTCGTGAGTTACCATAATAATAGTATTCCCCTTTTGGTGTAGATCATCAAAAATTCCCATAATCTCGTAAGAGGTTTTTGTGTCTAAGGCACCTGTAGGTTCATCGGCCAAAATGATACTTGGGTTATTTACCAATGCTCTTGCAATCGCTACACGTTGTCTTTGACCACCAGAAAGCTCATTTGGTTTATGGCTTATTCGGTCACCTAAACCTACCGCATCCAAAGATTTTTGTGCTCGCTCTAAACGTTCTTCTTTACTCACTCCAGCATATACCAAAGGTAAAGCAACATTATCAAGTATGGTAGATCGAGGTAAAAGGTTGAATGATTGGAATACAAAACCAATTTCTTTGTTTCTAACCATGGCCAATTCATTTTCTGTCATGTCACTTACGTCTTGTCCATTTAGCCAATATTCACCGTTACTTGGTGTATCTAGGCAGCCGACAATGTTCATTAATGTTGACTTTCCCGAACCTGAAGGGCCCATAAATGCAACATATTCTCCCCTATCAATAGTGATATCGATGGTTTGTAAAGCTTTAATTATTTCGGTACCCATTTTATAGATTCGAGAGATACCTTTCGTTTGTATGACACGGTTAGACATAAAATGTTAGTTTAATTCCAAGTATTTATACTTTTATGGTAATCATTTACTAGGGTTGAATATAACTCATTTATTCTTTTCGTCGCAGCATCATCTAAATAATATTCAGAATCTACCATGATATCATGAGCATAATCTTTTAAACCTTGAGGAATGGCTACGTAAAAGTAATTGCGAACATTCAATTCAGAGTAAGGGTTAACGGTAATTGCATCCTTCACCCACTCAAAAGATTTATCGTCTTCACCCTTTTGAATATAGCTGTTGACAATATATTTCTGATAGGCAGGGTTTAAAAATAAAGCTTCTGTTTCGAATAAAGTTGTATCCTTTTTTATCAAATGATTTGCAAAATCTACAGCTATTGATGTGTTGTTTTCTATTACTGTAAATTCATCTATTGGTAAATCCATTTGATATTTAGCAAATATCATTTCAACTTTTAAATCATCTGATACATCAAATTGTTTTTTGAATTGATGAATTAAAGAAGTGATATCTGCTTGTTTTGTTTTCACTTTATAATTTAAAATCATCGTCAAAAGGTCTTCTTGATTACTTTTCAGTGATAACCCTTTAAGTGATTTTAGTACCTCATCATTGGACATTTTCTGATAATTGAATAAAAGCTGGTAGAAATAATCTTTTTCACTATCCGATTTCAATTGTTTACTTGATGTATAATGATGAATTAAAGTTTTGTCCTCAGTATCGATAATTTTAAATCTCTCGCATAAATCAAATAGCTGAACTGCTTCTTGATGATTTCCTAAAATACTATTTGTAAGTGCTAAAGGATAAATCGCCGACTTTTGTCCTAACTTCCATGCAGCTGCTAATTTATGTTCGGCTAAAATATACTGATCATTATTAAGAGCCTCAAGACCGATAATAAAGTTGTAATAGGCGTTATTTATTCCGTAAAATTTATCCAAATCTTTAAATGCTTTTAAGAATTCTTTTTGGTTATCATTGGCTTTTTGAGTCCAGCCGTATGCAAATAGAAGCTGTTGTTTGTAATCGCTGTTTTGAACGCTCATGTATTTGGCAATGTAATCACCTAATACCTCGGGTTGTTCTTTTAGTGAATTGTTTAATGCATAGTTATAAATATAACTAACTTCATCGCCATTTAAGGTGCTATCATTTACTAATGATTTAGCGAAATTCTGAGCAGAAGCAATACCATCGGTATTTAATAATGCCAGTTGATTTACACTCTCAATTAATGAAGTAGAATTATCAATCTCTGATAAATATTTAGAATGCTCATTCACTTCCTTTTTCGCTAGTGCTGATATAGCGATATAATTCCCCTTTAAAACTTTATTGTAATCTTTGTTTAAAGAAATCCCTGCTTCCAAATAGAATAATGCACTATCCAGCTCATTGATATTCATGAAAGCTAAAGCAAGGTTATTATGTAAAATTTCCGATTTGGGATATTCTTTCAATCCTTCTTTGAGGATGAATAATGACTCTAAATAGTTTTTCTTATCTATCTCTAGTGAAGCTGATTTAGAAAATGCTTGCTCTATACCTCCTCCTTTATATGCATATTTATAGGCAACTCCAGCAACGGTTTTGTTTTTATTTTTCTCAGCAATTTGCCCTAACATATAATTCGAATGGTAGTTGTTATAATGGTACACACTAGCTGTATTGTATCTGTTCTCTGCTAAGAAATATTGTCCATCTATATACTCTGCATCTCCTAAATTATTAAAGTAAGAAGCTTTTGCTAGATTAAATGGAGCAAAATGCTGTATATATAATAGACCAATAACAATCAGAAGGCCAACACCCCAAGTGGAAAGGAAATCTATATTCTTAGGTTTAAAAGCAACTTTATATACTTGAAGGTTTTTCTTTAGTACATCATAGAAATTATACAAAATGTAGATTAAAAAGATACAACCAAAACCAAGCATAGTTGCTACAGTAGTTTGCTCCGCAGCTTTTACAAATGATGAATCAAAAATAGCTTTGTGGAAAGATAAAGAAGATAGAGCGATTAAAGCACCACTTACATAAACCCAATACAATATATTTTTATCTCTCAAAATGGATGAGAATAATTCCTCCTGTTGCTTTATCACCCACAAGCCAACAAAAGAAGCAATTATTAAAAGTAAGAATGGAGGGATATAATAAATATCTAAATCTTGCTGATAAAAAAGGACGAAATAACAATACACTAAATTCAATAAGTAAACGATATAGAAAAATAAAAAGTGTTTGATACTGTCCCCGCTTCCACCAACATTTTTAAATGTAGATAAGTAAAGTATGCCAAATGGAATGGCCATACTGGCAAATAATATAAAAGCTAAAGTCAATAATGATAAACTAGGGAAGCAATAGGCTATGCTTTCTATATACCAATTTACGTTAGGTGTTACTAATTGGATAAAAAGTATAATTCCTGATATTAATATCAAAAAGCTAGCACATCGAACAAGAAACTTAATATGTTGATTTCTATGGAAATAATAACTTAATCCTGTGAATGCAATTAAAACTAATGCTGTAAATGCTTTATCATGTATTTGATGTAAAATCTCAAGGTTTTCAAGATGAAATGTACCAATCAATAATGCGAACACTCCAAAAAATAAAGCATGCCACAACTTCGTTAAACCAGATATACTTGATAAATAAATTGAGAAACTGATCATCAATACAATTCCATAGAAAGCAAAATGTTCAGTAGAAAAAGAAATGGGTAGAGCATTGAATTGCTCTATTAATAAAAATGAGTCTCCTTGAATATTAAAGTATGTGCCGAACTTTTCGAAATCGAATAATGGTGTTTTAATATTTTCGATAACATTATTGTTCGTCCATCCAAGACGATCAGAAGTAGGTATAAAATAAAGTAAAACTAGAAGTATCGTATTGGCTATTAGAATCCCTAAGCTAATGTTTTGTAGTACTTTGTTCTTTTCTTTCATATGGTTCGATCGGTAATTTGCAATTTAGTCTTACAATAATACAATTATTTTAATATGTTATCTTAAACTCCCGAAAAATACGTTAATCCACGCAATCGGTTTCGCTTAATTGTACTTTTTTTATTTACTTTGTGTATATGGTATTATGCTAGTATTTCCAAAACTAATCTACATATTATTCGCTGGTTCAATAAATTATTACTAACATTAAAATAATTATAACCTTGGAGACACAAGAGATGACATCAACAACAAAATTTCTGCCGAAAGACCATGAGTTAATGGAGCAGAAAGGAATTTCTCTGGAAACAGTTGAAAAACAATTAAACTACTTTAAAAAAGGGTTTGAATACGCAAACATTATCAGACCTGCTACACTTGGTGACGGCGTTATAAAGTTAACAAATGAGGAAATAAATGTATTTGTAGATAAATACGAGGAATCGATTAAAGGACAAACCTTATTAAAGTTTGTTCCTGCGTCCGGAGCGGCTACTCGTATGTTTAAAGCACTACTAGAATTTAAAAATGATTTAGAAGCAAAGGA
>NZ_CP076132.1:4972500-5130000 GCF_018736045.1 Flammeovirga yaeyamensis | reverse complement strand
CATTCTGACGGGGTTGAAGCTGCATGGTGATGTGCAGTGGACCGGTTAGAAAAGCAAATGTAGGCATAAGTAACGATAAGGCAGGTGAGAAACCTGCCCGCCGATAGACCAAGGTTTCCTGGGCGACGCTAATCGTCCCAGGGTTAGCCGGGACCTAAGGGGATTGCCGAATGGCATACTCGATGGATATCAGGTCAAAATTCCTGAGCATCCTATATCATCGACGGAGTGACGGAGTGATGAAGTATCTGCGTACTGACGGATTAGTACGTTGAATTGCGTACCTATAGGTTGTGTAGTTAAATGCGCACGACTTGGGGAGACAAGACAGTACAGAGCGGCCACGGCCAATCTGATAACGATACGAAACGCTTCCAAGAAAACCTTCTAAGATTATGTTATAGGATCCCGTACCCCAAACCGACACAGGTGGTCAGGGTGAGTAACCCGAGGCGCTCGAGTGATTCATGGCTAAGGAACTAGGCAAATTAGCCCCGTAACTTCGGGAGAAGGGGCGCCTACTTACTTTGTAAGAGGCCGCAGCGAAGAAGTCCAGGCGACTGTTTAACAAAAACACATGGCTATGCGAACTCGAAAGATTCAGTATATAGCCTGACACCTGCCCGGTGCTGGAAGGTTAAGAGGGGGAGTTAGAAGTAATTCGAAGCTCTGAATTGAAGCCCCAGTAAACGGCGGCCGTAACTATAACGGTCCTAAGGTAGCGAAATTCCTTGTCGGGTAAGTTCCGACCTGCACGAATGGTGCAACGATCTGGACGCTGTCTCGGCCATGAGCTCGGTGAAATTGAAGTAGCGGTGAAGATGCCGCTTACCCGCAACGGGACGAAAAGACCCCATGAACCTTTACTGCAACTTAACGTTGGCCGTTGGCCAGGAGTGTGTAGGATAGGCGGGAGACTGTGAAGGAGCGTCGCCAGGCGTTTTGGAGTCATTGTTGAAATACCGCCCTCTCCTGTTCGACGGTCTAACGGGTTTTGAACCCGGACATTGTTTGGTGGGTAGTTTGACTGGGGTGGTCGCCTCCAAAAGAGTAACGGAGGCTTTCCAAGGTTCCCTCACGACGGTCGGCAATCGTCGGAAGAGCGCAATGGCATAAGGGAGCCTGACTGCGAGAGAGACATCTCGACCAGGCACGAAAGTGGGACATAGTGATCCGGTGGTACCGCATGGAAGGGCCATCGCTCAAAGGATAAAAGGTACTCTGGGGATAACAGGCTGATCTCCCCCAAGAGCTCATATCGACGGGGAGGTTTGGCACCTCGATGTCGGCTCGTCACGTCCTGGGGCTGGAGAAGGTCCCAAGGGTTGGGCTGTTCGCCCATTAAAGTGGCACGCGAGCTGGGTTCAGAACGTCGTGAGACAGTTCGGTCTCTATCTGTTGCGGGCGTTGGAAATTTGAGAGGCTCTGACTTTAGTACGAGAGGACCGAGTTGGACACACCTCTGGCGTACCGGTTGTTCCGCCAGGAGCATCGCCGGGTACCTATGTGTGGAGCGGATAAGCGCTGAAAGCATCTAAGCGCGAAACCCACCTCGAGATGAGATTTCCTTATGAGGGTTGTTATAGATGATGACGTTGATAGGCTTCAAGTGTAAGTTCAGAGATGGATTAAGCTGAGAAGTACTAATCGCCCGAAAGCTTTTCTTCGGTTGGTGTCCCCTGATGGGGGCACTGACAAAGTTTTTACTGTTCACAGTCAATGATATCAAGACATTGATGGTGCCAATGACGTAGGTGTTCACCTCTTCCCATTCCGAACAGAGCAGTTAAGCCCTACAGTGCTGATGGTACTGGGTTAACCCCCGGGAGAGTAAGTCGGCGCCACATTCATTAAATATAGAAGGTTAGTTAACACGAGATGTTAGCTAACCTTTTTTTGTTTGTCCATATTTTGGCGTAAATCCCACCGCCACCCGCTTGAAATATCAGGATATTCCTGCGGGGTGTTGTTGTGATTTACACTCAAAATCTGAACAAACGGTTATGGATGATCATATATCGAATAAGCAAGGGATTGCAATCCAATGCACATATTTCTGCGAAAACTGATAGTTCCCGAGGGGCCAAGACCACCTCGCTGGAGACGGAGATGTAGATGGTAAATCCAATATCTCAGAAATTACAGATGCCCAAATAGTATAGGCCAATAGTTCGTGTAACGAGGGGCCAAGGCCACCTCTGGGAAGACAGAGAAATAAATATTGTTTCTACGAAAAACAGCCACGAAATCTTGGCTGCTATTAATGCAGTTGAGAACTTCACTCTTCACTCTTCACTCTTCACTCTTCACTCTTCACTCTTCACTCTTCCCTCCAACCTCAAAAAATTCCCCCATCCCCTTTCCTATTCTCTATATTTTCCCTTAAATTTCAGTTGCTAAATAATCAGGTTTCTAAATATTAATTTCATTTATTGGAATGTATTATTTTCAACCAAACTAAATAAGACGAATACTGAAAAGAAAAAAGATGAAAAAACTATTTTTAATTCTATTAGCCCCGATTGTCCTTTTCTCATGTTCCTCAACAGAGAATAAAACCGAGACTAAAAGTGAAAACAAAAAGGAAAATAAATTAAGTATTGGCGAAGCCTCACAGCTTCAAATACCAAAGGTTGTTGGAGGTGAAATTGAACGAATAGAGTCCTTTAAATCTAAATATATTGACGACCGATTAGTGGACGTATATCTTCCTGAAGGCTATTCTTCAGATAAGAAATACTCTGTATTGTATATGCATGATGGTTTAATGCTATTTGATTCAACGATCACTTGGAATAAGCAAGAATGGCAAGTAGATGAGCACATCACAAAACTACTTGAAGAGAATAAAATTGAAGATGTAATTGTAGTAGCAGTTCCTAACAATGGGAAATATCGCTCATCAGAATATTTACCTCAGAAGTCAATTGAAACTTTAGATAAAGCATTACATGATAAGGTCGTGAATGTAAGAATGGCAGGTAAAGCAATATCAGATAATTATTTAAAATTTCTAACTGAAGAGTTAAAGCCTTATATCGATAATAAATATCCAACACTTTCAGATCGTGATCATACTTTTGTAATGGGATCAAGTATGGGAGGGTTAATTTCTCTTTATGCTATTTGCGAATACCCTGATGTATTCGGTGGTGCGGGATGTTTGTCGACACACTGGCCAATGATTTTCCCAGATAAATTTACTGAAGAAGAATTGAAATTGGTGACTGATGGTATCATCAATTATGCTGATAAGAATTTACCAGATCCTAAAACTCATAAAATCTACTTTGATTATGGGACAGAAACATTGGATGCAATGTACGAGCCTTATCAGTTAAGAATTAATGAGGTGATGAAAAAACACAAGTTTGATAATTCGAATTGGATAACGAAAAAATTCCCTGGTCAAAATCACTCTGAAAGAGCTTGGGATAGCCGTTTAGATATTCCTTTAGTTTTCTTGATGGGGAAATAAACAATCAAATATCAAAAAGCCGAGTGATTCCTAAGAGTCACTCGGCTTTTTGATATAAAGTAGTCTAGTTTAATGTAACTACAAACTTGTGAGGGTCAGAAAAATCAGCCTCCACATTTTGCTTCACTGTAGTTGATAACTCATACCCTAAGAAGTTAGGAACAATTGGGAACTTATGATATCCCCTATCCACTAAAACAGCTACTTGTAATTTTTCAATTCGAATACCTAAGAAAGGTTTGATACTATAAGCCAAAGTACGTCCAGTATTTAGAACATCATCGACCAATACAATCACTTTACCTTCCATTGCCTTTAGATCTTTATCTACTTCAATAAAAGTTTGAAGTGGAGCAGTTTTATCTACCGTGATCATGGCAATATCAGAAGGAATAGAAGCAATTTTATCAAACTGATTTTTTAATAACTCAGTAAATTCAAATCCAGATCCTTTGATGCCGGCAAATACTATTTCTTTAGCACCGAAATTATCTTCATATACTTCGAAGGCAATTCGACGAATTTTTTGAACGATTTGTTCGTGTGATAAGATGACGTTGGTTGTTAACGACATAATATTTATTTTTTGATAAGTTTTAAACTAATTCAAAATCAATTGACCTCTTCTCGATATTGGTCTCTTTCACAATCACTTTGATAGGATCACCCAATTGGAATTTCTCTTTGTAGCGGACGCCCTGAACAATCATAGCATCACTATCAAAGATATACTGATCTCCAGTCATAGAACTGTATCTAATCAGACCTTCACATCTTGTGTCATTCAATTCGACAAACATACCCCAATCAGTCAAGCCAGAAATTGTGCCTTCCATTTCTTCGCCCAAGAACTCTGACATAAACTCTACTTGTTTATATTTAATCGAGGCTCTTTCAGCATCAGCAGCTACTTTTTCTCTGGCTGATGAGTGCTTACACTTGTCTTCATACTCATTTTCATCAGCTGATTTACCTTTATCTAAATAGTGTTGCAATAAGCGGTGCACCATCATATCAGGGTAACGACGAATAGGTGATGTGAAGTGAGTATAATGAGCAAAACCAAGACCATAGTGACCTTCTGCAGTAGTGGTATACACTGCTTTGGCCATAGTACGGATAGCTTGTTGCTCTATAATATTTTGTTCAGGTTTACCTTCTACCTCATCCGTTAACTTGTTCAATGTTTGAGGCAGTTTTTTCATGCTAAGATTTAAGTCGTAACCAAAACGTTTAGCAAAAGTGGCAAACTGAGCCAATTTATCTGGATCTGGATCACCATGTACACGATACACCATAGTACAAGGTTTACCATCTTGTTTCTTTCTGAAAATGCTTTCTGCCACACGTTTGTTGGCTAAAAGCATAAACTCCTCGATCATTTTATGTGCATCTTTTCTGATCTTAGGAGTTAAACCGATTGGTTTTCCTTCTTCATCAAGGTCAAATTTAAGTTCAACTGATTCAAAAGAGATTGCACCATTTTTGAAACGTTGATTTCTTAATTTCAATGCGATATCATTCAGAATATTAATTTCTTCTTGATAATCACCCTTGCCCGATTCAATTCTTTCTTGTGCTTCTTCGTAAGTGAAACGACGATCAGAGTGGATAACTGTACGTCCAAACTGTTGTTTGTGTATTTTACCATCCTCATCCATTTCGAATATAGCACCGAAGGCCAAACGGTCCACATTAGGATTCAATGAACACAAGCCATTACTTAACTTTTCAGGAAGCATAGGAACCGTTCTATCCACTAAATAGACTGAAGTTGCTCTTTTTAAAGCTTCTTCTTCTAATTGAGATCCAGGACGGACATAATGTGTTACATCTGCAATATGTACCCCGATTTCATAATGACCATTTTTCATTTTTCTGATAGACAAAGCATCATCAAAATCTTTGGCCGTTAGTGGATCGATGGTAAATGTGGTTCTATTTCTAAAGTCTTTACGATTCTTGATTTCTTCTTCAGGAATTTCATCAGGAATCATATTGGCTTCCGCCTCGACTTCTTTAGGGAATTCAAAAGGCAATCCGAATTCAAACATAATAGAATGAATTTCAGTATTGTTCTCTCCTGCTTTACCTAAAATTTTAATGATTTTACCTGTTGGCGACTTATCATTAGGTTTCCATTGAGTCATCTTTACGATCACCTTGTCCCCATGATTCGCCTCTCCTATCTGATCTCTAGGAATGAAGAAATCGAAGAACATTTTTCTATCTGAAGCAGCAACAAAAGCGAAACGGTCAGACACTTGAAGTTGTCCAACATATTCGTCTTTTTCTCTCTTTAAAATCTTAGTGATTTTAGCTTCAGTCCTATTTCTATTACGATTATAGAAGGTGGTAAACTCTACTTTGTCCCCATGAAGAGCACGATTCATATTTGTAATGATCACACGAATATCTTCTTGAGGCTCCTCATCTTCGTTAGTATCTACAATTAAAAAGGCAAACTTAGGATTGACGAAATCAACGGTAGCAGTTCTCGACTCAGAAATTTCATTTTCTAAAGTAATGGACTGATATTTCTTACCTTTAATTTGAAGTTTTCCTTCTTCAGCCATTTGAGCAAGAATATATTTTAGCTTATCCTTATCTGTTTGGCTTTTGATTCTAACCTCTTTATTGATTTGTCTTAAGCTGAAACTACTTTCAGGGGAAGAGTTCAATAAATTGATAATGTTCTCAATGGTGTATTTATTCAAGCTACTTCGCTTTTGAGGTTTTCGCTTTCCTCTAGAATTTTCTTTTTTATTCTTTTTTTTGCCTTTTGTCATGTTTTTGATTTACATCTAGAAAAAGATGAGACAAGATTTCTTATATTAAAGTAATGATGTTGACACAAACCTTGTTACATCTGCTAAATTACGATAAAAACCTAGTATATTGACGATCACCCCCTACATATGTTACGAACTTTATACATAAGTCTACTTTTTTTATTCTTATTATCAAAAAGTACCGCTCAAACTCCCAAAATGTTATGGGAAAATGATGATGCTCTGAACATTGCCTCAGAGATAATGGACTGTTATTACCATTGGAATTTTAAAAAAGCAGACAGTTTATTGGTTCGTTATGAGGTAATGATGCCTAAACACCCCTCACTTCCACTTTTAAAAGCATTAGAAATATATTGGGAAAACTCACCATTTGATTATCAAAATGATGAGACCGTAGAGAAAATGTTTCTTCATATTAATAGATGTATAACTATATCGGAAAGCCGGATATCGAAAAATAAATACGATAAAGAAGCGACCTATTTTATGTTATTGGCCAAAAGTCTAAAAGCTCGAGCCTATAACTACAGAGGAGCCACTTGGAAAGCTGTAAATGAAGCAAAGGCAGTGTATAATTTAACTAGAAAAGGAATGGGGTATACCGAAGAACTCCCTGAGTTTAATTTCTCTTCAGGTATTTATAATTATTACAGGGAGTTTTATCCGGAGAAACATCCAATCTATAAACCATTTCTAACTTTTTTCCCATCAGGAAATAAAGACTTAGGTGTAAAACAATTAGTCTATAGTATGAAATCAAGTGTTTTTGCCTCAGCTGAAGCACAAAAGTATCTTATGTGGATTTATTCTCATACGAATAGCCAAAAATCGGTAACTCTAGCTAAAGATATGATCAGTAAATATGATGATAACGAATGGCTTATTTTCGAATCTTTACTGGTATTGTCTAATTACAATATGTTATCTGATTCTATCATTAATTTAGAAATATTGAAGTTGTCTGATTCAAAGAATAATTTCTTTTCATTATCAAGCAAAATGCTTTTGGGAATGAAGTATTATGAGATGCAAGATTTTAGTCAATCTAAAAAAATTTTATTGGAAACTGAGGATAAAATAGATCAAATTTCTACAAGAAAGACTTATTTACAACCCTATATATTTTCCTACCTAAAATCTATTTATGAGTTAGAGGGCAACCAAGAACTCATGAAAAAATATCAAAAAATGGCCAGTAATACGATGTATGGTGATGAGATAATGGCAAGACTATACGCCTCAAGACAATAACGCTATTATTATTCAAACAAGTCCTTTTGAGTGAATTTGAATGGTAAAAGATCAGATACAGAATGCAGCTCAAATATTTGATCATTCCCTTTCATGATTACTCGAATATTTTCGTTTTGTTTTACTTCATATTCAAGCATGGCTTGTCTGCATGATCCACAAGGTGAAATAGGTATGAATTCTTTCTCCTCACCTTTTCTAGCGGCAATAGCAATGGTTTTGATCACAGCATTCGGATGAGTAGCGCCTGCGTAGTACATCGCTGTTCTTTCTGCACACATCCCAGATGGATAAGCAGCATTTTCTTGATTATTGCCAATGATTACTTCTCCAGTTTCTAATCTCAGGGCGGCTCCTACATTAAAATTAGAATAGGGAGCGTAGGCATTAAAAGTAGCTTTTTCAGCAGCAACTAATAATTCTTGATCTTCCTTTGATAGGTCATTTAATTGATCATATGAGATAATTTCAATATTTAGATTTATTTTTTTAGCCATAATTTAAGCGGTTGGTTGAATATTGAAGATACAAAAAAAGCCTTTAGAAATTCATCTAAAGGCTTCCAAATAATTTTAAAACTTAAAGCTTATTTACCACTTTTACGTTTTACATCTTTGATATCTTTACGAGTGTTGTCTTCGTATGCAACAATCCATGCATCTTTAACACCCATAGCTCTCATGTATTTTTTGAACTGATCTGCTTCACCGTAGTCACGGAAGTAAGCAATTGTATATTTTTTCAAACCGTCTTCATCTTCCATCCAGAAATTACCTTTGTCTTGGAATTTAGAAAGGTCTCTGTTTTTGAATGCTCCAATTTGTACTTTGTATACCACTCCTTTTGTGTAGTCATCACCAGAAGAAGAAACATTGTTGTCCATTTTGCTCTTCATTTTTTCAAGTTGAGCTCTTAGGTCAGCAATTTCGTTGTCTTTTTCTCTTAACTGTTGATCAAAAGATTCTTTTTCTTGCTCCAATTTAGAAATTTCGGCTTTTAAACCAGAAGCTTGTCCTCTAAGAGTGTTTAGTTCTTGAGTCATGTCGCGGAATTTTAAAGGATCAGTTTCCTTTAATTTCTTTTTCCACTCTTTAATTTCCTTCTTTTGTGCTTTTTTGTCGTTGCCTGAACTTTTCTTTTTCTTTTGGGCGAAAGCATCATTTTCTACTGCAACAATGCTAAAAGCGAGTAATAGTAATATAAAAATCCTTCTCATGGTAAAATATGTTTTCTCAAATTGGATTGATGATGTACGTAAATAACTCACTTTATGTATAGTTTATTATTTCGACGTACAAAAAACATCAAAGTTTATACCATTATTTTAAGTAAAAATTTTGTAGATGTAAAAAAAAAGGAGATTTAGCTTTAAATTCGTGGTAAATTTCATATTCCATATAGGTTATGTTAAATACTAGAAATTTTAGAAAAAGTTATCAATAATATGATTGCAGTTATCCAAAGAGTAACTCAAGCGAAAGTTGAGATTGAAGGAGAGGTAAAAGGACAAATTGATGGAGGGTTTCTCATTTTGTTAGGAGTAACTCATGACGATAATTCGTCTGATATTGAGTGGTTATCAAAAAAAATTACCGGCTTGAGAGTATTTTCTGATGAAGAAGGTAAAATGAATCGTTCCCTTCAAGATGTAGAAGGAAATATCTTATTGATTTCTCAATTCACTTTGCATGCAAGTACCAAAAAAGGAAATCGACCTTCTTATATAAATGCCGCACCACCTAAAGTGGCAATTCCATTATATGAGGAAATGATTACGGCTTTGGAATCAAATTTGGGTAAGAAAATAGAGACAGGAGAATTTGGAGCTGATATGCAAGTTTCTTTATTAAACGATGGTCCTGTGACAATAATTATAGATTCTAAAGACAGAAAATAATCAATGAATCATTTAAGGTTTCTTTTTCTAGTTCTTTATATATTTTGTGGAACATCCACATTCGCACAAACTGACAAACAGTTTTACTCCTTACAGGATGAATGGAAGGTGTATGATAACCGTACGTCTAGTTTTCTTCCCTACCTAAAAGAACAAAATCCTTTTACAAAGAACTTTTATCTATTAATGAAAAAAGACGATTTGTATGGATTGGGTATCGAGTTTGTTGTACCCAAAGGTGCAGGAGTATTCATAAATAATCAGTTACAAGAAGTAGCCGACTCTGAACATCAAACCATCTTTTTCTCGAACAATTTATTAATTGATAATTTAGTCAATGAAGACGAGTTGTTGTTGGTAGTGAATACGGTGAATGGAATTATACCAGAAGCTTATTTGTCTAATTATCAATATTCCTATCGAACTTTGACTGCAGATAAAATCAAAGCTCAAGAAGATGGAGTGATTATACCTCGATTTGATTCGAAGTACAGAAATATGTTGCTCATGTGGGCGATAATAGTTTTTGTATCAGTGAGTGTATGCTCTCAAATTGGAGGTTTGAAAACGGGATATGAAAGTATTTTAAAAGCATTTGATGGAGTAACCCTAGGTCGCTCGGATAGTAATAAATTAAACACATTACAGCTTTTGATGTTTTTAGTCTGTTTTATTCTTGTCGGCAGTTTAGCAATGATGTTGTTTGGTTCGGGAGATATTTGGTTGTCGGAAATCAATTCTTCAGAAACCAATAAAACCTATTCTGATTTTTTTGGAAACATATCCTACATTATCATCTCCATTTTTTTATTTGTCGCCTTCCGATTGATGGTAATTTACGTTTTAGGAAATATTTTTGGCAATAAAAATGTTTCATCAATACACAGTATAGAATTTTATAAACTCACTTGGGTTTTTGTTCTGTTTTTCTTGTTTTTATGTGTATTATGGACGTTAAATCCCTTTAACATCAGTTGGGATTTTATGCGTAATTTTATAGGTATTGCCTTCTTTCTAAAAAGTTTTTTAGTCTATATCGCTGTATATAAACAAGTAAACCTTAGATTTAATTATTTATTTTCGTATTTTTGCGCGACAGAATTCTTACCATCGTTGCTGGCGGTAAAGGTATTCATAGGTTGATTTCTTATAACTCACAGACAAGTCTAAGGACTTTTATTAAATATAAATCACAAGCATGGCAAACGACATAGCAGGTAAAGTGGTGAAGAAAGCCGTAAAATCAATTTTGGTGTCTCAGCCGGAGCCATCCAATCAAAATTCGCCTTATCATAAATTAGGTGAAAAGTATGGTATCAAAATAGACTTTCGCCCATTTATTGAAGTTAAAGGTGTAACAGCAAAAGAGTTTAGAACTCAGAAGATCAATATTTTAGATCATACAGCTGTCATTTTCACTTCGAGAAATGCCATTGATCATTTTTTCAGATTGTGTAAGGAACTAAAAGTAGAAGTTCCTACAGATATGAAATACTTCTGTATCTCAGAACAAACTGCTAACTATCTTCAAAAATATATTGTAGTTAGAAAGCGTAAGTTGTTTACAGGTTACAAAACAGCAAGAGATATGTTTGATTTATTCAAAAAGCATAAATCAGAAAAATATTTATTCCCTTGTTCAGATATTCGTAAAGAGGACATTCCTAATTTCATGACAGAAGCAGGAATTGAGATGAATGAAGCAATTATTTACAGAACAGTTGCTGCAGATTTATCTGACCTAAGCGAGATCTACTACGATATGATTGCATTTTTCAGTCCATCAGGTATCAAGTCTTTGTTCACAAACTTCCCAGATTTTGAACAAAAAGAGACTAGAATTGCTGCTTTTGGACCTACAACAGCAGCAGCTGTAAGAGATGCAGGATTACATTTAGATGTAGAGGCACCTCTACCGAATGCACCATCTATGACAGGTGCCATTGAGTTGTACATTAAAGAAGCGAACGATTTATAATCGAGCTTTCCATATATAAGAGCATCATTTCCTGGAAGTGATGCTTTTTTTATTTCATTTTTTTCTGAATACCTCATTTATTTTATTAAATTGTATTAACCAGATCAACTTGATCTCCGGTTATCTAACACATTTAAGCAGACATAATTCATCTGTACTAAACAACCTCATCACTTAACCCTTGGTAATCTTTTAATTTATGCATCTTAATAAGTTACTAATAAGAACTTTAATCCTAGGACTTACTATTTTATCTCTTCAGGTAATGGGTCAGCAAGATCCGCAGTTCACTCAATACATGTTTTCAAAGCCGTTTCATAATCCAGCTGCTGTAGGGATGACCTCAACAGATGCAGAAGCTTTGTTAATTCATAGAACTCAATGGTTGGGTTACGAAGGAACATTTGATGATAATGGAACTTTAAACACGCAATTATTCTCTTTAAGTGCTCCAATTGCATCAAAAAGATTGGGAGTAGGTTTTCATGTTATACATGATGACGTGGGGTTGATGAGTAATCTGGAAGCTCAGTTTTCTGTATCTTATTATGTGCCAGTTAAGAAAGGGACATTATCATTTGGTTTAAGAGGAGGTGTATATGATCGTTCTATTAATACCAGTCGTTTGAGGTTCGTGAATGAGAATGATCCATTTTTTACTTCTGGTTTACCTTTAAACTCTATTGTACCTGATATTTCAGCGGGTATTTACTTTCAACATGAAAAGCTTTACGCAGGTGTAGCAGCCAAACATTTGCTTCCATCCGAATTTATCGGAGGAAAGGATAGTCCATTTTCTTCTTTAAAGATGGCATTTAATGGAATGTTTGGAATGTCATTCGACGTAACCAATAATATTGTACTTCAACCTTCTGTATTGGTGAAGTCTGATTTGAGTAATTTCACCTTCGATGCTAACCTTATTGCCAATTTACAAGAATGGATCTATGTAGGTGCTGGAGTGAGAGAAATAGAGTCTTTAAATGTGTTAGCAGGTGTATATGTTCTTAAAAATAGAAAGTTACATATAGGGTACGCCTTTGATTATACCTTAAGGGATCAAGTAGCAAAAGCGCCTACATCTCATGAAATACTATTATCCTTCGGATTTAATTCGTTTGGCTCAAAAACCCCTTCAGCGATACGTACGCCTAGATATCGACATGATTAATCGCTATTAAAATCCATATATTTTTATTTTTTTTTAGAGAATTCTCCTTTTTGGAATCTTTTTTGTTTTGATACCAATATCTATGATCGAGTTAAATTTTATTAACTATCAATCAGGAATTAGAAACAATAAATCCAAGTAGGAGAATTTTTAGCATATGAAAAGCTTGTCATTAAAAAGGCTTACGGGAATGTTAAGCATTTTGGCTGTCTTAACTCAGAGTTGCGGAGGAGGCGGCCTATTCGGAGGCGGGAGTGTCTCTGATGAGGGAGAACTTACGGGTTCATTAGACCGTCCTGAGTGGGATGCGCAAGTTATACCTATCGGTATGACGAACGTTCCTGGTGGTACTTTCCACATGGGACAGGCAGACGAAGACATTACGTATTCGATGATCAACATGAATAAACAAGTTACTATTAGTGGCTTCTTTATGGATGAAACAGAGATCACAAACAACGAGTATCGTCAATTTATCGAGGGTATGGAAGCAGAGTCTGATACTAGTGCAGATTGGACCTACGAGCAAATCCAAGAAGAATTAAGACCAGATACAACAGTATGGGAGAAAGATTTCTCATATCACATGGGTGAACCAATGCAAGATTACTATTACTCACATCCTGCATTTGATGAATATCCAGTAGTAGGTGTAACAAGAAGAGCAGCAGTTGAATTCTGTGCTTGGAGAACAAGACACCTTAATAGTTACAGAATTGAGCAAGGTCAAGCAGAATTACCTGCGTTTAGATTACCAACAGAAGCAGAGTGGGAATACGCTGCGAGAGGTGGTCTGGATATGGCGAAATACCCTTGGGGTGGTCCATATGTAAGAAACGGTAAAGGTTGTGCCTTGGCTAACTTTAAACCTGGTAGAGGAAACTACTATGACGATGGTTATTCATACACGTCTCCAGTAGGTGCTTATTTCCCTAACGGTTTTGGTTTATATGATATGTCGGGTAATGTTGCAGAGTGGTGCGATGACGCCTATAACCCAGCTGGCTATCCGATTGTTTGGGACTTAAACCCAACATACACAGATCCTAACGAGCCTAAGAAGATTGTAAGAGGTGGTTCTTGGAAAGACATTCCTTTCTACATCCAAACAGGTACTAGATCATACGAGTTCGAAACACAAGCGAGATCTTATATTGGTTTCCGTTGTGCAATGATCAACTTGGGTAGATCTTCAGGATTTGAATTTTAGAGTAATTTTTTAAATGTTATTTTGGCCAATTTTGGTTATCAACATTATCGAAACACATCAATTAGAAAATTTTTAAGCAGACAGAAATGAGCCATTTTCACGAAACAGGTAGACAGAAGTTCTACAGAGTATATGCTCCAATCTTAACAAACTTAGGAGCGTCGGTCGTAATTATTGGAGCCATGTTCAAAATTCTTCACCTTCAAGGTGGTGGTCCTATCCTAGCGGCAGGTTTGGTAACAGAGGCATTCTTATTCTTCATTGGTGCTTTTGCTCCAGCTCCTCCTCCAGAGAAACATTACGATTGGGAATTAGTTTATCCAGAATTATTAAGTGGTGAAGCTGCTACAGCTAAGAAACCTGCTAAAAAGGATAATTCTAAAGACCTTGCAGCATTAGGTGCAATGGATAAATTATTGGCAGATGCGAAATTAACTCCAGAAGTATTTAAGAACTTTGGTTCTGGTATGGAGAACTTGAATAAATCAGTAGGTCAAATGAAATCTGTAGCTAGCGTTGCTGGTGCTTCAGATGAGTACTCAAGAAGTTTACAAGTAGCTACAAAGTCTATGGGCGACTTAAACAAGTCTTTCTCGACTACTGTTACAGCAATGAAAACAATGGAAGGTACTGCTGCTGACTCTAAAGCTCACCAAGCTCAAGTACAAGCAATCACTAAGAATTTAGGTGCATTAAACGCTGTTTACGAAATGGAATTGAAAGATGCGAATAACCATCTTAAAACAATCAATAAATTCCACGGTAACTTGGCTAATGCTGTTCAAAGTATGGACGAAGCATCTAAAGAGGCTTCTAAATTCAAAACACAAATGTCTACATTGACAACTAACTTAACTCAGTTGAACAATGTATATGGTAAGATGCTAACTGCTATGAAAGGCTAGTCTAGTCTTTCACAAGATGTCTAATTTTAACACAATAATCTAAAAAGACTGATGGCAGGAGGTAAGGAAACACCAAGACAACGGATGATTGGTCTAATGTACTTAGTACTTATGGCCATGCTCGCATTGAATGTTAGTAACACGGTTCTTGATAAGTTCATGTTCATTGAACGTGCACTTAATGAGGCGAATGAAATTAAGATTCAAGAAAACGATAGACAGTTGCATGCAATTGAAGCAGCTGTAAAAAAGAAAAACAACAAAATCACTCAGGAAGTACTTAAAGAAGCGACTGCTTTAAGAACAGAGACTGTAAAAGTAACTGATCTTATTGAGGATCTTAAGCAGGAGATCATTAAGAAATCTGGTGATTATGATGAAAGTACAGGTGAATTAAAAGGAAAAAGTGATACCCAAATCCCTGCTGAGATTATGATCGGTGTTGAGGGAGCTAAAGTAAAAGGTAAAGCTTATGACCTTGAAAAGAAGTTAAATGAATTAGCGAAGCATTATGATGCTGTAGCTATGAAATTTGATACTACGAAAACTTGGAGAAAAATCGGAAAGTTAGCAAAGTCTGCGAAAGAAATGCCGCAGTATGCTAAGGATAAAGACAACAAGAATAAAGACTACGCTCAAATTCAATTCGAGGATACTCCAGTAGCTGCAGCATTAGCAGTGTTAACAGAGGTATCGTCTGAAGTATTACAAGCTGAAACGAAAGTTTTACAAGTATTGAACGACAGAGTTGGTGGACGTGTAGTTTTTGATAAAGTAGTAGCGGTTGTTAAACCAACTTCGAAATTTGTAGCAGCTGGATTGGATTATGAAGCAACAATGTTTATTGCTGCATCATCTTCAGCAGCTAAGCCAAGAATGAAACAAAACGGTGCTGATATCAAAGTAGAAGCAGGTGTAGGTACAATTAAATTCCCTGCAAAAGCAGCTAAATATGATAAAAACGGTCGTTCAACTCAAACTTGGAAAGGTGAGATTACATATACTACTCCTTTCGGTGATACTACATTATTAGTAGAGGAAGAGTACGTAGTAGTTAGACCTACAATTTCTGTAAACTCAGCAACTGTAAATGCCCTTTATAGAAACGTTGCTAACAAATTAGTTGTAGACGTACCTGCTTTAGGTGAGTCTTACAGCCCAAGATTCTCTGCAACAAATGCTTCTGTAAAAGGTAAAGGTAAGACTGCAACAATTATCCCTACTCAAAAGGCGAAAAGCGTTGTACTTACTGTAAACAGTGGTGGTAACAGAATTGGTACTAAAACGTTCAAAACTCGTGGTGTACCAAAACCAACAATTAAGTTCCCAGGTGTCGATATGAAAAAAGGTATCTCACGTAAGACTTCTAAATTACGTGTTGTTCCTGAGCCAGATGCTGAATTTAAAGCAGCTCTTCCAGATGAAGCTAACTACCGTGTAGTAGATTGGGAAGTTACAGTGGCATTCGGTACTAAACCAATTGGTAAACCTATGCGTGTTACAGGTGGTAACCAATCAATGGATATCGGACGATTATTAAGAAACGCTCCTAAAACAGAAGGTGTTCGTATTGTAGTTGATGTAAAGAAAGTGGTTCGTAAAAACTCTTTGGGTAAAACTGAAACAGTTCCAGGTGTTGGCGGTATCACAACAATTGCAGTGAACTAAGAAGAATTAAATATTATGAAAAGTCTAAGAGGAATACTTTTACTAGCATTTACAGTATTTGCTAGCATGGCTTACGCTCAGGAGATTGATGAGAGTGAATGGAATAAGCACTCTGTGAGACCTGTTCGTAATGCAGACATTATGTTTAAAAGAACAGTATGGTACAGAGTTAACCTGAACGATAAAATGAATCAGCCATTCTTCGCTAAGAATAGATGGTTACCAAAACTGATGATTGATGCCGTGAAGAGTAGCTTACTTAGACCATATGAAAATGATTCTTTGAAAAAGCGTCTTACTATTGACGAATTCAAAGAGCGTGTTAAGAAGCCTAATCTAGGTGGTGACTCAGGCGGCGGTGACGACTGGGGCGGCGGCGACGATTGGGGCGGCGGCGGCGGCGGCTGGGGTGACTCAGGCGATAGCTGGGGCGGCGGCGGAAGCGGCGGCGCTGGTGCAGTAGCTGCTTCTTCAGACGAAGTTTATCCTGAAGACATCTATTTAATGGATGTTCAAGTAGATATCTTGTTTGACCGAAGAAGAGGTAAGTGGATCCACGATATTCAAGTGTTGACACTAGTTCTTCCTGCTGAAAACAACGGTGGTACTTTGGAAAGACAAGTTGCTTCATTCTCATACAAAGAGGTAGTAGAAAACCTTTTCAAAGAGAACAGAGACGCACTTTGGTATAACGATAGAAACTTAGCAGAAAGTAAAAACCTTTCAGATGCTTTCGATCTATTGTTACATGATGGTAAGATCACTAAATACTCTAATACACAAGATAAAGACATTGCTTTATTGTATGGAGATGCTAAAGGTGATATCGCTTTGATGAAAGGTTTAGAATACAAATATGACCTTGTAGAGTTCGAATCAGACCTATGGTCTAACTAATTCTATAAGCGAGCTATAAAAAGAAAGACTTCTTACTTCGGTGAGGAGTCTTTTTTTTTGAAATGAAAAGTATAAAATTAAAAATTAAAAATGAAAAGTTAAAAACGTGGTTACTGGAGCTAACGTTGGGGTGTTTCTAGTGATATCATTTAAACTTGATATGTGTTTTATGTAGATATATATAATCAATTAAAAACGAGGTCGGGAGACCTCTCTAACGTTTCTTAGACACAGATGTCGCTATCGCTTAACATCTGCGCCAGTATTAATTACCCCACCTACACGTTATTGTAACTAATTACATTTTTCATTCTAAATTTTTCACTTTTAATTTCTACACGTTATTGTTACTAACTACGTTTTTCATTTTTAACTTTTCATTTTTAATTTCAACAGAGTCGTTTCATAAATCATCACCAACGAAAAAAAGGTCACCCTAAACAAATAGGATGACCTTTCATATATAATTAATTCCTTGTTGGAATAAAATTACTTACCAGTTGAAACTCTGTTGAATGATTTTACAACCATACCAGATTTCACGCTACCTACGTAGTTCTTCACCGATTGGCTAGGATCTTTAACGTAAGCTTGCTCAAGAAGAGTGTTTTCTTTTAAGAATTTCTTCACGTAACCTTCAGCGATACGCTCTAAGATATTCTCAGGCTTACCTTCTTGACGAGCACGCTCAACACCGATTTCTTTTTCTTTAGCAATTAATGTAGGATCTACATCTTCAGCAGCTAGAGCCAATGGACGCATAGCAGCAACTTGCATACCTACGTTTCTACCAGCTTCTAATACAGCTTCGTCTGCAGCCTCAGAAAGCTCAACTAATACAGCGATAGAAGCACCGTGCTTATAAGCAGCAACAGCAGCACCTTCTACGTTAGCGTAGCCAGAGATTTCCATTTTCTCACCCATCTTAGCAGTTAATGCTGTGATAGCTTCAGTAGCAGCTACACCATCAACAGTAAGTGCAAGAACTTCCTCAGCAGTTTTAGCGTCTGCAGCAACAGCAGCATCCAATAAGCTTTGACCTAAAGCTTTGAATTCGTCGTTTACAGATACAGGCTCAGTTTCGCAAGCGAAAGCTAAAGCAACTGCTTTTGAGTTGTCATCGCTAGAATAAACGAAAACTTGACCTTCAGTAGTCTCTCTGTCAGCTCTTTTAGCTGCCAATTTTTGACCTTTTTTACGAAGGATTTCAACTGCTTTGTCCAAATCACCTTCAGCTTCTGAAAGTGCTTTTTTACAGTCCATCATACCCGCACCAGTCATAGTACGAAGCTTTTTTACGTCTTGTGCTGTGATAGCCATCTCTTTATGATTTAAAAAAGAGGTTAAACAAATGGTAGTAAACTACCTTAAATTTATACGAACAAACCCGCAAGGTACTAGTACGATGCGGGTTTGGTTAAAACCCAAATAAGTTATGCTTATTTAGAAGCTTTATTAGCAGCTAAACCTTCTTTAACTTTAGCTTTAACTTCAGCCATCTCAGTACGGATAGCTTCTAAAGCTGCAGCGTCGCGGTCCGCTTTCTTTTGCTTGAAGATATCGCCTTGCTTCACTTTTAATTCGTGAAGTTTAGCTTCAAGCTCTTTGATATCTTTAATATCCATTTTTATTCAAAATTTAAAGGTAAACGAGATAAGAATTACTCATTAGAAGCTTCGTCAGCCGCTTTCTTTTCTGCTTCAGCAGCAGCAGATGCAGCTTCGTCACGCTCTTTCTTACGCTCGCCAATTCCTTCTTCGATCGCAGAACCTACAGCACCCATGATAGCACTTACAGATTTGAATGCGTCGTCATTTGCAGGGATAACGAAATCAACACCCTCTGGGTTTGAGTTAGTATCAACCATTGCAAATACAGGAATACCCAATTTTTGAGCTTCTTTTACAGCGATAGACTCACGCTTCACGTCAATGATAAACAATGCAGCTGGAAGACGAGTTTGGTCAGCAATACCACCCAATACTCTTTCTAACTTCTCACGCTCACGTTGCATCATAAGACGCTCACGCTTTGCAAGAGAGTTGTACTCATCCGACTTCATTAATTTGTCGATAGACGACATTTTTTTCAATGACTTACGTACTGTTTGGAAGTTAGTTAACATACCACCTAACCAACGCTCAGTAACGAAAGGCATTTTTAGTCTTGCCGCTTCTTGAGCAACGATGTCTTTTGCTTGCTTTTTAGTAGCAACAAACATCACTTTACGACCAGACTTTACAATATTTTTTAGAGCGTTTTGTGCTTGCTCTAAAGCAGTCTTTGTTTTGTTCAGGTCAATGATGTGGATACCATTGCGCTCCATGAAGATGTAAGGAGCCATCTTTGGATTCCACTTTCTGGTCAAGTGACCAAAGTGAACGCCTGCGTCAAGCAGTTCTTTATATTCTAAATTTTTCATTGTTCTAACAAGTAGATTGTTTTTGCAAAACGTATTTATGCAGCTCGGCTGATAGTCTTCTGAGAAGACCATCGATAGCCGGCAATACAAAATACAAGATTAACGTTTCGAGAATTGGAATTTTCTTCTCGCTTTTCTGCGACCTGGTTTCTTTCTTTCCACCATACGAGGGTCACGAGTCAAGAAACCTTCTGGTTTCAATGTCAATCTGTGTTCTGCGTTGATTTCGCAAAGTGCTTTAGAGATCGCTAAACGAACTGCTTCCGCTTGTCCGTTAATACCACCACCTTGCACGTTTACGCTAATATCGTACTTGCCAGACTCATTAGTCAATTCTAATGGTTGTTGCACTTTGATTTGCAAAACCTCAGATGGGAAATAATCACCAAACTCACGTTTGTTGACAGTAATCTTTCCTTCACCTTGACTCAGGTAAATTCTTGCTACAGAAGTCTTTCTTCTGCCTGAAGTGTTAATTACTTCCATCACTTAATTTAATTAAAGTTCAATTTTCTTTGGTTGTTGAGCTTCGTGCTTGTGCTCGCCACCTGCATATACATACAAGTTACGGTATAAATCACGTCCCAATCTTCCTTTCGGCAACATGCCTTTAACTGCGTTCTCTACTAATCTTGTAGGGAACTTTGCTTTCATTTCTGTAGCAGTTCTTGATTTCAAACCACCTGGGTAACCAGAGTAACGAAGGTATACTTTTTCGTCCCACTTTTTACCTGAAAGCTTCACTTTTTCTGCATTGATAACAACTACGTTATCTCCACAGTCAACATTTGGTGTAAAGCTAGGCTTCTTCTTACCACGTAAGTACATGGCAATTTCAGTAGCCAAACGTCCCAATGTCTTACCTTCAGCGTCGATCAAAACCCACTCTTTTTGAGCTGTAGCTTTGTTTACTGAAACAGTTTTGTAACTGAGTGTATCCACTGTATTGTACGTTTTATTAATTTAAAACTTGAAGCATTTACGTTCCTGTAAAACAGCAAGTTGTAAATACTTCGACCTGAACACGCAAAACGGGTGAACGTTTGCGACGGGCAAAGGTAGAACATTATTTTTTGATTACCAACAATTTAGCACTTATAAATGTCTAAATAATTCATAATTACACCATAAAAATAAGGTGTTCATCTTTGAAAACGAACACCTTATAAATTAATATTTGATAAACTCTTTGTTAATTATCTTGTATAATCACTGTTTTAGACCATGTTCCAAACATTGGATCAGCATCAGAAGTGCATTTTACTGTAGAGTCAAAATAATTATAAGTGATGTTGATTGTGAATTCATTTTGTGGTAGTTCTGAATCAACACTAGGTCTTGTGACAGTGTAGGTCACTTCAAAGTTATATGTATAATATCCATTACTATCTTTTTCAAGGGAATGACTTTTTACATCGAAAGCAGTCCTTGGTGATTGAGGTAATCCAGCAAGAGTATTGTCCACTACAGCATCAAAAGTACTTTCTAAAGCACTAGTACTAAATTGAATTCCTGTTTGGGCAGGTACATCAACTGAAGTACTTGTTCCATTAAATGGCAAAACAGATTTTAAAGTACCTTTTACTGTAAACTTAGCATTTTCAAATGCTAAATCAGGAATTCCTGTACTATCAATTTCTATAATGAAAGGCTCGCCAACTACTCTAATTTGTTGTCTTACATTGGCCGTTTTACCTTCATCAGTATAAGCAGTAAAATTGATAACATATTCCCCATTAGTATAAGGAGCGGATTGATTATAATTTAAATAACCCTCGTTGGCATTTAGAGTAGTGTCTTGACTCTCCATACAAGATCCTTCTGGAGTGCCGTCAATATCACTAATAGGTGCACTACTATTTGTTTTGGCTAGAACATCCAATTGAACGGGTTGTAAAGGATACACCTCTAAAACCTCTTGTTTATTATCGATAGAAATACTTGGATCATTAGTAGGGTTTTCCCCATTGTCGTTATTATCACAACTTATAAAAGAAAATGATAGTAAAGTTAAGATGATGATTGATAGATTTTTCATGATAGTATTTAATTATTTATATGTTTTTTAACGGTTTTAAAGATTCTTTGTGGTTGTTGGTTTGGATTTATTACAATTATTAAGATAATAAAATAAGATGTCAAAAATAACTATTTGATTATGATCCATTTGTTGGATACAAAAAAAGCTAAGTCCATTGCTGAACTTAGCTTCTTATTATAAAGGAGAATATCCTATTACCATTGGAACAATGGGAACTGACGCATCCACTCATTGATCTCAGCTCTCACTTTCTCAATTTCAGCATCATTTTCGTGGTTCATCAATACGCGATCGATGAAGTCAACGATTTTACCCATATCTGCTTCCTTAAGACCACGAGTAGTCACGGCTGCAGTACCAACACGCATACCTGAAGTAACAAATGGAGATTTGTCATCGAATGGTACCATGTTTTTGTTGATAGTAATATCCGCTTTGATTAATGTATTTTCAGCGATCTTACCTGTCAAGTTTTTCGAACGAAGGTCGATCAACATCATGTGGTTGTCTGTACCACCTGAAATGATTTCATAACCTTTAGCCAAGAAGTGTTTTGCCATTTCTTGAGCGTTCTTTTGTACTTGTGTTACATAAGCATCATACTCTGGAGTTAAAGCCTCACCGAAAGCGATAGCTTTAGCTGCGATTACGTGCTCTAATGGACCACCTTGAGTACCAGGGAAAACACCTGAGTCTAATAAAGAAGACATCATACGAGTTTTACCTTTTGGAGTTTTTAATCCCCATGGGTTTTCAAAGTCCTCGCCCATCATAATTACACCACCTCTTGGTCCACGAAGAGTTTTATGAGTTGTTGTAGTTACGATATGACAGTGTTTGATAGGATCGTTTAGTTTACCTTTTGCAATCAATCCTGAAGGGTGAGAAATATCGGCCATTAATAAAGCTCCGATTTCGTCAGCTACAGCACGTAATTTAGCGTAATCCCACTCACGAGAATAAGCAGAAGCACCAGCAATAATTAATTGTGGCTTTTCTTTACGAGCAGTTTCAACCACTTTATCGAAGTCGATTAAACCAGTTTCTTTTTCTACACCATAGAATGTTGGCTTGTAAAGTTTTCCAGAGAAGTTTACTGGAGAACCGTGAGTTAAGTGACCACCGTGAGATAAGTCAAAACCCAAAATTTTATCACCTGGCTTTAAAACAGCTAACATAACTGCTGCGTTTGCTTGTGCACCAGAGTGAGGTTGAACATTGGCCCAAGCCGCACCAAATAGTTCTTTAAGACGGTCGATAGCAAGGTTTTCTACCTCATCAACTACTTCACAACCCCCGTAATAACGTTTACCTGGTAGGCCTTCAGCGTATTTGTTAGTCAATACACTACCCATGGCTGCCATCACTTGTTCTGAGGCGAAGTTTTCTGAAGCAATCAATTCGATGCCAGAAATTTGTCTTTCTTTTTCGCGATCTATAAGATCAAAGATGATATCATCTCTTTTCATGGTTGGAATAGGGTTTGTTCTTTAGTTGATACCTCTATTTGACGTAAATAGGAGGTTGTACCTTTTCGAACTGCAAAAGTACTAATTTTATAATATTCAATAACGATAATTGTCAAAAAAGATTTAATCGATTAACTTTTTTATGATTTTTATAAAACCTTAAGTCATCGAATAATACCCTATTTAATAGTTTATCTTATCTGTTAAAGTTGATGTTTAAATTCTTTGTTTTAGCTTTTGATAATGAATGATGGCAGTTTTTCCATCTTTCAGTCAATTATTGGATAAAAAAATAGCCATGACGGGTGAGGTCGATGGCTACTAAAATATTTCTTGATTTCTTAGAGTTATCTTAGTCGTATAAATGACTAATTTTTACCAACCCATCCGGATTGATAATCTTGATACTCCTTTTATTGATCTCAATCAATTTTTCGTGTTTAAACTCCGATATGATTCTTATCGCAGTTTCTTTTACTGTTCCAACCAGGCCTGCCAAGTCTTCACGAGTAAGTGTGATCTGTTCTTTGTCTTCAAAAGCTTTATCCAAAAGCAATAGTGCTTCCGCAATTCTACCTCTTACAGGTTTGTAGGCGATATCCGTTAATTTTGATTCGGCATTGTCGATAACTTCACACAGTAAATGGACGATTTGTTGATAGAACGCAACATTTTCATGAAGCAATTCCATAAAGATAGCTTTGGGAATGTGACAAATTGATGAATCTTCAATAGCTATGGCTGAAGCACGGTAACGACTTCCTTTAATTAAGGATTTGTAACCTACGAAATCGCCAGGCTTGGCAATTCGTAAAATTTGTTCCTTTCCATTACTCCCTAGCTTAGTCACTTTTACAAGACCTTCGCTAATACAAAAGACACCCGTGGGAACGGACTCTTCCTGAAAGATAGGTTGCCCTTTTTTAAAGAAGTGACAAGTATGTTGCTTTACTTTCTCTAATTGTTCAGGAGTAAGACAAGAAAACAAAGATTGGCTTCCCTTAGCTTCTAGTGCACAAGTGGGTTGTACCAATTTCATCTTTTTAAATATAAATGGATAATTCTGATAAAAGCGTGACTAATTTAAGATAACTATCACTATTTATCCAAAAAAAAATGACATTTGTTACTTTTTAGACAAAAAAAACACAGCCAAGGGTGAAAATCACTCCCGACTGTGCGCTTTTATCAGAATTATCCGTTGCAAATGTATTTCTATTTTGCCAACTTGTGTATGACAAAAGTTCTTATCAATAGTGACTTCTCTCACTATTCTCATTGCTAGTTCAACGATTCATAACTATGTACTCACAAATACGCTTTTTTACATTATTATATGTACTCTATTGTGTGTTTTTTTCTACTAGGATTCAAGCACAAACCATTGATGTATTTTCTGACTTTTCAGCTCAAGAAAATTGGAATACAAAACTCTTTTCCTCAGGCGATATACCTAGTGGAAATTATTTATTTTTAGATAATACAACAATTCAATCCAATTTTGCGTCAGGAAGTGGTCAACGAAAAATAGACTTTCTTTATAAAAATGATTTTCCTTACTCTTTTAATAAGGATACCTTAGAATGGCTTATCTATATAAAGCATGATTTTTCGATCTCATCTTCTTTACAAAAAACAAACTATTCCAGTTTATTACTTTTTGATGACCTTCTTGAAGTTGATTTGGGTTCCTACATTAAAGTAAGACATCTTGATCAAGTCATTTTTGAAATAGAAACCGATTGGATTTATCAAGATTGGAATACAGTCGAAGTGCAGTTGATCGGCCATCAATTCACTTTAAAGGTTAATCACCAACTTCTCGGAGTATTTGATATACATTTAGAGGAAGATGCATATAAAGTCGGACTGTCATCTCTGTTTACATCAAGCAGTCGAGGTGCTGCTTTTTTCTATAAAGACTTCAGTTTTAAAAAGAAGATCAGACACACAGATCTCACGCCTCCCAAATTAGTAGATGTTTCTTTCTTGGATCATCAACAAATAAAATTAAAATTTGATGAGCCGATTTTTTTGGATTGTGGTGATGTATCACAATTTAATGTGAATGATAAAACTTTAGATAGTGTATTCTTTGATTCCAAAGAAAGCTTGGTACTCTCACTTCAAAACGGTATGCAAGAATATGATGCTATATCTATTTCCTATTCTTATCTATGTGATGAAGATCAAAATATCTTATTGGAATCTTCTTTTGATACAGTTTACACCGATTCCCAACCTCCTAAAATTGTACAAACCTCTATACTAACTCCTTTTTCGGTTTCACTAGAATTTTCTGAAGAAGTCCAACTACTGGAAACGTCAGAAATATCTTTTGAGGGACATACGGTCAAAGAGTTTAGCATCAATGAACATCAAATGATTTTATATTTTGAGGAGACTTTCCCTGAGAATACTGTTTTTGATTTGACACTTTCCGGCATTTCTGATCATAAAGGAAATGTATTGAGTTCTACCGTCAATTTATATTATGATACCCAAAAGCCGAAAATAGTCGTTTATTATTTCCATCCTCCAAATCAGTTTTACATTAAATTTTCAGAGGAGGTGAAACGATTGGAAGATCGTTTCAATTATGCCTTATACAATACAGCAGTAAGTGAAGTTAAATTGATCTCGGGTCAGGAGATTTTACTTTCTTTTGATACGGAAGCTTTGGTTGAACTGACCACTTATACATTACAGATAAAAAATATCGAGGACCTTCAAGGCAATGTGATTAATAATCGATACCTAAAGTTTGTGTATGATATCACTCCTCCAAAATTGGAAACTTACATAAAGAAGGATTCCACCGCTTTTATAGTTTTCAGTGAAGAGATCATTTCCTGTGATTCCATATTTATAAATAACACTTTATATGAGTATGAATGGTCGAGTTGTGGAAAAAAGATCATTCAATTACCTATTAAAGATGCTGATGTTTTAAAACTGATTGGTCTAAAAGATGAAAATGATTTCTCTTCTGATCTTATTGAAGAAGTTATATTTTCTGATGTGGACTCCCTCCTTTATCAAGACTTCGAAGTACTATTTGTTGAACTCAGTATTATCGATCATCATCATGTCGTACTTCGTTTTAAAAAAGCAATAGAGAAGTTGGATTTTTTAGAAGCAGAAAATATCCAATATCAATTTATTGATGATACTCAAGTGTACATCACTTTAAAAGATGAATTACAGAACAACGTTGAGCAGATATTAACTATTAAAAGTGGTCAAACTTGTTCAGGCTATTTGATAAAAGAACATGCCATATCATTTCAATGGGATAATGTTCCACCAAAAGTGAAAGAGGTGGAATTAATCGATAGATATACAGTCTCTGTGATTTTTTCTGAGTTGATAAATGAAGAAAGCATGATCACCGGACGTGTAACAATTGAGGGGGAAGAAATTTCAGCACAAGAATTAGAAGAAAATACGCTGAGATTAGATTTGTCTTCTTCTATCAATTATGGAGAAATACTGGAGCTTATAGTTCATGCAGGTGTTGAAGATGTGCATCAAAATAAAATGAAGGAGGATACGATATGTTCAATTGAAGTCCCCTTGCTTCCCGAGATGGGTAGTATTGTATTAAATGAATTGATGATCGACCCAACTCCATCTCTAGGAAGCCCAAATGCTGAGTTTATAGAATTACACAATCCCACTGCTCAAAATGTTTCTTTTTTTGGCGGCTATTTGATAATTGATGAAAAGAAAATCAAGTTGCCTCATCGAGTAGTAAAGGCAGGAGAGTTTCTAGTTTTCACAAAGCCTCAAGAGTTGTTTTTATTTGAAGAAGTAGCTCATGTCTTACCATTGGATAATTTTTCAGGCTTATTAAATAGTAAAGGAAATATTCAGTTATGGTTCGATGATCAGATGTACGATGAAGTCAGTTATCCTCTATATTTCGATACCCAAGCACATTTAAATGGTGGACAATCATTAGAAAGAATTGATCCACAATTTTTTTGTGATGCACATCAAAATTGGAAAAGTTGTCAACATTCCTCTGGAAGTACTGTGGGTGTTGAAAATTCTGTTTTTGCACTTTTAGAAGATAGTCAACCTATTGAAGTTGATGAGATTAAAGGTGTTGGTACTCGAACAATTCAGGTGAAATTCAATAAAAAGGTGTTGGGAAATTCTGTGAATAGTACAAGCAATTACTCCTTGTTGAATGTTGATAACTCTGTGAATAACCTCGAAATTGTTGATAACTATACCCTGAACATCAGCTTCGATCATGATTTACCGACCGGAATGTTGATATTTTTAACTGTTGATAACTTTGTTGATTGTTTTAGCAACTTTCAATTTTACTATCAAAAACCCTTTGTATTGCCTCAGAAAGTTAAATATCAACAAATGTTAGTAAGTGAGTTGATGATTGATCATTCACCAATAGTCAAAATGCCTGAAACAGAGTATATAGAAATACACAACACATCGAACGACTACTTGTACCTGTCTGAGTGCAGAATGTTAAGTAATGGGGATACAATTGACTTACCAAATGATTGGATTATTCCGGGAGGATACGTGGTCTTGTGTGATCAAGATGCTGAAAATCTATTTGATAAAGATATCCAAGTGATAGGTGTTGATAACTTTCCGATTTTGAGAAATGATGAGGGGTATATACAACTCATCAATACCGAAAATGAGTTGGTCGATGAAGTCTTTTACGATATCGATCAATTGGATGATTCCCAAAAGAAAGAGGGGGGATGGTCGATGGAACGTATTGATATATCGAGCGATTGTTTCAGTCGTTTTAATTGGACGTATTCTGATGACGAAAGAGGAGGAACGGCAGGGGAAGCCAATTCAGTGAATTATGTTTGGAACGACAAGCATGCACCGAATATAGAAAACGCAATTTCCATTGAAGATACGGTAGTGCTCTTTTTTGATGAAGAGATTTCCATCAATAAATCGAAAGATTTAAAAATTAATTATGGGTCGATTGTCTATTCATTATTTGATGTGGAGGTGGATCATCAACTCATTTCTTTTGTTGGGGATGGATCTACTAATGAACATCAAATAATAATTGAGGGGATAAGTGATTGTTTTGGAAATTCGGAAAGGCAGGAAATCGAAATTATACCATTAAACTCAACGACTCATTCGCTTCATTTATCAGAAATACTTTATGATCCTTCTGTTTTGAATACCGATTTTGTGGAATTGTATAATGCATCTGATCTTCCTGTTTTGCTGAATGATTGGGTGATTTCTAATGGATCGGAAAGTAAAAAGATAATATCAGGAACGAAGTATCATTTGATACATCCACATTCTTGGGTGGTACTTACAAGCAATAAAGAGTATTTGATGAGTTATTATCCGAGTTTATCATCAGAAGGTGTGATTGAAATGAGTTTGCCTTCTTTTCCAAATGCGGGTGGAATTTTGAGTTTGTGGTATAAAAATGAGGTAAGGGAAAAGATGAATTATGGAGATCAGTTTCACCAGCAATATATTAGAGATACAGAAGATGTGAGTTTGGAACGTATCAGTTATAATGATAACGCTGATTTGGAAAGTAATTGGACTTCTGCCACTGAAAGTGCGGGTTATGCAACACCAGGGGAAAAGAATTCTAGAAATCAATTTTCGCAAAATGAAGAGGGTAGTTTAGGAGGTTTAACGTTTAGTGCACCAATCATCACACCTAATGAAGATGGAGAGAATGATTTTCTGGAGATAAGGAATTCTTCTGAAAGAGCGTTAAGAATCTACAGAATGGAGGTATTCGATTTGTCAGGAAAACTGGTAAAACAACTTGTTCAAAATTATACCTTGGCTGCGGGAGATGCGATAAAATGGGATGGGGAAGTCGATTCTAGAGAAAGAATGTATGGACAATTTATCGTCTATGTACATATTGAAAATCAATTCAATAGCGTAGAAACGTATGCAAAAGTTATTCGTGTAGCGACCTGGTATTGAAAGAAATAGGTCAATTTTTAAATTTATTTATAGTTGTTATCGAATAAGTTGCAATTTATTTTGTATCAGTAGTTTAAATATACTACTTTTGCATTTCGATTTGGGATTACAGAAAAAGTTAAAAATATTAATAAGATGAAACAAGACATTCATCCGGAGTTCAGAACAGTGTTATTCCACGATCTGACTTCAAACGAAAAATTCCTTATTGGATCTACAGTTGCTACAACTGAGACTATTGAGCACGAAGGTGAAACTTATCCTTTATTCAAAGTCGAGATTTCTTCAGCTTCTCACCCGTTCTACACTGGTAAGAAAGCAGCTATCTCAGCAGCTGGTCGTGTTGACAAGTTCAACAAAAGATACGGTAAAAAATAATTTTATTTTTCTGTACAAAAAGCCATGGTTTCTTTATGAAATCATGGCTTTTTTTGTTTATCGAAATTAAGAGTGCATTTTTGTGGTAGTTAAAAACAACATCATGTTTCTAACTATTTTTTGTGCGTTATTTAAGAGCAGATACGCTAAGCTGTTCTATCATTATCTCCATAGATCATGAATATTATTTTATTCGACAATCCTAAAACGAGAGTCAAACTTCTTCCTTTCACATTTGTTCGCCCAATTGCAGATATCCGTGTGGGTATTTTTAAAATCTTTGAAAAGTGGGAAAGAGCTTTCGATACTAAAGTATCTTTCTTAACGGATGACTATCTTCAAGGAAAGTTTCCTTTAAGACATGGTAGCGATCAATACTATATCAATGGCTCTTTATGTCCAAATCCTTCGATGCTTAATCGAATTAAGGAGTTGAAAGAAGGGCAAGGTTTGGTTTGTGGAGAAGATTTATTGGTATTGCATACTTCACATCAATTCGAAACATTGGATAGTGAAGCAGGTGACTTTGAGAGAATTGAAGTTCCTCAAGAGGAAGTCGTTTTAATTAAGCATCCTTGGGAGATCTTTACTCAAAATAGAGGACAGATTATGCAGGACTTTGAGGTGGTGACAAGAGGTAGACACTCGCATCATATCGAAGATCCACATACGGTAGTATATGGTAGAGCCAATATTTTTGTGGAAGAAGGGGTAGAGGTTAGAGCTGCGATTCTAAATGCACAAAAAGGGCCAATTTATATTGGTAAAAATGCGGTGATCGAGGAAGGTGTCATTATTCAAGGTACTTGTGCTATTGGAGAAGGTACGCGTATTAACATGGGGGCAAAAATTAGAGAAGATTGTTCTTTTGGTCCTCATTGTAAAGTAGGAGGAGAGATCAACAACTCTGTCATTTTTGGTTATTCTAATAAAGCCCATGATGGTTATTTAGGTAATTCTGTTGTTGGCGAGTGGTGTAATTTAGGTGCAGATACAAACAACTCTAACCTAAAAAACAACTATGGACCAGTTAGAGTGTGGAGCTATGCGGATAGAAATTATGTGAGCACAGGACAACAATTCTGTGGAATGATGATGGCCGATTACTGTAAGGCAGGGATCAACACCATGTTTAACACAGGTACTGTGGTAGGTGTTTCTGCACATATTTTTGGTGGTGGTTTTCCTCCGAAACACATTCCTTCTTTTGCATGGGGAGCGATTGAATCCAACGATGTGGCAGAATTAGATAAAATGATTGAAATAGCTGAACGTGTTTTCGCAAGACGTAAGGCGGAGTTTACGATACACGATCGTCAAATTCTTGAGAAAGTATTTGAGTTGAGTAAATTCGATAGAAGATAGTTTTTTGAGTGAAGAGTGAAGAGTGAAGAGTTTAAAACTAAGCTCATTTGTATATAAAAATAGGATGTCCCAAATATATTTGAGACATCCTATTTTTTTAATTAGCACTTTTCTCTAAATCTCCAAAATATTGTATTAGAGTATCAATTTTAGCTGTTTGTTTTTTAATGACTTTTGGTCTAAACACAAACCAATTGATAGCGATCCAAATTACTGTTCCAATTACAAAAGGAATAGAATAGTTAGGATTTAGAGCAACTAAAAGTTCGAATAAATAGATTCCCATTCCTGCAGAGAAAAGAATAAAATAACTAGATATCGTTGAGGTTTGAATTTTTCTCTGCTGCTCTTTTATTGCTTTTAATTTTTTGATATAATCTATAGTATTTTCATCAAATTGAATGCTATTAATCAATTTATGTAGGGTATTGCTTGAGATGAGGAATACCAAAGTGCCAATTATAGCTAAACCTATTCCTATTTTGGTCAAAACTAATTCAGGATTATAGTAGAAACCAATAAAAAGTAAATATCCAATAATACCAATAGCAGTGAAATAACTTACAATAATAGATTGTAATGACTTTTTCTTATAAGATTTCGCCTTTTGCAAAACTTCTTCAATACTAGGTTGTGAAGAAGATTGTTGTTGCCATAAATTTTTTAAATCAAGAGTACTCATAACGTAACATTTTTTTATTTAATTTTTCTTTAATTCTGTGGATTTTTGTACGAACATTTCCATTCGATATTCCTACAATCTCAGCAATTTCATTTTGTGGAACTTCTTCGAGTTCAAGTGAAATAATCAATCGATCAATTTCAGAAAGTGTTGAAATACATTGGTATAAGAATTTGATTTGATCATTATCTTCAAACTGATTTTCGGATGAGGATAAATCTTGCGGAAGGTCAGTAGTTTGTTGCTTTTGTCGTTTCTCTACCGATCTTAAACAAGTATTTGATGCAATTCTAAAAATCCAAGTACCAATGCTTGATTGCTTATTGAAAGTAGAAAGCTTTTGATACACAATGATGAAAACATCTTGTGTCAGATCCTTGGCAAGGTCATGATCATTAACATACCCCATTGCAAGTCGAAAGACTTTCTGCCAATAGTTCTGATATATTTCTTCAAATTTCATTAGTTAAACATTGAGAGCGTTAATTTTTTTGTTTTTCAATTCTTTAGATACAATCGAATTGAAAATGTTACACTAGACAAGGATTTTTTTTAAAAAAATATTTTAGTGTTTAGTTCTAGGTAGAAAATTATATAAAAAAAGCTCGCAATACGAATATTACGAGCTCGTTTTGAGATGTATGTCTTTTAGAAATCAACAGAAACTTTAGCTTTTTTAATTCTATTGATTTTGCGTTTTGTATCAAAAATATCGCAGTTGAGAGAGAAGTAGAATACATTGCCAGTAATCTGATTATAGCTTAATGTTGTTCCGTGAATATTCTCTTTATCACTTCCCCATGATTCATTAAAGAATGGATCCAAGTAATATTTAAACTTAAGATTTAATCCTTCTGTAAACTGCACGCCAAGCATCACACTTTGTTGGGTAGTAACTCTATCGGTAAACCACATCGAGAACTTGTTCGTTTTATTTCCTCCAACAAAAGTTTTCTCTTTATAATGGATAGGTTGTTCAATTTCATAACCGCCGTATAAGAAGAACCCATTTAGATTTCCTACTTTAAAACCCACAGGAACACCCACATTATACGATCTCATTTTCTTTCTAACAGTACCCGAACTAGCATCTGCTTTATATTCATCAGGAACATCAAATATGAATCCTAAGTTTTTGATGGAAAATCCTGCAAATAAGCCAAAATGATTGCCTAAATCCATATTGAAATAGGTTTGACCGTTAAATACAGGAGCAAAACGAATCACATCATTTCTATATTCTTGGTTATTGATGTTATTGGCTGTCATTCCTGAAAAAATGATTTCCATCCCACCAGAAAAATAAAAATCTGTTTTTTTCTCTTGTCCGAATGATGAAAAAGATAGAAGTGCCACTCCGATAAGTGGTAAAAGTAGTTTTCTTAATTTGACCATGATCTTATAGTTTTTAAGTAGATAAATAGTTGATGATTGAAGATTGATTTTGTTATCTACCAATTTACCTGAGTATTTTTTCGTTGGGCTCAGGTTTAAAAAGAATTAATTTGCACTAGTATTGCCCTAAAGACAGGAATAAAATACGTAGGTTGCATCAAGAAGTATTTTTATTGAAAAAAAATTTGATTGAGCAGTAAATGAAGAAATATACCGCTTTAGACCTCGTTTTAATTCCGTCTGAACAATACATCGATTCAATAATTGACTATAATCGTCGACTGCCTGATACTGTATTGAAATTGGGTAAAAAAGAAACTATTCCTCATGTATCAATTAGCATGTGTAGAGCGGAAGATAGTCGTATTAATCAGTTAGTTAGTAAGTTACGAGATTATCTAGAGATATTGGATCTTTCAGAATTATCATCTTTAAATATTTCATCAGTTTATAAGCATAATATAAATACGGTAGGTTGGAATGTTGAATTAAACAATAGTTTAACTGGCTTGCATCAAAGTGTTTGTGCGTTGATGAAAAATTATCACTTTGATCAGATGGAAGAGGAAAATAATGAGGACTTCTATGTAATTCATGAAAATATGCCTTTTTCAGGTATAGCATATCTCAATCAATTTTTTGATAAAAATGCTTACCATAATTATCAACCACATATCACTTTAGGGCAGGGAGAGGCGACAATTTGTGAAGAATGGGTAGGCGAAACGATGAGGTTTGATCGACTTAGTTTGTATCATATGGGGACGGGTTGTACCTGCGAAAAAGAATTATGGTCGATCCCTCTAGACAACAATTATTAGCAAAGAAGTGTGATAAAATTGACAAAAATCACTTTCGGTTAAATATTGAAAGCAAATAAGATTGTTTTTTTACCGAAATATTAGCAGATTTGGGGCGAAAACGAAAAATTTAAAATATATCTTTTAGCCTCTACATCCCAAAATGTGGACAGCTAACACTCAACAACCGTAAGAGATGTCTCAAGAAGAAAAAGTACTGAAAGAAGAGCGTGCCTTCTCAAAAGAGCAATATTGGGAATGGTATGAAAACATGCTATTAGTAAGACGTTTTGAAGAAAAAACGGCACAACTATATGGTCAGCAAAAAATTAGAGGTTTCTGTCACTTGTATATCGGACAGGAAGCTTGTGCCGCTGGTCAGGTTTCTGCGTTAACTAAAGACGATTCTTATATTACAGCATACCGTGATCACGCTCATCCAATTATGTTGGGTACAGACCCAGGTGCTGTGATGGCAGAAATGTACGGTAAAGCAACTGGTACAACTAAAGGTAAAGGTGGTTCAATGCACATCTTCGATAAAAGTGTAAACTTTGCAGGTGGACACGGTATCGTAGGTGCACAAATTCCTATGGGAGCTGGTATTGCATTTTCTGAGAAATATAAAGGAACGAAAAACCTTTGTGTAACTATGTTTGGTGATGGTGCTATCCGTCAGGGTGCAATGCACGAAGCATTCAACATGGCAATGGCTTGGAAATTACCAGTAATCTTTATCGTAGAGAACAACGGTTATGCAATGGGTACTTCTGTAGAAAGAACATCCAATGTACACCACTTATACGAATTAGGTGCTGCATATGATATCCCTTCTCGTCCAGTAGATGGTATGACAGTAGAGGAAGTTCATATTGCAATGGAAGAGGCTGCTGCTCACGTACGTGCAGGTAAAGGTCCTTACTTCTTAGAATTCAGAACATACCGTTACAAAGGTCACTCGATGTCCGATCCAGCAAAATACCGTACGAAAGAAGAGGTAGCTGAGTACAAGGCACAAGACCCTATTGAAAAAGTAAAACAAACGATTTTGAAGAACAAGTGGGCAACTGAAGAAGAATTGAAAGAGTTCGACAAAGGCTTAAAGGCAAAAGTGTTGGAAGCTGTGAAATTCGCTGAAGAGTCTCCATTCCCAGATAAATCGGAAGCATATACAGATGTTTATGTTGAAGAGAACTACCCGTTCTTGGATTCTTAATAAATATTCTAAATTTGTTAATGAGAGAGCTGTTCTTTTTAAAAGGACAGCTTTTTTTATGAATTAAGTGTATTTATGTACATTTTTAGGACTAAACTATGGCGAAAAATATTAAGTTTGGAGGAAATTTTATAAATTTGCCGACTGAATAATATGAACAAAAATATTTAGGTCGAACCTAATAGTATATACATGGCAATCATGAAAGAAAAAAAACAAAAAGTAGACAAAGGTAATACTCACGAGGAACATAAGGAGTACGAAGTATTTGAGAGCGCTGAGGTATTACAGGAGAGAATTGTAGAGACACAAGGTTTCCTTGATAAAAATAAAAATAGTGTAATCGGTTTAGTTGCTGCTGTTGTAGTAATCGTAGCTGCTTACTTCTTATATGGAATGAACATGGAGTCGGAAAACGCAAAAGCTCAAGCAGCTTTATCTCCTGCAGTTTTCTACTTCGAAAAAGACTCTTTAAACAAAGCCTTAAATGGTGATGTTGATGCAAACACTGTTGGTTTCTTAGCTGTTGCTGATGAGTACAGCGGAACAAAAGCTGCCAACCTTGCAAACTACTATGCAGGTGTTTCTTACATGAAAATGGGTGAGTTCGAAAAAGCAATCGATCACTTAGAGAAATTCTCTTCTAAAGATTTATTAGTTCAAGCTAGAGCATATGCTTTAATCGGAGATGCTTACGTTCAAACTGAAAACTTTGATGCAGCGATCTCATCTTACAAAGATGCAGTGAACTACAAGGAGAACGACGATTTCACTCCTGCTTACTTAATGAAATTAGCATTTGCTTATGAGGCAAAAGGTGATGTAGCTAACGCTAAATCAACTTACGAAGCTGTGATCTCAGATTACGCTAAGTCTCAAGTAGTAAATGACGCTAAGAAATATTTAGCATTATTGAATACACAAGGTTAATCTAAACCGTATTCCAATAAAAAAGTCAGTTGATGTTTACATCAGCTGACTTTTTTTGTTTGCAATGTTCTGTATTCACTCGGACTGCTGCCTTCTGCTTTTTTGAAGAACCTACTGAAGGCCTGAATGTCATCATATCCTAATTCATAAGCAATCTCAGAAATGGACTGATCAGTATAGATTATTTGTCTCCTTGCTTCTAATAAAATTCTTTCTTGAATAAATTGAAGAGGAGTTTTTTGTCCTAATAACTTAAATACATTGGATAGCGTTTTAGGAGATTTATTGAGAAGGTCTGCATATTCTGCCACCGTCTTCTTTTCCTTAAAATGCTGTTCCACTAAATAATTAAATTCTTTGACGATGGTGAGTTTATCGTCTTCCAGCTCTGATAATGCGGTTTGCTTCTTTAGAATACGCGTACACAATATCAAAAGCCTTTTGAGGAGCATTTGAAGCATTTCTAGTTGAAGTTCATCCGCTGATTTCATCTCGTATTCAAATATTTTCCACAAGGAGATCAACATTTCTCCATCTTCATTAGATAAATTGATACGAGGGATACTACTTGATCCAAAGAAGAGTACTCCTTTGCAGCCTACTTCGCTATCGTGATTAACAATACAATAGAAGGATTTATTGAACCTTACAAATTTAGCAGTATTGATTTTTACCTTCTCCACTTGATGAAACTCTGTCAGAAATATAATTTCGTTATGGTCAAATTGCCTTTCTCTGCCATCAATAATTAAGGTATTATCATTTGATGTAAACCAAATCACAGAAAGTTTCCCTTCATTCTGATTTAACATCGATGAATCACAATTAGAGGTAAGGTCTAATATTTCGAGGTATTCTCCTGTTGGTTTCTCAAATTTCATAGGATATATCAAATAGAAAAGAGTAGACAATTATTCAAAAATAATTATCTACTCAAAATACAACAAATAAAATTCGGGGGACTAAACTTGTTGAAGTTCGTTTAAAGGTTGTGCTAACGGGAAGTCAACTGCAATCTTCGTTAAATTGTGAATATAGTTGGTCACTGATATCTCAGCAATACTAAGCACTACATCAATAAGATCTTGTTCGTTATAACCTGCATTGAAGAAGGCATTTTTAGTCGCTTCATCGACTTTACCACTGTTTTCAGCAACTGATTTAACAAAAGTGCCTAAAGCTTTCAACTTATCATCAAATTGAATGTTACCTGAACGAATTTGGATGATTTCTGCTTCACTAAAACCATTCATTTTAGAAATAGCAGTGTGGGCAGAAAGACAGTATTCGCATCCGTTCAATTCACTTACCGAAAGGTTAACGATTTCTTTTTCTCTGTTCGAAAGCGTTGACTTTCTGTTACCGAAAGCTAGGAAATCTCCCAATCCAGTGTCGTGCTTACCGATATAAGCATAGATGTTAGGGACGAAACTTAGTTTTTCTTTTAGTTGGCCAAAGATTTCTTGATTTTGAGCCGATACTTGATCGATACTAGGGACTGTAAATTGTGACATAACGTTTAGATAGTTTTAAATGCATGTTTGGAGTATCAATTGATTTCCAAACATGCTATATGATTGAAATGAGTGTAATTAATTTTCTAGGTTAACCGAAAAGATTAGTTGGCTAAAGCGTCTAAGTTTTTTCTTAGTACATCTTCTCCTGCAAAACCAACATGTGTATTGACTACTTCTTGGTTCTTCATAAACACCAAGTTGGGAATACTTCTTACTTTATGAAGTGCGGCCAATTCTGGAACCTCCTCGATATTTACTTTTTGGATGGTAACTTTTCCATCGTACTCATCAGATAACTTCTCTACTGTTGGAAGTAAAGCCTGACAAGGTCCACACCAATCAGCATAAAAGTCTAGTAAAACTGGAGTTCCTTGTGCTACCAATGCATTATATTCTTCGATGTTATTAATCTTCTTCATGATATTTTCTTTTAGTGTTTTTGTTATTGAACATTACAAATATGCACGCTCTCTAAGGGTATTTGTTATGCTATTCTTCACTACAACTTGACAATATTTCCCTTTTTAGACTGATTGGTCAATTATTAGGTGGTTTGATAGGGTTTTCTTGGGGAGAATTCGGTGTTTTTTGAGGGAAAAAGGGAAATAAATGAAAAATTAAAAGTTAAAAATGAAAAACGTGGTTAGTTACAATAACGTGTAGAAATTAAATGTGAAAAATTAAGAATGAAAAACGTGATGAGTTACAATACCTTCTAGGTGGGATATAAAAAAATACTGGCGCAGATGTTAAGCGATAGCGGCATCTGTGCCTAATAAACGTTAGAGGTCTCCCGACCTCGTTTTTAATTATATCAACATAGAATTTATATCAAGTTAAAAAGATACCAATAGAAACATCCTCGCGTTAGCTTCAGTAATCACGTTTTTCATTTTTCATTTTTAACTTTTCATTCCCACATAGGTTAGAAAGTTCATCACAATCTGCTGACACTTCAACTTCTCCTCAAACATTCCCATATGTCCAACATCTCCTAGGTAATACACGTGGGCATCGTTGGGTAGGTGACTTTGCTCGACGCTTTTTTCTAATGGTACTGCTCCGTCTTTTTTACCATTGATAAATAATACAGGGATGTTTAGTTGAGTAAGTAGTGCTGCACTATCTCCTCTATCTTTCATAGCGAGGGAAATTTTGGCAATACTATCGACACTTTCTTTCTCAGCCTCTGCTATTATTTGATGTATAGTCGGGCGATGTTGCTCTCTTCTTTTTTCGGCAAATAGGTTACCGATCATTGGAGCAACAAAGGCTCTGGCACCGTTGGCTCTAACAAAATCAGCTGCTTTTATTCTGACTTCTTTTTTGGCAACGTCGTCTTCAAAGGCGGTAGAATGGAAAAGGCCAATGCCGTTTAATGAAGTTTGGTATTTCTTAGCATATGCTAAAGTGACGTATCCTCCTAATGAATGTCCGATCATAGTATATTTCGATACGCCTACATCTTGAAGTGTTTGATGTATCTCATCGGCAAAATCACTTAATTGGGGGGAAGGTGATACTATCTCGGGGTTTTCACCACATCCAGGTAGATCTAAACAGATCACTCTAAAATAAGGAGTAAGTGAGGGGATAAAATCATCCCAAATCGATTTATTTTCGCAGAAACCGTGTATTAATACGAGTACAGGTGCATCAATACCATTATCCGTTAACTTCAGCATTTGATTTATTATTTTTTGATTTCTAAAATTAAATCAAGCTTTTGAAAACTAAAATTGTTAGCTTAGGTTTATTGAATAGGACAATTAAAATCATATTCATTGATTATTTAAACTACACTCGATTTCTACTATGAAAAAAGTAAGCATCTTTCTATCCATCATTTTCTTGATGGGACTTTCATTCCTGTCATTTCATCAAACATCAGAACCTAAAGAACCGGTATTATGCCATGCAGATATAGAGTCGGCAAGAGCATTTGCGGAATTTACGAACCAAAAGGAGTTTCGTGAGGCACACAGTATGTCAAGAACATTGGATAAGACGAAGTTTAAAGGGAAACGTATTTCCTTTGATGTAGCCGATGGTAAACAAGGAGAAGCTTATTTTGTGAAGTCGAAAAAGAAGTCTTCTAAGTATTTATTTGTATTTCATGAGTGGTGGGGACTGAACGATTATGTGAGAAATGAATCGGATCGATATGCAAAAGATCTAGGTGATGTTAATATTATAGCATTGGATTTATACGATGGTAATGTTGGGACCACTAGAGAAGAAGCAAGCAAATACATGAAAGCATGTGATCCTAAACGAGCTGCTTCTATTATTCAGGGAGCCTTGGCTTATGTTGGAAAAGACGCTAAAGTAGCCACAGTGGGTTGGTGCTTTGGCGGAGGTTGGTCATTGCAATCTGCACTTCAGATTGATCAACAAGCAGTGGGTTGTGTGATGTATTACGGAATGCCTGTCAAAGATGTAGATCGTTTGAAAGATCTAAAATGTGATGTTTTGGGTATTTTCGGTGAGAAAGATAAATGGATCAATCCGGACGTTGCAGCAGAGTTTGAAAATAATATGAAGTCGGCAGGGAAGAACTTAACAGTGAAGATGTATGGTTCGGATCATGCTTTTGCCAATCCATCATCAGATAGATATAATGAAGCGGATGCTCAAAATGCAAATAAGGAAGCTTTGGCGTTTATCAAAAAATCATTTTCAGCAATGCCATAGTTGAATAAATAGATAATAAAAAAAGCCTTCTAGATTAGATGATGATCACCTCTAATTTAGAAGGCTTTTTTGTTTATGGATAAAAGAGTTAAGATCAAATTGTTTTTTTGATAGGGGATTGAGTTGTTTTCTACGCTTATAGTATTGAACATCAATATATACTATGAAAAAATTAGTTGAAAATGTCTCATTACTACTTGCTAAGATATTTATATGTGTTCTGTTATTGATTGTGTCAACAACAGAAGTGAAATGTCAATCTTTAATCGAAAATAATAATAAAGGAGCGTGGGGAGTGGCAGTGAGTTATGGTAATCAGTTGGATAAAGATGCCGTTTTCTATGGATGGTCTGTAGATTACAGTAAGCCAATTGGAAATGGTCCGTTCTCAGTAGGAGCCGCTTTAATGTGGGATAATGAGTTAGAGAGAACAAGTGAAAATAGAATAACAGATGTGTCTACCTTCACTTTTGCAGCAACATTAAATTATAAGATCAATGATAAATGGTCGATAGGGACAGGTCTTGCCAAAGGCTTTATGGATAACGATAATTCCTCAAGGCAATATCGTTTTAATAGTGGCGATTGGAGTACAGGTCTTATTCTTAATTATCAATTTAATATTGGGAAGCAGCGATTCAATATCAGTGGCTCTTATGAGTACAATATGAGTCAGAAAGAAACGAGTTTGAGTTTTGATTTGGGATATGTGCTTCCTTGGTAGGCGAGGTATATAATCAGAAAAACATTTAACACATAGGTTAAAAAAGAAATAAGTTTCTTCAAATTCAGCTTATTAGTTAAATTGTGCATCTAAATAATAAAGATTGAAAATGAAAAAATTCCTTTTAATAGGATGTATGCTATTTACATCACCTTATTTATTTGCCCAAATGAATCCACAAGTTATGCAATGGTTTAATGCCCCTGAAAAATGGGAAGTAAAAGACAATAAATTAACCATGCAAGTCACTGGTCAGACTGATTATTGGAGAAAAACGCACTATGGTTTTACGGTAGACGATGGTCCTTTCTATTATCAAACAAGAGGTGGAGAGTTCGAAGTGAATGTAAAAATTACTGGCGCTTATAAAACTCGTTTTGACCAAATGGGGTTGATGCTTCGCATAGATGAAAAACATTGGATCAAGACAGGTATTGAATATGTAGACGGAGTGTATAACTTCTCTGCTGTAGTGACCAACGATCATTCAAGCTGGAGTGTAGTTGCTTTAGAAGGAAAACCGAAATCAATCTGGATTAAAGCCATCCGTAGACAAGATTCAGTTGAGATCTCTTATTCATTGGATGGGAAAAATTATCAGATGAGTAATTTAGCTTATTTGCCTGATCATAAACCAATGATGGTAGGCATGATGGCCGCAAGTCCTGATGGTGATGGTTTTGAAGCTGTATTCGAAGATTTTGATATCAAACATTTAGCTGATGAGAGACGCTTAGAGTGGTTAGAAAAGAATCAAGAATAATTATTTGATAAGCTTGAGTGAAAATATTTTCACAGAACTAATAATGAAAGTCATCTTCGGATGGCTTTTTTTGTATATTTAAGGTTCGACTTAAAATCAATATTTTTTATCTGTATTAACTACTATTCCACAGCAAATTTATTATGAACAAAACAAAGCTCTTTCTAATAACTAGTATTATTTTTAGCATTTTCATGTTGGTAAAAAAAATAAGCAAACAATTAGAAGAAGAAAATCAAGAAATTGCATTAGCTGAAAATCCTAAAAAAGATCAAGTCCGTGTGACTTATCACAAAGGAACTAAAATCAAAAAGTCTGTAGTAAGATATGTAGATGGCCAAAGAGATGGATTGTCTAGATCGTTCTATAAGGATGGTAAAAAACACATGGAAATCGAGTACGTAGACGGTCAAAAACACGGGGTATCGAAACAATATAACAAAGACGGCTCATTGTATAAGGAAGCATTTTATGATGACGGGTATGTATATCAAAGAAAATTTTATCATAAAAATGGTCAGCTAAAAGCAGATGAAACCTATGTTGATGGAGAGCCAACTATTCATTTAAAAGAGTATCTCAAGTCAGGAAAACAAAAATCCCAATATCCAGAAATCTTAGTAACGATGAATAATGATACTAAAGATTACAATAAAGTGGTATTGGAGCTAAATCTTGATGTGAGAAGGAAGAATACCAAGTTCTTTTTAGTGAAGGATGAAAGTAAGGAAGTGATCACTGCTGAAGAATGGAATCCCAATCTATCTTTTGTTCAAATGTATGGCCACAGAGGAGTGGTAGAAATTCCTTTACCTAAAAACAGTTACATTGACAAGGTGGTACCTATTTATGTGAGATATACTACGTTATATGGTCGCCAAAGAATTGATAAAATTGATTATCATTTGAAGGTGAAGAATATATAAAAACTGATAAAAAATAAAGGGCTTCAATCAACTTGAAGCCCTTTGTTTTATATAATTATCACCTTATGGATTCATTATAAATCGATGAATCAACGGTCCTAATCCTGCAAATAAGAATTCAACGGCCATGACCATAACGATAAGACCCATTAAACGAAGCATTAACTTGTTGCCGGTATCACCTAGTACTTTCATAATTGGGCTTGCCCCTAATAAGCTTAGACAAGTAATGGCCAATACAAGAGTGATTGCAATAAATAAAGCACCCATTTTATAAGGGCTATCACCTGCATTATCCATTAAGATAATGGCGTTGGCAATAGAACCGGGACCACATATAATAGGAATTGCCAAAGGAGTAATTGCTACATCATTGGCATATTCATGAATTTCATCTTTGGTTACCTTCACGCTACCCAATCTTGCCTGAAGCATATCAAAACCTACTAAGAAGAAGATAATACCTCCTACAACTCTCAGAGAATCGATAGAAATCCCGAAAAATTTAAAAAGCGATTGTCCTGAAATCGCAAAGAAAATCAAGAAACAATAGGCAATTAAAGTGGCTCTAAGTGCCGTTCTTTTTCTTTCGTCTTTCTCCAACTGATTCGTGATCGTCATGAAAACCGGCATAATTCCTACCGGGTTGATCAGAGTGAAGAAAGAAGTAAAGGCCAACAGGCCATATGTGATGGCTTCTTTCATAGAAAAATAATGGTAAGTTGTGTTGGCCGCAAAGATGATAAAATGATTATAAACTTGAAAGCTCAGAAGGACTCATTTTCACTTCTTTCTCCACAAACTCAATCCCGTGCTGTTTCAATTCTTCCAATACAGGTTCGTAGATATTTTTGTGAACAGGAATACACGTTCCTGTTTTGGTAATCTTCCCTTCCAATATCAATTTAGTAGCGATAGCAAGAGGAATCCCTACTGTATCCGACATTGCTGTAAAAGTTTGATCCTTTCCTTTGACCACCATATGTGATGTTCGCATGATATTCTCATCACCTGATTGATAGAATAACTTATGATACATCACAATCATGTCTTTATCGTCTTTCGCCAATTTCCATTTTTCTTCTAATATTTTTTGGAGAATTTGGGCAGGGGTAGCCGATTTTAAACCTACTTTTTTATCAGAGAATATGTCTAACCATCTCAGTTTGTCCATTTCCAAATCATCTTGAGATAATTTTAGATACTGCATCAGCTTCAATTCTACAGAGTCTTGAGGGTTATAACGTAAGAAAGAATTGATGAATTCACGGTAGGTCATGTCTTCGGTATCTTCCATTACATAACTATCATCTGTGGCTCCTAACATTACAAAGCAGTTCCATGCTCTGCAGAATCCAGGTCTTCTTAATGTACCTCTGTAGACTGTAGGTACACCTTCTAAACCGTACTTCTCGACATATTTTAGAGAGTCTCTGTTGGCGTATCCCTCAAAACTCCCGTAATGATCAATTTCGATACGCTCCGTTCTTCTAAATAATTTATGATACGGGATGTACTTGTATTTTCCATTATGAAGAAAGCGAACGGCACCACCTTGTCCGGCAATGACTACATTACGAGGGTTCCAAGTGAATTTATAATTCCAAGGATTGTTATCTGATTCAGGGGCCATTAAACCGCCAGTAAACGACTCGAAACCTTCGATCTTGTTTCCTTTTTCTTTCACCTCCTCAATCATCTTCATCGCAGACATATGATCGATGCCCGGATCAAGTCCTATTTCATTTAATAAAATGATTCCTTTTTCTTTGGCTTGTTCGTTCAAGTCTTGCATTTCCTCGGTGATGTAAGAAGCCGTGGTCATAGGAATCCCATGTTCTACAGCAATTTTAGCGACTTCTATATGAAATCTCGCCGGTAGCATGGAGACAATGATATCTGCTTGAGGGATGTACTTTTGTTTGTGTTCTTCGTTGTTTATATCAAATTGAAAGGCCGTAGCGACCCCTTGATACTTTTTGATTTTCTCTTTGGCCAAAGCCAATTGATAATCACCCAAAAGAATCTTCCAAGATGCGTCGTTAGCGTGTTCACATAAGTAGTTAATTAGAGACGAGGCAGAACGCCCAGCTCCTAGAATAAGAATTGTTTTCATTGTGTGTTTATGTGGTGTTATATGTGTGTTGTTATTACAATAATAGAAAGAATTTCGCAATAGTGAAATATCATTCACTATAATGTAGTGATGTGCCTAATTCTCATGATAAATCGTAATTAATTTTAAAAAAAGGCAATAGTTACCCCACTTTGAGTTGAAGTCGTTGCATTTTTGATAAATTTTTGGCGATTCAGTAATATTATTACTACTTTTATAACTTATATCGCTAATTATTGCGAATTGTTTATTTTTTTAAGACTAGCGAACAGGAACAAGGATGAAAGTACTCAAGTTTGGAGGAACGTCAGTTGGAAGTGCGAAAAATATCCAACAAGTAGCCAGTATCCTTTCCGATTATCAACAAAACGGACAAAGGGTTGCCGTAGTCGTATCGGCAATGAGTGGCATCACAAATAAGTTAATAGAAGTAGGCGAAAGAGCCGCTTCTGGAGATGAGACCTATAAGTCATTATTAAAAGACATTGAGTCTACCCATTTGACCTGTATTCGCGAGTTGATTGAGGTAAGAAGACAAAGTAAGACGATCGCTTTTGTGAAGTTATTACTTAATGATCTTGAGGATATTTTGAGAGGTATTTTCTTGTTGAAAGAATTGTCTCTTCGTTCTCTAGATATTCTTCAAAGTTTTGGCGAGCGTTTATCATCGTTCATTATTGCCGAATACTTAACTCAAATTGGTGTAGAAGCAGAACAGCTGGACGCTCGTAAGATCGTTCGTACGAACGCTGTATTCGGTGGAGCAAAAGTTGACTTTGTAACGACGAACTCTGCGATCACTAAACATTTTGGTGAGACGGATAAAATGCAAATCGTTACTGGATTTATTGCTTCTTCAGAAAGTGGTGAAACAACGACATTGGGTCGTGGTGGATCTGACTATTCTGCAGCAATTTTCGGTGCAGCATTGAACGTGAAAGAAATCGAAATTTGGACAGACGTTGATGGGGTGATGACTACAGACCCTCGCGTAGTACCAACAGCATTCTCTTTACAGCAGCTTTCTTACGAAGAAGCAATGGAGATGTCTCACTTTGGAGCGAAAGTTATTTATCCTCCAACATTGCAGCCTGCAATTAAAAAGAATATTCCATTAAGGATTAGAAATACATTCAATCCTTCTTTCCCAGGTACATTGGTAACAAGTACATCAGGACAGGAAGATTGGCCAGTGAAAGGAATCTCTTCTATCAAAGATATTTCTTTAATCACTTTATCAGGTAGTGGTTTGATCGGTGTACCGGGTGTATCATCGAGATTGTTTGGTGCATTAGCTAGAGGCGGTGTATCTATGATCTTGATTACTCAAGCATCATCAGAACATACTATTACTTTTGCCGTTGCTCCAGACGATGCAGCAGCTAGTAAGAAGATTATCGAAGAGGAATTCTTCAATGAGATGGCTTCTGGTAAAGTAAATCCGGTAGAGGTAGAAAATAGCCTTTCTATTTTAGCCATTATCGGTGAAAACATGAAAGAACGCCCAGGTGTGGCAGCAAAGCTGTTTAGTGCATTGGGTAAAAACGGTGTAAACATCGCAGCAATTGCACAGGGTTCATCAGAATTGAACGTCTCTGTAGTGATTGAGAAAAAACACCTGAATAAATCATTAAACGCCCTTCACGAAATCTTCTTCTTGTCGGATATGGCAGAGTTGAACGTTTTCATGTTAGGTTTAGGTTTGATTGGTGGTACACTATTGAACCAAATGAGAGATCAAGCAGAATACTTACTAACAGAGCGTAATTTACGACTGAACGTAGTAGGTGCGGCGAACTCTAAGAAAATGATATTTAGTGATACAGGATTGGACATCTCTTTAGAAAAAGAGGCGATCCTAGCTGATGGAGAGGAATCGAATGCAGCATTGTTCGTGGAGAAAATGATCGAAATGAACTTGCCAAACTCAGTATTCGTAGACTGTACTCCAGGCGAAAGTGCTGTAAAACTTTACGAAAAGATCTTGATGAACTCTATCTCGATCACTACTCCAAACAAAATTGCGAACTCAAGTAGCTTAGATTACTACTTGAAGTGTCAAGCAGCTGCAAAACGTAGAGGAGTAAAATTCTTGTATGAGACCAACGTTGGTGCAGGTCTTCCTGTTATCGGTCCTCTTCAAGATTTAGGTAGATCAGGTGACAAGATTATCAAAATTGAAGGTATCCTTTCAGGTACACTTTCTTACTTGTTCAACACGTTTGCTGCAGGTATGAAATTCTCTGACTTGGTAAAACAAGCCAAAGAGATGGGGTATACTGAGCCAGATCCACGTGATGATTTAGGTGGAGTAGATGTTGCCCGTAAGATTTTGATCTTAGCTAGAGAGGCAGGGTACAATCTAGAACCTTCTGATGTAACTGTAGAACCGATCTTACCACAAGCATGTTTAGATGCTCCATCAGTAGATGATTTCTTCGTAGAATTAGAAAAAGCCAATGGCTTATTCGAAGAGAAGAGAGCAGAAGCAGAGTTAGATGGTAAAGCACTTAGAATCGTTGCTACTCTTGATGAAGAAGGTAAGGCAACTGTTGCACTAAGAGCAGTAGATAGCACTCACCCATTCTACGGATTGGTAGGTTCTGATAACATGGTAGTTTTCAAATCACGTCGTTACTTTAACGAACCATTGGTGATCAGAGGACCTGGTGCTGGTGCGGAAGTGACTGCTGCAGGTGTATTTGCAGAGATCATTACCATTGGAAACTTCTTAATCAACTAGAAAATAGGTAAGAAGTAATAGGTAATAAGTAATAGGTTGTTATTTCTAATTATCAAATAACTTACTTCTTTATTTATAAAGTGGGGACGAGGCGATGCTTCGTCCTCATTATATTTAAAAATAATTATTACTCACTTTGGACGAATAACGTCATGAAAGAAGTAAAAGCTTTTGCCCCAGCTACAGTAGCCAATGTAGCTTGTGGCTTTGATATCCTCGGCTTTGCCGTAGACAGCCCAGGCGACGAAATCGAAATGAAATTAGTCGATAAGCCGGGTATTGTTATTAAAGATATTACAGGAGATGAAGGACGTTTGTCTAGAAATCCTAGAGAAAATACAGCCACTGTTTCAGTGTATCAGTTTTTAGAAAAAATTGGAGCTGAAAAAGCAGGTATTGAAGTAACTCTTCATAAAAAAATGCCTTTTGGTAGTGGTTTGGGGTCATCATCTGCAAGTACAGTAGCAGGTGCTTTTGCCGTAAACGCACTATTTGATAATCCTTTGAGTATGGAAGAATTACTTCCATTCGCTATGGAAGGAGAAAGAGTAGCTTGTGGTGCTGCACACGCCGATAACGTGGCTCCGGCTTTATATGGAGGTTTCGTTTTGGTAAGAAGTTACGATCCTTTAGATGTAGTAAGGTTGAACGTGCCGGAAGAATTATGCTGTGCAGTAGTTCATCCTCACATCGAAGTATCCACAAAAGATGCTAGAAACATTCTTCGAGGTGAAGTGCCTTTGGCGGATGCAGTAAGACAGTGGGGTAACGTAGGCGGTTTAATTGCTGGTTTAGAGCAAGAAAACTACGATCTTATCGGTAGATCTCTACAAGATGTAGTCGTTGAACCTATTCGCTCAATGTTAATTCCAGGCTTCGATGAAGTAAAAAGAGCGGCAGTTTATGCGGGTTCTATGGGAACAGCCATCTCAGGTTCAGGACCATCTGTTTTCTCTTTATGTAAGGGAATGGAAAAGGCAGAAAGAATTGCAAATGCAAAAGTAGAAGCATTCAAAGCTATTGGTATCGATAGCGATAAATTTGTTTCTAAAGTAAATAAAGAAGGGCCGAAGATTATTTACTAATCTATTTTACCCATTTATTCTCTGATATTATCAGATTGAAGAGCAAGATGTTAAAGTTACATCTTGCTCTTTTATTTTTATAAGAACTTTGAGTTAAAAACTTTGCTCTCAATTTTTTACAAAAACTACTTAATCAAATGCTATACAATAGACGACTGTCAGCAATAACTATTTTATTGTGTGCTCTTTTCTTTTCTTGTTCTGAGAAAAAAGAGATTGAAGAAAAAATCGAAGAAGAGGTAGAAATCAATTTACCCGAAATGTCCATCCAAGAACTCGATTATCTAAGAGGTAAAGATACTATTGAGGTAGATTTAGGAACTTACTCATCTGATATTATCAATATAGATGATATCTATTTTACCCTTAATGATAAAGTTCTAGAATCGGACTATTCTTTTGAAGATGACAAACACCAAGTAATCTTTGATTCCAAACAACTTGATGACGGTATTTATACAATATCAGCTACTGTGAAATTTTCGAGTGATGAAACTTTAGAAAAAAATGAAATTTCTAAAGAACTTGAGGTAGATGTTGATAATTACCTACCTCTAATTTTTGTTGAAGCAGGGTACTCTGCATCATTTAATGATTATAATGAGATAATTCAAGGGGAATGGACTTCTAGATCGGAAATAAAAGAGGCATTATTTTCTTATATGGTTTTAGACAAAGATTTAAACCCAGTGACTGAATTCTTACACGAAGATGGCAATGGAATTAATGAGATAATAGAAATACCAAAATCGATTAAAGGACAAGATTTTAAATTGGTAGAGTTTGACACCAAAGTGGTAGAAGCTTTTGCAGGGTTTGAAGGTTCATCTCCACTATGGGATCATATTAAAGATTATAGATATATTAGAATAAAAGAATTCTATTCTCAAGGAGAAGGTTTAAAATTAGATGCTATAGTACGTCCATCAAGAGTAATGGCCAATGAAAAAACAGTAGTTGTAGCCGTTTCAAAATCATTTGAAAGACACCTATCACAAATAGATGAGACATTAACTTCAGATGATAATTATGATTATCTCACAATTACTAGATCTACAGACTATTCTTGGGTATCAGAATTAGATTTAAATAGTGTAAAGAGTTATTCTGTTCATGTTACAAATGAAGAAAAAGGAATAATGATATCAATTGAAATGATGAATGATGGTGATACTATTTTTATAGAAGAATCAGATTTAAAAGTGCCTTCTAAAGTGATGTTGTCAAGTAATTTTCATCGATTTGCTTATGAGCATGAGGGAATAAAATTTGTTGAGGGTTTTTCTAGTAATCAAAAATATCTTTCTGAAGAAGGGCCACATGAGTATACTTTATATGAATATATAAATATAGATAAAGAAGATATTTCTCATGTCGGAAGTAAAGAGAAAGTAACAAATAACAATTTTAGTGGATTTGTATCAGAAATAAAAAATTTAGATGATTCGTTTAAAGAACCATATGCTAATAACTCTTTTGGTTTTGACATAACAGAAAGCGATATTGTTTTATCTCCTTACCAACATGATATTGAAAAAGAAAATGTAGAAAATATTATCGGATATTCTGTTGTTAAACCTTCAGAAGGTAAAACAGAATTCTACCTTGGAGTCTCTATGAGCACTGAAAAAAACGAATCATTATCCTTACCTAGAAAACTTTCTATTGATGGTATTTCTACTATTCATAATGGTAAGTTTGCTGATTTTTTAACCAACGATATCACAGAAATTTCAATGCATAGCTCATCGAATTCTAACTTCACATTTCTTAATGAAATCAATTCTTACACGGTTAATTATACAGTTGATAAAGATGGAAATCCTATCATTGTACCAAGTAAAGTGAATCTATTAGAACATGAAGCTAGACAGTTAAGCAAAATACGTAATGAAGAACAGTTCAAGATGGCTTCATTAGATTTAATGCAGAGATATCTAGAGAAGAAATAGATTAATAATATTCAAAAAAGAGTCACCTATAAAAAGGTGACTCTTTTTTTGCGAAAATAAACGCTCATAATCAAATGATGGTATAAATCAAATTAATCTCAAATGCTTTAAATCGATCTATTTGCTCAGCGTCATGAATTAAAGATCCATGTTTGGTATATCTAAACTCTATGCCCCATTTTTCATTGTGTTTCAATCCAATACCTAAGTGATAGGCCATATTGAAACGGATTGTCGTAGGAGCCGTGTACACATTATGATCTACATAAGAATTGATTGGGTTGTCTAAAGTAGCACCAACGTTATAATACACCGCCCAATCATTTTTTAAATAAGAATAATAACGAAGGCCTATAGGAATAAGAAATGATTGATAATCTATACTGATGTTTAAATCGTTGACAACAATAGCCGAAGAATAACTTCTGTAAGAAGGTTCTGCATAAATTCTCCATTTATAGTGATTTGCAGAAAAGGCTTTTTCAAGTTCAATACCAAATTTAAAATTCAATTTAGTGCCATAGTTGTTGGGACCATCGAGAGGTAGGTTATATTTATTTTTCTGTTCATCGATATAATTACCAATTGAAAGCCCTGGTCGGATATTTATTCTGAAGCTTTTTTTAGAGACATCGTTCTTTTCTTTTTTCTCAATAGGGTCAAATTTCTGAAAACATCTTCTTAAAGATGAAGTAGAATAAGAAAGGTCTTTCACATAATTACTACTAATGCCTTTGTCTTCGAAAAGATTGTAGAGATCCTGTTGATATTGTAAGTTCTTATTCAATACTAACTGCTTTTCATTATAATACTCTTTAAAGACAAGCGGTTGAATAGTAGTATACTTACCCTTATAATAGAAATATTTGATGTTTTTATCAGATAATAGATACAAGGAATAAGTATTGCTAAATAGTTCTTTGAGCAATATGGTTTCAGTTTTAAAATCGGGCTTTCTAAAATCTGATAAACCATCGGTGTACTGGGAAGTTCTATCCACAGGTACGGTTGCTTTGATATATTTCAGTTCACCATAAATTTCAAATTCAAGTAGTTCCTCTTTTTTAACTACTTGATGTTCGGTTTGAGATAAACTCTTCTTTACCTGTATTTTTTGAGGAGTTGTTCTCCAATCTAAGTTTTTGATATAACACGATACAGTATCATTCTCTAGATTGATATAATATCCACTTTGAAAGGATACTTGAGAAAATAGATTCGTCGATTGAAGAAGAACCAATATTAATGTGATGATGAAGATTGGTTTAGCTTGCATGATAATTAGTTTTTTTCTTATAAAAAGTAGATCAGGTAGTAATATTAAGATAAATACACTGATTTCATATATTACTCCTTCAATTGGGTAATGTGGATAAATAAGTGGTTAAAATTTAACTATTTACATCATTTTTAAACTTTTTAATATGAAGTTTTTTTCATATAATCAGTAGCGATTAAAAACTAAATAATTTACTAACCGATTTTATATATGACCACACACATTATTATTATTCTCTCTGCATTTATCGCAGGTTATGTGGCCTTAAAATTAAAGTTTCCACCGCTAGTAGGATTTCTATTAACAGGTTTCTTATTGCATTATTTTGGCATCGATGATACCACTCAAATTAAGCAATTAGCCGATTTAGGGGTCACTTTATTATTATTTACCATTGGATTAAAGTTAGATATCAAAATGCTTATAGGTAAGCATATTTGGTTAAGTTCCTTAATTCATAATTTACTCAGTTCACTATATTTTGTAGCCGCATTATGGGCACTGCAATGGATGGGTCTATCCATTCTTCAAGATTTAGAGATCATGCAATTGGTATTAATTGCTTTTGCCTTATCGTTCTCAAGTACTGTATTTGCCATTAAAACACTTCAAGATAAAGGGGTAATGAATGCCGTATATGGATCATTAGCTATTGGAGTATTGGTTATGCAAGATATCTTCGCAGTAGTGTTCATGACCGTCAGTTCGGGCAAAATTCCAGAAGTATGGGCTTTATTACTGTTTACCCTTCCTTTAATTCGACCACTTTTCTTTAGGATTTTAGATACTGTAGAACACGGGGAGATGTTAGTGCTTTTCGGAGTATTTATGGCATTGGTAGTAGGAGCAGGCTTGTTTTCTATTGTAGGATTAAAAGCAGATCTAGGTGCTTTAGTGATGGGAGTGATGATGTCTAGCCATAAAAAAGCATCAGAATTATCGAAAGCTTTATTCAACATCAAAGAGTTGTTGTTGGTATGTTTCTTCCTTGATATTGGATTGACTGCCTCAGTGACCTTAAATGCTTTGTTATTTGCTATCGCTTTAGTGATACTCTTACCCATCAAAGGCTGGTTGTACTTTCAAGTATTCGATCGTTTTAACTTCAGGGTAAGAACATCCGTTTTCGGTAGTTTGATGTTGATGAACTATAGTGAATTTGGCCTTATCGTTGGTGGTTTGGCTTACAAAATGGGATGGTTACCTGGAGAAATGTTAGTAAGTATTGCCATTGCAGTTTCCCTATCTTTCTTGATATCGGCACCAATTAATAATTGGAGTAATGAGGTGTATTTAGGATTGTCTCAGTTTAAAAGTGAAAGCAGCCGCCTGAATACAATGGATAAGATGATAGACATTGGAAAGGCAAAAGTATTGGTAGTAGGAATGGGGCGTATTGGATCCGGTGTTTATGATGAAATGCAAAAACAATTTGGAGATGTTGTTCTAGGAATTGAAGTAAACGATCATACTGTCGATAAACAAAAAACCGAAGGCAGAAATGTAATTCAAGGTGATGCCGTAGATAGTGATTTTTGGGAGCGGTTGAAGAGCTTAAATAATATCACATTAATCTTTTTTGCTATGCCTCATCATCATGCCAATGAGTTGGGGGCAAAACAATTGTATAAGCAAAATTTCAAAGGAATGTCTACAGCGATTGTTGAATATGCCGATCAGGTAGCACCTTTAAAAGAAATAGGAGTTAACGCAGTATTTAATGTTTATAGAGAAGCAGGAAAAGGTTTTGCTTTGCATGCAATAGAAGAATTTCAACCGCAAAAATTAGTGGTGAATAATCCGAATAAAAAGATATCTATATCGCTATAGAAATTCTTATTATCAACGGTCAAAGAAAGGCGTATTTTCTTTGATCGTTGTTTTTTTAATACTATTTAATGGTATCAATGAATACCTGTTATCGTTTTTTCCGTTAAAAAATTAGAGCTAAATGACTGAACAAACCAATTTGAACTATATATTCCATAAATTACCCAATTCAGAAAAAGAGGCTCAACTAAAAATTCACTAATTAAAATAACTACAACATGATCGGAAGCGAGATGACGCTATTGCTAGCTGTTTTAATCATCATTGGTATTTTACTTTATAATCCGAGTAAAAACTTAGGGATACCTGCGGCATTTATTTTTATAGGTGTGGGGTTATTTTTAGGAAATGGGGAATCTTCTTTTGAAGTATATGATAATCCTGTTCTCACCGACTTTATTAGTCAGGCGGCTTTAGTACTCATCATTTTTGTGGGGGGATTGCATACCAAAGTATTGGATATCAAAAAGGTATTTAAAGAAGGATTGTTAGTTTCTAATGTAGGAGTTTTAGTCACCTCATTGGCCTTGGGTGTATTTGCCTCATTTGTTACACCTTTATCATTATTAGAGGGCTTATTGTTGGGTTCTATTGTTTCTTCCACAGATGCAGCAGCTGTTTTTGGGGTATTAGAAGCCAAACAGATGAAATTAAAGTTTGCTTCTGATAAGGTATTGGAGTTCGAATCGGCAACTAACGATCCAATGGCAATGATTCTTACATTAATTTTTGTCAGTATTCTAAAAACTCCAGATTTACCAATTGATTATGTGGAATACATTCAATTCTTTGTTCAGCAACTCTCAGTTGGTGTAGGTTTATCTTTTGTGATTTTTTATATCATCAAATTTATATTCAAGAAATTCCATTTCCAGGAGGAAGGTTTAGTACCCATTTTATTATTCAGTACACTGATTGTCTTCTTGAAAATTTGTCAGTTGATGGGTGGAAATGCATTGATTGGGGCTTATATTTTGGGGGTATTATTAAACACTTTAGATTACCAAAACAAGTACAATTCTCTACACTTTTTCAATAGTTTTTCTTGGTTGGCTCAATCGGTGATGTTCCTTATATTGGGTTTACAGATATTCCCAGAAAACTTGGTAGAAGTTATTCCAATAGCCATATTACCAACATTATTCCTATTCTTTATAGCAAGGCCATTAGGGGTGTTTATCTCTTACCTGCCTTTAAAAACACCAATGAATAAAAAGATATTTATTTCTTGGAGTGGGTTAAAAGGAGCAACACCTATTGTGTTTGCATTGATTCCTATTTTATCCAACCTGCCTAACTCGGAAATGATATTTTATATCGTGAGTTTTATCGTTTTAGTATCACTTATTATCCATCCGTTTAGTATGGAATACCTTGCTAAAAAAGTAAAATTATTGGTAGATGATTAAAATGGTAGGAGCGCCGCAAAGCAACGCTCTTACATGTCCTGACACAAATTATATGAAAGTAAAACATCTGAATAGTGGTTCAGACAATATCATTTTTATTTGGTTACACTGATATGGAAGATGGCATCACCTTTATACACGTTTGGAGCAGTATTTAATCCAAAAATATGTCCATTAAAAGGAGCGTAAATTTTCTTCTCAAATTCTCCAAAAGGATCTGATACACGACCTATCAATTGTTTTTTAGTGACATATTCTCCATTCTGAATCATCGACTCGAAGATTCCAGAATAAGGAGCTCTCAACCACTTACTTTTTTTGATGAAAACGGTAGGTTGATGAATATCAATTTCACCTTCTTGTAAGCCAAGATGTTTCATCACATTAAGTGCTCCAGTCACTCCACATTGGATCACCTCATTATCCAAGTGAAGAGATTTCCCTCCTTCAAAAAGAATAATAGGTTTACCCATTTTATGGATGGTTTCTCGAATAGAATGATGTATGTAGCTGGAGTGCATCATAAAAGGTGCACCGAAAGCTTTGGCCATTTCAAACTCTTTCTCCTCATCAAAGTTGCAACGAATGTTGGGATAGTTACTTCTATCGGCACCACCGGTGTGGAAATCCAATACATAATCGACATATGGAGCAATTTCTTTGGTAAAAGTATAAGCAAACTGACTCGCCAAAGAACCTCTTTTGGATCCAGGAAAGATTCTGTTTAAATCTCTTCCATCAGGAAAAGCTCTGGATAAGTTGAGGTAACCAAAAACGTTGAATACAGGAATGCAGATAATGGTACCATAATTTGGTTTATGGTACTTCTTTCTGATGATATCACGTACAATAGCCACCCCATTGGATTCATCTCCATGTACACCACCTAGAAGTAAAAGCACAGGTCCGTCTTTCTTACCTCTTTCTACAATTACGGGAACCTTCAGACTGTTTCTTGTATGAAGTTTAGCGACTTCTAATTCTAGTACCGCACCTTTTCCCTTTTTAATCTCCTTACCTAAAAGGACAAATTTATCACTAGGCATCTTTGAATAAATTAAGATGAGTTTTGGATGAAGGCTTATTTATTTTTCATCACAAAACTATGTTGAGAGCTAGTAATACGCTATTTGTTATCAGATAGTTGCCAGGAATGAGAAAAAAATGAAAATATTTTTTGAAGGGATGAAGTCAATAAAAAAAGCCCATGATTTCTCACAGGCTTTTTAAAGATTAAATTCAAATTAATCCATTATATTTTGATGATATTGAAGGGATTAAGAGTAAATCTCCTCAATCTCTTTTTCATATTTTTCGTTGATGATTTTTCGCTTAGGTTTCAGCGTTGGTGTTACTTCACCTGTATCAACCGTCCATTCATTTTCTAGTAAACTGAACTTTTGTACTTGTTCATAACGAGCAAATGATTTGTTGGCCGCAGCTATTTCCTTTTTGAACATTTTCAAGACAGTAGGGTTTTCAATCACTTTCTGAGGGTTTTCCTCAAAAATATTGTTTTCCTCACACCAATTTGATAATGCTTCGAAATTTGGAACGATTAAAGCAGCAGCAAACTTTTGGTTACTGCCAATTACAGCTACTTGTTCTATATAAAACGATTCTTTCAGTTTATTTTCTAAGAACTGAGGAGAAATGTATTTACCAGCCGAAGTCTTGAATAATTCTTTCTTACGATCGGTGATCTTTAAGAATTTTCCATCAATTAATTCGCCAATATCTCCAGAGTGTAACCAACCATCTACAACCGTCTCGGCCGTCAATTCGGGTTGTTTGTAGTAGCCCATCATCACGTTTGGACCTTTAATCAAGATCTCTCCGTCAGGTGCAATTTTAACATCAATTCCATTTAGAACAGGACCGACTGTGCCGATCATCATGTCTTGCGGATTTACTCTGTTCACACAAACTACAGGAGCCGCTTCAGACATACCGTAACCTTCGCATACTTTAATACCTGCAGCCCAGAAAGAACGAATCAATCGTGGTTGAAGTGCTGCAGCACCTACGTTCATATTTCTAATTTCACCACCTAAAGCTGCTCTCCATTTCTTGAAGACCAATTTATCGGCAATAAAGTGTTGGAAACGGTACCAAAGCGATTGTTTCTCTCTTGGATTATAACGCAGTCCCAAGTTTAATGACCAAAAGAAAATAGCCCTTGCTAAACCTTTTGTGGCCATTCCTTTATTAAGAATAGCATCGTATACTTTTTCTAAAAGACGAGGAACCGTACAGAAAACATGAGGTTTTACCTCTTTCAAGTTGTCGGCTACTTTTGCTACATTTTCTGCAAAATAAACCGATACACCACCACATAAATAAGAGTACAAACTTGTACGTTCATATACGTGAGATAAGGGTAAGAAGCTTAATGCTCTTGCATTCCCTCTATCTACAGGAAGAGTTTCTGCGGCAGCAATGGCATCCGTAACCACATTTCTATGAGAAAGCATCACTCCTTTAGGATTGCCTGTCGTACCAGAGGTATAGACAATAGTGTAAAGATCTTCTTCTTGAATGCTGTCTTTGATCTTATCAATGTTAGCTATTTCTTCTTCCGATGCAGAAAGTAAAGTCTTCCATGAGGTTTCTCCTTCTACGTCATTAAAGGTATAGACCTTTTCTAGTTCAGGAAGCTTTTCATCAATCTTTCTGATTTTGTTTACAAGGTGTTGCGATTCTAAAAATGCTACCTTGATTTCAGCATGATTGAAAATATATAAATAATCGTCCTCTGTAATGGTGGGGTAAATAGGCACTACTGTTACTCCAATTTGAGCACAGGCCAAATCTACAAAATTCCATTCAGGACGGTTTTCCGAAACAATTGCTACTTTATCGCCTTTCTTTAGGCCGTAACGTAATAAGCCACTACCTAATTGATATAGAATATTAGATGTCTTTTCAGTAGAGTAAGTAACCCATTCTTCGTTTACTTTATTTGCAAAACACACCTCTAAACCACCGTATAGCGATTTTTGCTGGTCAATAAAATCAAATACTCGTTTTAGTTCCATGAAACGATTGATATAAATGCTTATGTATATATGTTTTCTAGTTGTAATAACCGTGTAGGTGTACACACAGTCAATACAAATTAAATGCTTTTTAATGAAAAATAAGATGATTAATATTAAGAATCTAGCTTTTCATTTAAATATTTAATTGATTATCAGCGTAATATTAATGAGTGAATAATCATTTAATAGTTGGTAATGATTTCCTTTAAAGGTAAATAGGTGAGGAATTTAAGATTAATTGTATCTTTATCAAACCTATTTACACCATATATCAAACATCAGATTTTAATGGAAGAGTTCAATAAGAAACAACATTGGGAAGAAATATATTCTAAAAAATTAATCACAGAAGTGAGTTGGTATCAGAAAGTACCTCAAACATCTTTGGATTTTATAGAACGATCGGTGCTGTCAAAAGATGCCTCTATTATTGATGTTGGGGGTGGCGATAGCTTTTTGGTCGATCATTTATTAGAAAAAGGTTTTACTGATGTATCCGTTTTAGATATTTCTAAAAAAGCTTTGGATAGGGCCAAACAACGATTGGACAAAAAGGCCAATGCAGTGCAATGGATAGAAAGTGATGTGACTACTTTTGAATCGGATAAAAAATTTGATTTTTGGCATGATAGGGCCGCATTTCATTTTCTAACAGAGGCGGATGATATAGAAAAGTATAAAAGAATTGTCGGTAAAAGTATTCAATCGGATGGTTTGTTAGTTATTGGTACATTTTCGGAAAATGGGCCGAAGAAGTGTAGTGGAATACCAATCAAACAATACTCAGTAGATCAATTGTCCAAAACATTTGATGCTGATTTTGAATTAATCAATACGCTAGAAGTAGATCATACCACACCGTTTGATACCATTCAGAATTTCACTTTCTGCTGCTTAAGAAGAAAATAAAATATATGTGGACGAAGTGATACTACGTCCATTTTTTATTTAGGTAAATTTAATTGCAGTTTTTCGATTCCATTTAAAGATTTCAGGTATTCTATCACATAATGATTTTTATCCTTAAGATAATCGCTAAGTTTTCCTCCATTTTCGTATTGAGTTAATAAGCCAGCGTCTTCCAGATCTTCCCAATGAATCTCATGGAATGCCATATCCCAAGAAGCGAAGTTTCTTTTATCGAGTTCACCAGAGTAAATTTTCTGGACATAGGAGTGTCTTGTATCCTTACAGATTTTGTTATAAAGACTGTTGACTTCCTCTTCTTCTCCTTCTAAGATTTGTAGAAACTGATTATCCATTAAAACCAATAGGCCGGTTAACTCCTTATTTTGATTACTTATTCTGCTTTGGGTTAAAATTTCCTTTAGAACATCATCGTTCAATTTTTCATTTCTTGTACTTATATAACAAAGACAATACATAGCTTTAGACGGTTAATTTTTTGGGTAAACAATTATATCAAATGTCTAGTTTTTTTGTTTTGTCTCTTCAGAAATTAATTAAAATAAGAATATAACTTCTTTCTAAAAGCAAAGTCTATTTCTGATTTAGTGCTAAAACCTCTTTTGGCGTACTATTGAACTTTTCATATCAAAATGATACTATTTTTTATTGAATGGCATTACCAATTTTTTAATAATAAAGGGCTAAAAAAAGAAATACTTGATTATGAAATAAGAGTAAACTTTAGAAATTAAAAAAGGCAATTGGATCTCAAATTAGACCAATTGCCTTGCTTGTATATTTAACTTAAAAACTGAGATTATTAGAAATTGATGTTCAAACCAGCTTGACCACCAATCCAGAGAGCAGTTCTTGTACCATGGCTAGAAGTCTTGTCATAGAAAGCATGTTCTGGAACGCTTAATGTACCTGCTTGTTCTGCTCCATTTACTTTTTGATCTACTGTATATACATTAAATGATGGACCAGCAAAAACAGTTAGGTTTTTTGTGATGTGGAACTGAGCATTCAAATCGGCTTTACTTAATAAGTTTAAGCTTCCAGTATCCCAAGAGTTATCGTAAATAATTTGGTTTGCAGAAAGGTCTAATGCGATACCTACTGTTTTGTTTAGGTTAAATAAAGTACCAAAACCAGCACCTACACTACTTACTACTTTACTATCATATTCTGAATAACCGGCCTTGAAAATAGTATAGAACTTTTCAGTACCCATTTTGAAGTTGATATTTGCCCAAAGTGTTTCTGAAGCACTCACCTCAACAGCATAGTAACCATCTTTCACTACGTTAATTAAACCAATTGGCGTACCCTCAGCACCTGATGAAACCACGTTGATTAAACCAATTTGAGTACCTACTAACGAATCTGTAAAGTTGATTAAACCTAATTGCATACCTGTAGCTTTACCTCTTGTAGTATTGGTTAAACCAATTTGAGCACCATCCATATCTTTGTTAGCCACATTGGAAATACCAGAAATTTGAGCACCACTCACATTTTCTCTAGCAAAGTTATTGATACCTGCCATTTGCATCCCATCTAACCCTTTATTAGCATAATTGGTTACTCCTGAAACAATAAAGCCTTTATTTTCACCTGTGGTAACATTGGTAATACCTGCCATTTGAAAACCTTTAACATCTCCTTTATTAACGTTAGCGATACCACCTAATTCGAAATAATTTACGCCACCATTAACGCCCCATAAAATATTAAAAGATAAATCGTTTACTTGATCAGTTCTAGTACCATTTGTACCTAAAGGATATAAGAAAGAAACTTGTCCAGTAAACTGATTTGTTTTAGTTGAATCGTTTTGTGCAAAAGTTGTAGTTAAACCAAGGATAAATAAAACGATATATAAGGATAACTTTTTCATATTTATATTAATTTCTTTTTTTTCTGAATCATATTTTGAATTGCGATAGACGTCTTTACCGCTTTTCATAGTAATGACCCTCCACTATTTAGTTACCCCTATTCTTTGATGAAAAAAAATAAAATTATTTTATAAGTGATTGGTAGTTAGTTGTTTGTGTTTTAAAATTTATATCTGCTCATTATAGCTAAAGCTAATAGTTCATGGAAACGAGGGGTTCCACCGCCTCGGAATAATAAGACCAATGTTTGATTAAGTTATCCCAACAATTTTAATTACTTCTTACTTCTTACCTCTTACCTCTTACCTCTTACCTCTTACCTCTTACCTCTCATAAAAATAAACATATATCAAATGTAATCAACTGATTAAGAATGTCTTAGTGTGTGGATTCCGTTTTTTTACGTAAATTGTTTAAACAAATATTGTTTAATCCTTGTTATGATGGTGTAAATTGAATAAATTTGTTTAAACAAATAAAGTTAAAACAATTAATATTATGTCAACTCAAGCAATAACCAATTCAGAAGAGAAAACATTTGAAGAATCAAAAGCAACAATGGCCGTTCGCTATTTATTAGCTTTAATGATGATTGTTTTTGGAGCGAACAAATTTGCTCAATTTATTCCAATGCCTCCTGCAAATGATCAAGTAGCACAAGTTTTTGGTTCATTAATGATGATGGGAATTTTACCTATCGCAGGTGTTCTAGAACTTGTAGGAGGTATAATGTTAGCAATAAAGAAGCAAGTACCTATCACTCTAATTGTATTAGGTGCAATTGGTTTTAACGCTTTCCTTTTCCATGCTACGTTAGATCCAGCGGGTATTGGTGGTGCGACAGTATTCTTAGGTATGGTTATATACTTAGCTTATGCCTACAGATCAAAATATATATCTTTAGTAAGATAACTAGTAGTTTGTTTAATAACCGACCCATATCAATTAACAGCAGTAAGAGAGAAATATTAACTTATCGTAGATCAGTCAGAAAAAAAACAGTCACTTTTTAGTGACTGTTTTTTTGATTATCCAATAACTTCAACTTTATCGTCCAGACTAGCGGCTTGTTCACCCCAAGATGAAATAGCATCTAATAATGGAATTAAAGTCTTTCCAAAATCAGTTAATGAATATTCTACTTTTAATGGAGGTTTATCTGTAGCTAATACTTTTCTATTAATGAGACCGTCTTCTTCCAATTGTTTCAATTGTAGACTCAAAGTTCGCTCACTAATAGTCGATATAATTTTTTTTAATTCGTTATAGCGATGAGGTTGTGTTTTAAGATGAATAAGAATAACAGTCTTCCATTTACCTCCAATGTATTTCATGGTTAGGCTTGTACAACAAGGATATTCTTTATCGTCTACTTTAAATTTCATGATACTACGTTTTTTATAAACAGAAGTATTTCGTACTTCTAATACTCAATAATTATATAAATATACGAAACTAACAAAAGTATAGTTACTTTATTTAATGATGTTTGAATTTACTCAGATAAAACAAAAGTTAATATTTAAACTAACCTTTTTGCCCGTTATTGATTCTTATTTCAACGGTACTTATGTTTGTAACTATCAAAAGTATAGTAGCATTAATAATTTATGTAAAACTTTTGATGATAAAGTGAATAAAGTTTAATCCTGATGATTTGTTTAAACAAATAAAACTCATTGCCGTTGAATCAATCATCAAATAAAAAAATACAATTATGGAATTTATTGACATCGCTAAATCAAGATACACAACAAAAAAATATGATGCTTCTAAAAAAGTAAGTGAAGCAGATATCGAAAGAATTAAAGAGATTTTACAATACAGCCCCTCTTCAATTAACTCTCAGCCTTGGAAATTTACGATTGTGGGTAACCAAGAATTGAAAGAAAAATTAGGAAAAGCTTCATATTTCAATGAAGAAAAATTAGTTGAAGGTAGTCATGTAGTAGTTTTCAGTGTAGTCGAAAGCGCAGCTAATTTCGAAGAAAATATGGAATCATATTTAGCGGAGGGTGCAGTTTGGTACTACAACAATTTCTTAAAACCACAAGGTGATGAGAAAGTACAAAATTGGATGTCTGAACAAGTGTACCTTGCTATAGGTTATTTCCTTTCTGCTATTGCTTCGATGAATATCGATTCAACACCTATGGAAGGCATCGAAAACGATAAATACAAAGAAATTTTAGGTTTAGATGGTTATCAACCATTAGTAGCGGTAATGATTGGATACCGTGATGAAGAAGATGGTAACCAACCTGCTAAAACAGCTAAATCTAGATTGGAATTAGATAGTGTGGTAGAAGTACTATAGTTGAGTGATAATTTTCTGCATTAGGCAACTGAATTACTTTCGGTTGCCTTTTTTGAATCCATATTTATGTAGTAAATTGAAATAATATATTTGGTAACCAAAATCTAACAACAATGATTTATAACAACGTCCTAGATAGTATTGGAGGAACACCCATCATTCGTATCAACCAACTTTTCGGAAGCGATCATGAAGTATATATGAAAGCGGAGAAATTTAATCCTGGTGGAAGTATCAAAGATAGAATTGCTTTATCGATGATTAACCAAGCAGAAAAAGATGGAGTGATCAATAAAGATACATCCATAATTGAACCTACTTCTGGTAACACAGGTATTGGTTTGGCTATGGTAGCTGCAGTAAAAGGGTATTCACTTACTTTGGTGATGCCAGAATCGATGAGTATCGAAAGAAGAAAGTTGATGGCGGCTTATGGTGCTAAATTAGTGCTAACACCTAAAGAAGGTGGTATGAAAGGAGCAATTGCCAAAGCACAAGAATTATTGGAAGCAAGTGATAATGCTTGGATTCCATCTCAGTTTGACAATCCAGCCAATGTAGCTGTTCACGAAGAAACGACAGCTCAAGAGATTTTAGCCGATTTCCCTGATGGTGTAGATTATCTAATTACAGGTGTAGGTACAGGTGGACACATTACAGGTGTGGCTAAAGTATTGAAAAAATTCTGGCCTGAACTAAAAGTTTTTGCAGTAGAGCCAGAAGGTAGTGCTGTGATTGGTGGTGGAAGCCCAGGACCTCACCCATTACAAGGTATCGGACCAGGTTTCATTCCGGGTAACCTCGATGTGGAATTACTTGACGGTGCTATCGGAGTAAATAACGATAGAGCGAAACAATTGGCTGCTGAGTTTGCCTTAAAAGAAGGTTTCCTAGGAGGTATTTCTACAGGTGCTTCTTTAGCTGCAATCGAGAAAAAATTACCTGAGATTCCAAAAGGAAGCAAAGTGTTATCATTTAACTATGATACAGGTGAGCGTTACTTATCTATCGAAGATTTATTCTAGTTTTCGGTATTGAAGATAAAATATCCTTATTTTTATAACACTCAATTGATTCGTCAGTTGGGTGTTTTTTTTTCAACTATTTTTCATCAAATAAACTTTTAAGAAAATGACTAGACAAGCAACTCTTCAAGACCTCGAACAATTAACCACTCTTTTTGATGGATACAGAGTATTTTATAGAAAAGAATCAGACATCAATTCAGCAAGAATTTTTTTAAAAGAGCGTTTAGAATTAAACGATAGTATAATTTATGTAGACGACCAAGAGGGGGTATTAACCGGATTCACTCAATTGTATCCTCTATTTTCTTCTACAAGAATGAAAAAATTATGGTTATTGAATGATCTTTTTGTGGATCCAAAATATAGAGGAAAAGGAATTTCACTTCAGCTTCTTGATAAAGGCAAAGAATTGGCAGTAGAAACGGGCGCCTGTGCTGTGATGTTGGAAACAGAAAAAACGAATAATATAGGCAACCAACTTTATCCAAGAGCCGGATTTACATTAAATACCGAGTCAAACTTTTACGAGTGGAGTGTATAAATAAAGGGAATCAGAAATTAATCTGATTCCCTTTGTAGTTAGTTATTGGTGTTTGATAATTTTCTTATCTATAAACTGACCATCGACTTTCATCCTTATGATGTATAATCCATTGGCCCATTTATTTTCCAATTCGATCAGACCTTTTTGATCTGATTCCAAAAGAATATGTTTTTTAAGCACACCAACTAAATCGTAAACCCATATTTCTTCTAAACCTTCTATCGCTTCGATATAAATCGATGTCGAGAATGGGTTAGGATAGACTTTCAAGTTCAATTCTTCTTCTAAGTTTAGAGTCGCACGTTTTCTGGCATTTGCAGTATTTCCACAACTAGGTGCAGTTGCACTATTCGTGAAATACAAGGTTTGTTTACCAGTGATTTCCACCAATACGAAATCATTACCTTCCATAGTAGCATAGTAAGTACCGTCCATTTCTGGTATTCCTGAAGAGGTAAACGTAAGTGTTGGCTGTGCATCGGCCAAAGTATGGGTGATACTAGACGTTAGATCAACCCACCAACTTGGTACTCCATTGCTTGTATTAAGAGAGAATTGCCATAATCCATTATTCGCTAAACTCCAGTTAATAGTTGCATCTTTTACCTGATCTAGATTCCAGGAATCATTTCCAAGTACATAGATATGTTCGTAGGTCACGTTCGATAAATCAGGAATTGCTGTTGCCGAAGGAGTTCCGAAAGCACAACTTGGAGCATTTGGATTAGCATCAACCGTAATGGTTTGTAAAATACTTGCAGTTCCACCTCGACCATCTTCTACGGTTAAAGTGACCTCATGTACACCCACACCGAAAGTGGCAGAAGCAGTGACTCCTGTTGCAGGAGAACCTCCACCAAAATCCCAAGTGTAAGTCAAAGGATCATTATCTGGATCCGAAGAGGTGCTCGCATCAAAATCGACTGTCAAAGGGGCAAAGCCTGAAGTGACAGAAGAAGTAAATGCTGCTGTCGGTAATTGATTCGCATCTTGTACAGAGATAGTAATAGAATCCGTTGATGTTAGCCCGCTATCATCAGTAACTGTTAAATATACTTTTTGATTTCCAACTTGAGTGAAAGTATAATTCGTGAGTGCAGTAGTTACTGTTGTTCCATCAATTTCCCATAAATAAGAAGCAATCACTCCATCCATATCACTTGATGTTGATCCATCGAAAGAGACTACCAAAGGAGCTTCTCCACTGCTTACGTCAGTAACTATTTTAGCTATTGGAGGTACTTGATCCGGCAATACATTAATATCAATTACTTCTTTGGAAGATAGGCCATCAGCATCGGTAACAGTTAATGTCACGCTTTGGGTTCCTACTGTTGTGAAGGTATAAGATGTGATACTATCAGTACTAGTAATTCCTCCACCGAAATCCCATAAATACGTTAGAGAGGTACCTTCGGGATCTGAAGAAGCACTTGCATCGAAATCGACAATTAAAGGACTTTTTCCTTCTGTAGCCGAAGTGACTAATTGTATTTTAGGTGGTTGATTGACATTCACGGGCTCAATACCCCACACCAATTCTCCTTTTCTGTATAAAGTAATTTTTACATTAGGGCCAAAGCTTGTCTGAGCTGCATTAAACGAGAAATCATTGCTCTGATCGTTCATTTGATATCCCGATTGATGCATTCTCAATTGTATCTCACCGGTATTAGATTTGGCATTCAACATTCCTGAAGAAGCAAAACCAAGTTCTACGAATTGCTCACCTTGATAAGTGGCGAAAGTTCCACTCACACCTTTTACACTACTGTAATCGGTACCAAAACTCATTGGTGCGACTTCTTCGTTCGAGAACCAATATCTGATTGTAAAATCATCCAGAAGCACAGCATCAGCAGAATCGTTATGGATTCGAAGTACTGGTTTTAGTTCCTGTGTAAGTACACCTGCAGAATTATCTCTGTATTGAATACTGAAAGGTGTTTGAGGCATATTGGCAAATAAAGGATCGACTGTAATAGTGATGCTTGCTTCTAAGCCATGATTGGTACCATCGGCATTTACCAATATCAATTTTAAGGTATGATCTCCCCCTGCAAGTGCAGTGATAGGAATGGATGCCAATGTATAATGTGATGAATGGTAAACATCATCAATATATAAATCGACATGTGGTCCGTCAGGGGTAATATCAAATTTATATAGAGAGAATCTGATATCGAAATCTGGTCCAACATACCCACCATTGGAAGGTGAGTTAAATATAGCAGTAGGTCCTTCTGGCAAGGGATCATTCGTGACATTCACCCAGATAGAATCGGTAATGTCTGTAGCTGAATTATCGCTTCTTTCCATTAAGAAAGTAAGTAAATGAGGACCTTCTGATAAGGCCGAATTGTCTTGAAATACGCTATCTTCTGTAATTAAACCGCGATCACTTCCATCAATTTTAAATCGGAGTTTATATTCTGTCGAAGGTAACGACCAATTTTCTGTTTCGAAGAAGATTTTTAAAGGAGCATTGACCAATTCGTTGTCTGTTGGCGATGTGAAATAAATATCGGGTAGTTGTTTAACAGGAGTGTCAGCATCTCCACCATGCAATGTCCAAATAACAGCTGCGTCAAACATTTTCCATCCATCTTCTGAGAAAAGGTGCATAAACTGATCTCGAAGCGGGAAGGCCAACCTTCTCGAAGAAGCGATTCCACTTTCTTGATCATATCCAAATAATATAGGTTGACCCTCTGCTTCTAATATTACCGTTGCTTCTACTGAAACATTGGCAAAGGGTAAGAATTGTAGTACGCTATATAGTTCTACAGAATCTGCGGCCGAAATACCGCTTACAATTGGGTGAAGTGAATTAGCTATACTAGCTTTTGCATGACCGTTGGTGGTAAATCCATAACCTAAGTCGAGATCTCCATCGGCCAATCCAAGTTTATTGTACATGAATGGATCCCAAGTCATCACAGGAATAATCGTTCTTTCGATATTTTGTCCAATGATACTTGGCTCTACTGTTGATGACACTAAAATGAGATCGTAGGCATTGGTCATTGTTGGTCCAGAAACGTCGTTATCATCAAAAACATGAACATTGAAACCAAACTGTTGCTGAATTCTATTTTTGATAAGTAAATCGTCTGCCGATAGGTTTTTATCTCCAACAATAAACATCACATCTATCACGCCTTTATAGGTAGTTTCAATTTCTGGAGTAAGTGATGAGGTATTTCCATTATTATAGAAAATACGAGCATTGAGTTTGTAGTTTTTCCATACTACAGGAGTCCATGCCCCTACAAAAGGAGCTGTTTCTACAGTACTTACTAACTCTCCATCAACATAATATTCTACTTTAGTGATGTCTGGTAAAGCACTACTTATTTCTAATGGAATCTCTTTGTTTTTATCAATAACTTGCCCATTAGCAGGAGAAACAATTTGAGAAACTTCTGGCAAATCAGAGATCGTTTCTGTTCCATCAATTTGTTTTAGATAACTGATCAGTTGGTCCATCTCTTTAGGACTTAAAGTAGAAGTAGCTCCATGTCCATCCGTCGGGTTTTTCGAGAGGAAAACATCTTCTAAAGTAAGTGCCGAACCGTCGTGTAGATAAGGAGCAGTGTTCCAAACGCCTCTTAAGGTGGGAGTATCTATACCCAATAAATCTTTTCCTAATCGGTTTCCGCTATTGGCATTTTGAGTACCGACATCGTGTCGAATGCCTAAATTACTATCTGTAAAATGATCTCCACCATGACAGCTAGCACATTTTAATTGTTGGAAGATCTGTTTTCCTGCAAGTCCATCTGCGGTTAGCGTTCCATCTTCTTCTTTGTAAGGACTAGAAGCAAAACCATCCAACGATTCGATGTAAGCTACTAATGCATCAAGGTCTTGAGAAAGGCCTGCTTTTGGAGTTCCTAAAGTGAGTGCATTTGTTTTATCATGGAAATCAGCATCCGTCATAAATCCTTGTCCGTTGAAATTATTTCTGATATCGTTTTCAAAATCATGAATTTCATCGAAGTTAGCAGACCAGTGAACAGGACCGTGTGCAGTACCAGCCCTACCTTTCAAAGTGATTGTATTTCTAAGGCCTTCACCACGATCAGAAAAATCCCAAACTCTACCATCTTCCGCACCGTCGTTATGACAAGAAGCACAGCTAATATACCCATCGCTACCCATTTTCTGATTGGAAGCATCGTAGAAAATCTGTTTTCCTTTTAGCACCTGAGCTGTAAGTAATTCGGTGGTCACTGTAGAGATTGTTGCCAATTCTTCTAATTGAAGATTACCGTTCTTTACCATAGCATCGGCATCGAAGACAGAAACAGTTCTATCCATAAAGTTTTTGACGAATAGTTTGTTAGTGACTTTATCAAATACCATCCCTTGAGGTGCAAGCCCAACATCCTTTTGTAGTAATTCCAATCCCTTTTTAGGATCAATTACTACTACATGATTATTGCCTTGCATCGTCACCAAAACATAGTTTCCATTAGGTGTATGTATAACCGATGAAGGCTGACCATGATTATCGATATCCAATCGATCGCCAAGAATTTCTGATGATAAACCAAGATCTAAATGAGAAATAGCGGTTCTTACTGAGTTATCGAAAGTAAGTGGTTTTCCATCTCTCATTCCTCCTCTAAGTACATTGTCTTTTTTACCAACCGTCCATGCATTCCCTCCATTAGGGTGAATACTAATACCAGAGATATAATTAGGAATACCTCTACCTTGATTACCGTTATCGATAGAAAAATCATCAATAGGTAAAGCAATATCCGTATTTAGTGAAAAGGTGGTTAAATCGATCTCCCACACTTTTCCTTGGTCTTGAGGTGAGATAAACTGAGTTACATAAAGCGTATTGGTAGTTGGATCTATTGCCATTGCTTTTGGAGTGGATCCAACTGTTATGCTTTGAGTAATCGAGTAATCTACGGTGGATAATTCGATCACCTTACCGCTACCATATCCGGCAACAAAACCTCTAGAACCATCTGAGTCAAACACTACACCAAAAGGCGATGTTCCTCTTGGTAAACTAATTATCTGATCGACCACTTCTGTATCAGCATCGATTACATAAACTTTGTCATTATCCCGGCAAGTCACCCAAATTTTGCGGTTGCCGTCCATTGCAATGCTTACAGGATCTGTTGATACGGGTAATTCTTTCACAAAAGTCATTAAATCAGCATCAAGAATACTGACAGAATTATTATCTGGATTAACCACCCAAACGTTTCTTTTTAGTTCATCAACTAGAATAGGAGATGATTGTGTTGGAAGCTCAAGAGGTACATCAGTAATAACATTTACATGAAGTGATTTTACAGAAAAACCACCATTATTATCAGATACTTGCACTTGAACAGTGTAGTTTCCTGCTGATGCATAAGTATGACTTACCGCTTCACTTCCCCAAGATGTCTGAGGTGAACCATCGCCAAAATCCCATCTATAAGACATGGTCTGATTTTCAAAATCTGAAGCAGCAGCTGTAAAATTCACCTTATTACCAGCAAGTAAAGGAGAAGCTATATCCATATCGATAGCAGATATTTCAGGAGATTTATTTGATGCATCACCGCCAGTTGTGAAGTAAAAAATGTATTCTTCCATTCCATTACCCACAGCATCTTTGATACCGCCTTCTATAAATTTCACCTCATAGGTTGTGTTAGGAAGTAAAGCCTCTCTTGGAGCATAATTTACTACATTATAGGATGTAGACGTCACATCTCCTGCAATAGGAGCTCCCCCAAGAGGGCTAACTTGAATTGTTTTGTCAGTTAGCGTAATATCTTGTAAAGTCTCGTTGATAACGAAACCCAAAGTACTGGTCACAGGTAAATTGGTTGCACCTGCGGCAGGGAATTGAAAACCAACTGTTGGAGGTTTAGTATCCAAACCATCTTGGTGACAAAATATGGTAGTTTTACCATCTCCACTTGCCACCAATATATGTCCGAGGGGCATCCATTGGTTATCGATAAACTGTAGCACCTCGTCGTCTGAGGCTGGGGTGAACTCAAGTTCTACTTTCATAGTTTCGAAATTGAATTTCACCCCACGGTCAAATCTTCCAGAAAATCCGTATTCATCTTGGAACATCATATAGCGTCCAAGTGTTATTTCGTCTGATGATAAATCGAATGCATGTTTTACGTTGGTTGGGTCTGAGATATCAAAACCCACCATACTATTTACTGCTTCGTTACCACTCATGTATATAATATTATTTCGCCATACTTGTATACCAGTACTGTATTGTTCGTGGGGAATATCACCTCCAAAAGAGCCTAGGAATTTTACGTTTGTTGGATCTCCAAAATCGTAAACACTCATAGCTCCAGTTTGTGGGATATAGAAAACGTAATTACCTATACGCATCACGATATCGGGTTTTGCGATGGCTTCAGGCATTGTACCAAGGAACTCACCCGATCTCATATCGTAGATTCGGTTACCATCGATAGTATGAGGAAAAGTTTCTAGTTTGTCGTAATGAGGGTTGCCAGATTCAACAGTGTATAAAACGTCTGAAGTAGTAACAGGCTTTAGATCTAACATGTTCGACATGTCTAAATATTTATATCCAGTACCATCGGTTTGTGGTACCGAATATTCTCTCCAATACAAGTCGTTAATTTTCCACCATCGGTGACCGTTGTTGGCTCTTTCATCGAATTGTATTCTTTTAGGAGTAGTTGGACTAGAGACATCCCAAATTCCAGTACCGGCCTGTCCGGCAATCATTAAATAGTTTCTGTGATAGGTGTTGATTCTGTCCCCTTCAGGGAAGTGGGCCAAGAAAGTACCTGCAGGCCAGGTTTGGGTGGTCATTGTTGGGCCCATTTCACCATTGTACTGGGCCATTACATGAGCGTGTGTGAAGTAGCTAATCAACACAAAAAGTAAGATTCTTTTTATGTGAAAGCTTTTAGTTAATAAACGTTCCATCATCAATTATTATTAATAGTGGTGATAAGAAGTTCCTAGCCTTAAATGCAGTTGCTTTATTTAGTAGAATAGAAAAATAAGTAGCAAAAAAGTGTCGTATTCTTATCAAATAATTAAGTGAATGATGATTACCGCAGAATGCTATTTAGAAATTTTTAGTCGTAGTAATAGTGTTCATTCATTTCATACATCGTGGTAATAATTCATCATTTTTTAATAATAATTGGTGATAATTTAAATTGGAAATAAAGTGGTTTTCAATATTACTACAATAATACGTAATTATTACACTTTAATTTCTAAGAGGGGGTACAAGGTATTTTTTTGAGGATTGATATTTTGAATTATAATCTATTGAAAGTATAGTATTTATGAATTCTTTTGATTAGAAAATATAAGTTTATAAATTGTAATACAAGGTAACAAACAAGCTTACTCTCAAAAAGCAAACTAACTTATGAAATCAATTTTTTTAATCATCAAAAGATTATTTTTTTTATTCTCTTTTTTTATTTTTTGTCAATCTACATGGGGGCAAAAACTTTTAGAGAGCAGACAAACAAGTGTACATACCTATGTTTTTCAGCTTTCCCAAGAGGAAGCGAAAACAATCTATAAAGAGGGAGTCTCTGAAATTGATGAAACCTATTTTCATACCCTAGTAGACTCCTTTGCCACCGATGGATATTATGCTAAAAACCTACCTGAAGGTCATTATCTCTATGCTTTTGCGAAAGGTGGAGAGTTGGAATCGAGTGTAGTCACTGTAGAAAATCTTGATGTATTTATAGTACAAAACAGCACGGATCTTATTGTTCAGTTATTTGATATTAACGGTGCATTGGTTACAGATGCAGAAGTGAAAGTGAAAAATAAAACACTTCGTTTTGATAAAAAACTAAAAGCATTTGTAGATAAAAAATCAGATAAAAAGGGATTATTAGAAGTGACCTATAAAGGATTTACTACTTATCGAAATCTAGAGAAAGATATCAAGTACTCTAGGTTTAGAAGAGGTATTAATAATGTTCTGTTCCGTTCACCTTTAAAGTATGTTACAATACCTGTCAATTTTATCATACATATTCCCGTTGATGGGGTGAAATCGATTTTCAGACGTGGAACATATGGTACCATAAGTAGAATAAAATACTTTTCGATACGAACCTTCGAGAGGGTCGCCTGCATATTCGATGACTATTACTGTAATGGAGGAAGTTATTACAGTAAAAAATATCACGGTTATTTTACATTAAGTCAACCAAAGTACAAGCCAGGAGATACTTTAAAACTCAAGGCCTTTATTACGAATAAAAAAGGAAAACCAATTAAAGGAAATGTACATCTTTTTATTAGGGATGGATATGGTTATCGTTCATCGAATAAAAAGCCCGTAAAAATGATTGTCCCATATGTTAAAGGCGGGTATAGCTTTGAATTTCCTCTCGATTCTTTAAACCTCACTTTAGATAAACGATATACGCTATCGCTTGAAACGGAATATGAAGATGAGTTTCTGTCGACATATTTCTATTTTGAGGACTATGAGTTAGGGAAAAATAAGCTGCATGTTCGAACAGATTCAGAAAAACAATACAAAGGAGAAGATCTGAAAATGTACATCAAAGGGACTGATGAGAACGATTTACAGTTGATGGATGCGAGAGTGGAAATTGATGTCATTAGTCGTAATGTGTTGAATTATTTTGATGACTCTGTCTTTATCAAAAATAAAATTACATCCATAAAAAAAGATCTGAAGCCTCAAGGAGAAACAGAGGTTATCATTCCAGATAGTTTATTTGAGAATGTGAATATGAAGTATACGGTCAAAGTGAAAATGTTTACTTCTGATAATGAAAACATTATTGAGAAAAGAGACTTTCATTACTTCTCAAAAGAAAAGTATTTTGATATATCACTTCAGGCAGATTCTATTCACTTCGACTATTTTGAGAACGGGAAATCAAAAGCAGAGAAAGTAGAAATAACGGCTTACGATAACTTCGGAAATCAGACCTCTATTTTTGAAGGAGAATTGCCGTTTGCTACTGCAGTGTCTTCTTACTATTCAGATTATAAGATGAAAAATGATAGTCTTTCTAGTTATTTACGATTGCACCAAGAGTCTCCAATGTTGTCTTGTTATACGCATCGAACATCAGATTCCGTTTTTATACAAATCGATAACCCTAGAAAATTACCCTTCGATTATCATATTTATAAGAAGAATAATAAAAAGGCAGAGGGATATTCAGATAGTCTAAACTATGCGAAAAAGGCTGCTCATCTCCAGAACTACTACATCATGCTGAATTATTTGTGGGGAGGAGAAATGAAAACTGAAAACTATCTTATCCCTATTGCTGAGAAAAAACTAAATGTAGAAGTAAAGGAACCATCATTAATTTACCCTGGTCAGAAAGCAGAAATAGAAGTGTTGGTGACAGATTATAAAGGGAAACCTGTAAAGAATGTGGATGTGACGGCTTATTCTTTAACGAATAAGTTCGATGCACAAGCTCCTGAGTTAAATGATTTATCAAAAAGGAAAAAGGATAAAAAATTGATCAATAATTTTTCTGTGAATGATATAGAAACTAATAATTGCTCATTAACAATGGATTACCCTACTTGGAATGCTTTGGCTGGTTTAGATTCTATCGAATACTATCAATTTCTTTATCCATCCGACAGTATGTATTATACTTCCTATCCAGTAGAAGATAGTGTGACTCAGTTTGCACCTTTCATTACAAATAATGGAAAAGTAGAACCTATCAAAGTGGTGTATGTAGATGGTAAACCTGCTTATTTTTCTTTCACGAGTGTTGCAAAACCCTATTCTATTTTAGTGAGTAGTGGAAAACACAATCTTAGAATCAGAACAGAAAGACAAGAAATACACATTGATTCGGTTTATTTCGAAAAAGGGAAGAAAACGATTATCAGTGCGGCAAATGAACATGGAAATGAGCGTATTCAAGTGAGGGAAAAGTTAACCTTTCCAACGTCTTCAGAAGAGAATAATTTAAAGAGATATCTATTCTCTTTTAGAAATACCTTTAATGGTAAATATGCTTTTCTTGAGAATTATGATGAGCTACATTTATTGGGAACATCTTTGGCAAAATCTAAAAATAAAAGATTTACCACAGGTCCTGTATTAGGTGACTATAAGTTTAATCTCATCAATGAATATGAAACTCATTTTAATCAAGATTATCAATTTGAATTTGAGTTTGGTAATCAGCTTCTCAAAATGAGAGAAGTTAAACGATATGAATTTGGCTTAGATAATTGGGATTTTCAATTAGATGATGAGGTATACACCTTGGAGAAAATCAATAAAATGTGGGAACAAGAGGTAGCACTTTCGAAAATAAAAATCCCAACATATCGCAATCCTAGTAGTACTGAAGAAGGTAAAGGTACACTCAATTTTAAACTGGAAACTTACGGGGAGAGGAAGAATGATTTACTATTGAATGTAGTCATGATGAAAAATGATGACATCAATTTTATAAGGGTGTATCAGGGAGGTAAAAAAGAGTATTCGATACGTAACCTTGAAGAAGGAGGCTATAAATTGATTTTATTTTTTAATGGAGAAAAATACCATATCGAAGACGAAGTTTGGGTTAAAAAAGATGGTATTAATTATTACTCTTTTGATTTTCCTAGAGAATTTAAGAAAGACAATTTCAGTAAAGAGGTAAGTAAAATAATTGAAAAAATTATCTTTGAACCTTCACAGAATTACTATAAAAAACAAGAAAGACTCGAAAGCATCACTAAGAGTTACCAACGAGAATATGGCTATACAGGAGAAGGGAAAGTAGTCTCTGGCTATGTTTTAGAAAAAGATACCAACGAGCCTTTACCAGGGGTAAACGTTTTGATAGAAGGAACAACTTATGGTACTGCAACAGATTTTGATGGTTATTACGAGCTTAGAACGCCATACTCTGGTATCTTAGAATTTAATTACATCGGTTATGAGTTTGTTGAAATAGACCTTATGGATAGAAGCACAATAGATGTTCTTTTAGAACCTTCTTTAGAACAACTAGACGAAATTGTTGTAATTGGTTATGGTACTCAGAAAAAGTATGAAATTACTGGATCTGTAAGTTCAGTGACTTCAAGGTCTTTGTATGGTCAAGTAGCTGGAGTTAGCGTGAATGCTACTCCTGGCAGTAGTCCAAATATAACTATTCGAGGTGTTTCTTCTACAGCTAAATCAGGAGAACCATTGGTCATCATTAATGGAAAAGTATTTACCGGGGACTTCGCAAGTATAAATAAAAATAATATTACTTCTATTGAAATCCTTAGTGCTGAAAAAGCGGGAGGAATATACGGTACTCGAGCAGTACATGGAGTGATGATTATTAGTATGTCCGATGAAGAAGTCGCAAAAATGGGCTTAAAGCTAGAGGATAAGAAAGTCGAAGATCAGTTAATTGTACAAAGTGATGCGACAAATTCCCTAAGAGATAACTTTAGTGATAATGCTTTCTGGCAACCTCAATTAACCACCGATAAAGATGGAAAAGTGAAGTTCGAAGTAGTTTTCCCTGATGATATCACGAAATGGGATACCCACTACTTGGCCATGAATAATAAAAAGCAAACCGGTCAAGTATCAAGTGCTATTAAATCGTATAAACCGTTGATGACTCAATTGAACTTACCAAGATTCTTGGTGGCAGGGGATACGGCAATGGTTTTGGGTAAAACTTTAAATTACTCACCGTCTACAGTCAATGTATCTGTTGATTTCTCTGTAGATGATCAAAATATCATTCAAAAAGAAATGGAGATTGAAGACATTCATATCGATACGGTATCAGTGACTTCTAAAGCTGATTCTCTTCATTTAAAATATACAATCAATACTTCATCAGGTTATTTTGATGGAGAAAAGCGCAGTATTCCTGTTTTCCCAATAGGTCTGGAAAAAGCTAAGGGTACTTTCTCTGTTTTGGATGGAGACACCACTATTCAATTATCATTTGATGATAATGAGAGTAAAGTCCAATTGTATGCGACATCAGATTACTTAAATATAGTGGAAGATGAAGTCCGTTCTTTAATTTCTTATCGATACTTATGTAATGAACAATTGGCTTCAAAACTCAAAGCACATTTAGCGCAGATGAAGATCGCTAAGTTTAAAGGGAAGAAGTATAAAAAAGAGGGTGATATTAAAAGGATCATCAAAAAGATAGTAGAAAGAGCAGATAAGAAATATAGATGGGGATGGTGGCCTAATTCAGCAAGTAGTCAATGGATTACTCAACATGTACTTGAGGCATTACAGGAGGCTGAACGTTTAGGTTTTAAGGTCGAAATAGATAAAGAGGTCATCACTGATGATTTAGTCTATCGATTGGCAGTATCTAAATCGAAACATCAAAGAATTACACTTATTGAAACTTTATCGTTGTTAAATGCAAAAGTCGATTATCAAAAATGGATTGATGAAATTTATGAGATGGGTAAACTAGATCTTTATCAGAAATTACAATTGATGAAGGTACAGGCTCAAAGTAGCTTATCGTATTCAATGGATACGGTGGCTGCATTTAAGCAAGTGACTATTTTTGGAAATTACTTTTACTCGGATACCACAAAGCAATACCATTATACGTGGAGAAACCCAATTGTAAATAATGATGTGCAGAATACTTTGTTGGTGTATCAAATATTAAAATTAGACTCGGTAAATGACCATTCTTCTGAATTGAAAAAGATGAGAAATTATCTTTTAGAAAAACGATCGGAAGGAAATTGGGGCAATACGTACTCATCAGCGAATGTGGTAGAAACGATCTTACCTGATTTGTTGGATGCCGATGGAAAAGAACGATCAACCAAACTAGTAATCTCTGGAGATATTCAGGAAACAGTATCGGAATTCCCTTACGAAAAGACGCTAGAAAATGTACATCAAATAACTATTGAAAAAGAAGGGACTTTCCCTGTGTATTTTAGTTCCTATCAATATTATTGGGATGAAAACCCTGAGAGAAGAGCCGATGATTTTATCGTCAATACTCATTTTGAAGGCATCGAAAACGATAGGTTAGAAGCAGGGGAAAATGTTACGCTAATTGCAGAAGTAGAGGTGAAAAAGGAATCGGATTATGTGATGATCAATGTGCCGATACCTGCGGGTTGTTCTTATGCTTCCAAAAGACAGTCGTATTATGGGGTGGAAGTGCATAGAGAGTATTTTAAGAATGAAACGGCGATCTTCTGTAAGAAAATGCCGAAAGGGAAGTATACTTTTAAGATCGAATTGGACCCAAGATATTCGGGGGAATATCACTTAAATCCGGCCAAGGCGGAGTTGATGTATTTCCCTACATTTTACGGAAATAATGAGTTGAGAAAGGTGGGGGTGGAGTAGATCGATCCTCACTGAATATCATCTTTTTTAAACAAACAAACTTTATTCAATAAATTGAATTTTTATATGAAACAATTGATTCTGACTATTCTATGCTCTTTATATGTAGTTTTTTCTTTTGCACAGGATAAAATATTTTTAACGAAACATAAATATGTTACCAAAGATGAAAATAATGCAAAATATTATATTCTATCAGAAGAAGGCAATTTTAATGGACAAACCTTTGAACATTCTGTCTATTATTTAAATGGTCAATTATATCAATTTTATAATACAGAAAAACCAAAATTTAATAGTTCAGAAATGGGGTTATTTATTTCTTATTTTGAAAATGGGAATAAAATGGAGGAAGGAGATTACCTCGATTATGAAAAAGTAGGAGTTTGGAAAAAATACCATGAAAATGGGCAGTTGAATTTAGAATATGAAATGAAATATATCGAAGATCCAGCTTCACAAAAAATGCTATTAATTAATGGATGGGATAATACTGGAGTTCAAACATTGACTTTTGGGACAGGGTATATTCGGTTCAATACTTTAAAATCAAATGTTATACACAGTGGTGATGGAGAGCTTAGGATTACTGTTGAAGGCAATGTAAAAAAGGCTTTAAAAGACGGCTTATGGAAAGGAAAGTTATCATCTGGTGATAAATATTTTGAGGAAAATTATTTAAGAGGGGAATTAATTAGAGGTGTCAGTTGGGATATTAACACGAATGAATACACTTATTCTGAAATAGAAGAAATGGCTAGTTACCCAGGAGGTTTATCAAAACTATATAGATTTATAGGAAAAAAATTAAGATACCCATCAATCGCTAAGAAAAATGGAATCCAAGGTAAAGTCTTTGTTAAGTTTATTGTTCTTGAATCAGGTGAAATAACTAATCATAAAGTAGTGAAAGGCGTACATTCATCACTTGATGAAGAGGCCTTAAAAGTAATGAAAATGGTAAAAGATTGGATACCTGCAAAACTTAGAGGTCAGAAGACGAAACAAATATTTGTATTGCCAATTAGTTTCAAGCTTGGAGGATATTATTAAATAATTTTTCCAACATCAAAGTATGTTTTAGACATGGGTTTTGCCTTCTTGAAAAATTGATTCTAAAAACCTTTATGAATTTCTAATTCAGATAGAACATAATTGATGAATTGTCAATATTGATAAAAATAAGAGAAGTCATACAAAATGTTGTATGACTTCTTCTGTTTTAAACTAAAACCAATCTGTTCACTTGACTAAATATTTCTGACTAATCTGACACTGTTATAAATTCTTACGGCATCTCCTTGTGGCCCTTTTCCATCTTTAAATTTTGAAGGATTACCCGATTTTGGATCACTTCTTTGACTTCCCGGACCATGTATATCTATCCAATTTGCAGGTAGATTAGAGATTTGATTATTCTCTTCTCTAGGTGGAGGTCCCATTGTCCTATTCTTTCCATTGGGTCCACGTCCCTCTGGTCGTTTTGGCATATTTCCTAATGACTTTCCAAAAGCAAAATAGACAGCAGCTCCTCCACCATTTTTTCCTTGTCTTTCGTGGGTAGTACTACTCCAAAAGAAAGCGTAATCGTTCTCATTTTTTTCGTTTTTAATTGAGGTAATATCAAATATTGGATGAATAGCAGGAGCTCCAGAAGAGTGGTTGGCTCTTTCATAGTCAACGATGCTTTGTAGTTCTTTAGCATCAGGTAGTCGCCAATCAGAATACCCTCCTAAATCACTTTCTTCAGCATACTTAAGAGCTTCTTTCCAAGTCATACTCTCTCTAGCATCACTTTTTTGCCACATTAATCCAGTATTAACATCAGAGATGCTACCGTTGTTATTGTCTTTAAAATCGTTTTCTCCATATGCTTCATTTCCTCGAACAAGGAAGTAATTAAATTTTTTAGCTTTTCCATGTAATTTTTGACCATAACCTTTAATACGCCCATCGGCGAAATTAACGCCATATATTAGTGTTAATTCTCCTTCGTGTATTGTAGATGTTACACATTGAACATCAATTAATCGTTCGCCAGCGGAAGCATCACCATAAGCAAAATCGAAGTAATCTGTATTTATAAATGGTTTTATATTGCCTGAATTATTTGCTTGAGGATTTAGATCTTGACCATCAAACATGATGAGAGAATACAATTCTTTTATCGTAGGTAATCTCCAATCGTTGTATCCGCCTGTATTTGCCTTATTGACTTCTTTGATAATGTCTTTATAGGATAATTTATCGTTAACATCAATCTTACCATCCCCATTGTGATCTAAAGATTTTTGCCACATTAATCCCGTGACTAGGTCGGTAATAGTTCCGTCATTATTATCTTGATATTGTGGACTGTTTCCAAGGTGATTAGCATTTTGGCCATAAAATGCATCTCCTTTTTTTGGCAAATCAATTACCTTTTTATTATCAAATGATTTGGTTTGATTCGTTCCTACAATAGGATATTTTAAATTGTTTTTTGATCCTCTATTTAATGTATAAGAAGTACCAATAAATAGAATCAGAAAGGCATTGAGCAGTATTATATATCTTTTTATCATTTCAATTTGATTTTTTGTGATGTTTCAAAAGTAGAAAAGGGATTGAGAACGTGGGAATTAATTCAACGAAGGTGGGGAGATTTTCAATGAAAGAAAATAAATAATCTTAATATGTGTGAACGATGTTATACGGCTTCAAATAAATAAAAAAATGGTACTATTATTTCGGATAATTATTTAGAGCTAATTTTTTCAATTTATTAATTACTAAAGCCTTAATTATGTCGTATTACTCAAAAAGTGGTAGATTTTTTTATCTATTATTACTCTGTACATCTATTTTTCTATTTCAATCTTGTAGTAAGGAAGAAGATGTACCAAGCAAACCTGACTTAACATCTGATTTTGTACTTAGTGTTGATAGACCAAACTCGTTTCTTAGAGGAAGTGAGACTTTAAAAATATCTATAAGTTCAGAAAAGGAGTTATCATTTGATATGAACGAAGTGACCCTGACAAATGGAAGTACCACTCTAGAAACTAGTTTAACAAATAATTCAGATTCTTATGCCATAGAATTTGATTCTAAGCAGCTTGAGGAAGGTTTCCAACAATTATCATTAGAAGTGATTTTAAAAAGTGATGATTTAGATGAGAATATATCTTTAAAAGAAGTCTTTGAAGTTGAAGTAGATAATTACTTGCCTGTTTATCAGTATCTGTCAGGATACGTTGATAATTTAGGGGTTCATGAAGAAGAAAATGAGGTGGAAGATGAGGATTATTATTTAAATTATCAATATGATTATGAGAAGCAAGTTTATTTTGCTGATGATAAAAAAAATCCTATTTCAGAAGTATATGATGTATCAACTTTCAATGATAAAATTAAAATAGAAATACCTGAATCTAATGAAAGTCAAAACTTCTTCTTTGTTGATGCAACAAGAAGAAAAATAGAATATAGGAGTAACCCTGATAACTATTCAGCTACACTGTCTACTCTTTTAACTTATAATAATATTACTTCTGCAGATTTAGAAGAACAAATATATGGAGGGGAAGTTAATTCAAATGATATTAAAATTGTCATAAAAGTAGCAAATGCTGTAATTGACAATTCTATTTTAAGTAGAAACTTTGTAGACCCTAAAACTGAAGGAGATTATACATATTATGACATTGTTTCTGTGGGATTGAATTTTCATAATATCATAACAGATGTGTATACTATTTATTCTAATGATTATAGTAAAGGTATTTCTATATTACCAATTTTATATTCTGATAATACTGAAATAGTTATTGAAGAATCTGATTTAAAAGATGCAATTCAAAGTGGATATTATGATATATCTCAATTTTTCCCTTCTACTTTTGGAGTTATAGACTTAAATGGAGAAGAGGTCTATTATTCCAACTTTATAAGAAAAAACACTTCTGAAGGAGTAATTTCATATGTTTACCTACCAAAAGATTCTGAAATAAAAACATTTTCACTCTCAAAATTTGTTGTTGATTATGATAATTTCATGGATTATTATAGTACGATACTTTCGAACACTTTAATGATTGATTGGTCAAGAACAGATTTCATTACTAATATCAATCATGAATTATATCAAAAAGATGGAATATATTCTATTACAAGGAAAGACTTTATGTATGATGAAGATCTTCTAATATTAGAAGGGATTTTTAATACAGGAATGGAAGGTAAATTTACTTTGTCATCGAATGTAATAATAAAATCAGCACCTGGTGATAGTGCTGTTGAATTGGATATTAGTTCAGGAATAAAAGCAAATGAAGTATTCAATAAACATTTTGAGAATATATCAAGTAATTCAATTAACAGAATAATTTCTACTTATGAAAGGAATTCAATTCCGCGTAAAGAAGGATATTATAGGATTAATGAAAACTTGCAATTGAACTAATAATTAATAGTTAAGTGTAATAAACATCATAATATGATGGGTATTGTTCACTATTGTAATCAATGAATAAAAACGGTCTATCCCTTTTTGAGATAGACCGTTTTCATATATCTAAGAACAGCCTAAGCTATTCGAATTAAGTCGATTATACCAACTCCTGTGCTTTCACTACAACAGCATCCAAGCCTGTAATGTCTTTACCACCTGCAGTGGCGAAGAAAGGTTGTCCACCTCCGCCACCTTTGATCTCTTTCGCTAATTCCTTAACGATTTGACCAGCGTGAAGGTCTTTAGATTTCACTAATTCTTCATCGATCATTACAGCTACTTGAGGCTTACCGTCTACATCTGCAGCTAAGATCAAGAACATGTTCTCTACAACTGCTTTTAGGTCGTATGCCAATTGCTTTAATCCTTGAGCATTTGCTACTGAAACTTTAGCTGCAATAAAGTTGAAGCCGTCTTTAGCTACTACTTTAGAAGCTAATTCGTTTTTCACTGCTTGTAACTCTTTGTTACGAAGCGTTTCTACTTCTTTAGATAAAGCTGCTTTAGCTTCTACTAAGTCAGCTACTGCTTTCTTAGGATCTTTCGCTTTTAATAGCTCTTTAATCTCTTGTAGTAAAGTGATTTGCTCGTCTACATATTCTTCAGCAGCATCTGCAGTAATTGCCTCAATACGACGTACACCTGCAGCAACTGATGATTCAGCAGTAATTTTGAATAAACCAATTTTACCTGTAGCAGGAACGTGTGTACCACCACAAAGTTCTACTGAGTAATCGCTATCGAAAGTGATTACACGAACGAAGTCACCGTATTTCTCACCGAATAATGCAGTAGCACCCATTGCTTTTGCCTCTTCGATAGGAACGTTTCTTTGCTCGTTCAATTGGATATTCTGACGGATTCTTTGGTTAACGATTTTCTCAATCTTTTCGATTTCTTCCGCTTCCACTTTTTGGAAGTGAGAGAAGTCAAAACGTAAGTGTTTTTCGTTGACCAATGAACCTTTTTGAGCTACGTGATCGCCCAATACTTCTTGTAGAGCAGCGTGTAATAAGTGAGTTGCCGAGTGGTTGTTCTCTGTTAGAGATCTACGCGAAGCATCTACTTTAGCCATTACAGGAGCAGCTGGGTTAGAAGGTAATTTGTTAGCGAAGTGGATAATCAAATCGTTTTCTTTCTTCGTATCGAAGATAGTGATCGTCTCATCCCCAGAAACTAAAGTACCTTTATCACCTACTTGTCCACCACTTTCTGCATAGAAAGGAGTTTGATCAAGTACTAATTGTATAATTGTTTTCTTCTTCTCTGTTACTTCACGGTAACGTAAGATAGAAGCGTCTGATTCTAATGCATCGTAACCCAAGAATTCTACTGAGTCACCATCATTTACATCAATCCAATCGCCTTTTTCTGAAGCTGATGCTGCACGAGCTCTGTCTTTTTGCTCTTTCATAGCTGCATCGAATCCTGCTGTATCTACAGTGAATCCATTTTCAGAAGCGATCAATTGTGTTAAATCAAGAGGGAAACCGAATGTATCGTATAAAGTGAAGGCTTCTTTACCTGCAATCGTTTTGTCCGATGCACCGTCCATTGCTTTTTGAAGAATAGATAAACCTTTCTCCAATGTTCTTAAGAAAGCTTGCTCCTCTTGCATCACTACTTTCTTGATGAAATCTCTTTGAGAAATTACCTCAGGGAAAGTTTCTTCGAATTGGTCTGAAAGAATATCCACCAACTCATACATGAATGGCTTGTTGAACTCCAAGAAAGTATAACCGTAACGTACCGCTCTACGAAGGATACGACGGATTACATAACCTGCTTTGTTGTTCGAAGGTAATTGACCATCTGCAATAGCAAATGAAATTGCACGAATGTGGTCAGAGATCACACGGATAGCGATATCTATCTTTTCGTCCTCACCATACGCTTTACCCGACTTAGCAGCCAAGAATTGAATCATTGGTTGGAATACGTCTGTATCGTAGTTCGATTCTTTCTTTTGAATCGCCATACATAAACGTTCGAATCCCATACCTGTATCGATATGTTTGTTAGGAAGAGAAACTAAAGAACCATCCGCTTTACGGTTGAATTGCATAAATACAAGGTTCCAGATCTCTACCACTAGTGGGTGATCTTCATTGACTAAAGAAAGACCATCTACTTTTGCTCTTTCCTCGTCGTTACGAAGGTCAATATGGATTTCAGAACAAGGACCACAAGGACCTGTCTCACCCATTTCCCAGAAGTTATCTTTTTTGTTAGCAGGGATAATTCTGTCTTCGTCGATTAACCCTTTCCAGATATCAATAGCTTCTTGATCTAGTTCAGTACCGTCGCCTTCATCACCTTCGAATACTGTAACATATAATCTATCTTTTGGTAGCTTGTAAACTTCAGTAAGAAGTTCCCAACCCCACTCAATTGCCTCTTTTTTGAAATAATCTCCGAAAGACCAGTTACCTAGCATTTCGAACATTGTATGGTGGTAAGTGTCAATACCCACTTCCTCCAAATCGTTGTGTTTACCAGATACACGTAAACATTTTTGAGTATCGGCGACACGTGTGTCCTCGGCGGCTTTGTTTCCTAAGAAGTAATCTTTGAACTGATTCATACCTGCGTTAGTAAACATCAACGTAGGATCGTTTTTAATTACAAGTGGTGCCGAAGGAACGATGGCGTGCTGCTTGCTCTGGAAAAACTCCAGGAACGTGCGGCGAATACTTTTTGCGTCCATGTATATCTCTACTGAGTTTTTAAAATTTTAATTCACGCAAAAATATAATTTTTTATCAATTGATGTATTGATTCACAATAACTATCTGTTGATAATAAGGTTCTTTAAGTAAAAAAAATGATGGATGAGTATAAAAATGAAGAATCCAACCCTCATTTTATCCCAACTGCGTCTACAGATCTATCTTTTTGATATTCATCGACAGTTTTTCTTCACTCTCAATTTGATGTTGATCCAAAGTGTTTTCAGTGCTTACACTCACATTTTCAATTTGATTTTCCTTCGATACTTCGGTTGTAACATCAGTGGTTTTGGTTGTCGTTGAAAACATGCAGATGACGACCAGCAAAAAGAAGTTAATCAAGATAAATGTAAATAGGTTTTTCATGATGGGTAAATAAAGTTTGATTATTATTTAGGTTTATGCATTGTATATATTGAGAATAAGTTCTTGTATTACTACTCCCAATTTGTCTGACTCGGTATGATGTAAAACTACCCATCCATACTTTTGTTGGAATCCTTCAGTAAATACCAAAAGGTTTTGGGTGTCTTCATTTTTGTAAACCAACACCTTGATGCCGGCAACAGTTAACTCTTTTTCTAAGAGAAAAGTATTACTCACTGTAGGTAAATCCTTATTAAAATCGCCTCCAATGCCAATATGCATCTCCTCTTTTAGATATTTAGATTGGACATTTTTGTAATACGGTTCGTTTCCAAAGACATTTATGCTCAGGAAAAATGACATAACTAAAGTCAGTATGCTTGTATGTAGTTTCATGATTGTTGGATAAAGAATCTTCATCATTTATTAGGTGAAATGATGAAAAGGGTATTTGGTAAAGAAATTGTTGCATTAAATTTACTGGATTATCAAATAAATACATAGCAAATTAGATCTTGTTAAGAGTTCATTTGATAATCGAATAAAAATATCGAAATTTTATATCAAGAAATTAATATTTCAACTGATTTTCACCGTGAAAAATGAACAATTACTAATTTTCATCACTGCAAACGGTTGAAATTATTGAGATTAATAGTATTCATGAAAATCATATCATTTCTTCCCTATATTTGTTTGCATTAAAAACTAAAAAGCTTGGTTTAGATAATTTTACACCGTCTAATCAAGTAGAAAACACGATAGCATCATCTTATATTGTTTATGAAGTCATTTGAAATCCGATTGCCTTATTCAATTCTAGAAACTGACACTTGCTTCTCTCAAATAGCTCCCGATTGGAGTGAGCTTGAAAAGTGGATTGTGAGAGCAAAAAAAATTGGTGTCAAAAAAGTTTTGGTTCCCATTCTTTGGAAATTAGTCGAAGGAGAGGGAAAAGCATCAGATGATCCGGGACATTATATTCAATACGATTGGTCGTATTACCGTAGTCTTATTGATACCTTAGTTGGTTATGAATTAGAGTTGGCTGTGGAGTTTAATTTCCATATGATCAACAACTATGAGCAAAACTTCTTATGTACATTACCCGATTGGCTTTGGGGTAAACTAATGGCCGATCATCATGAAATAAAGTACTTAAGTCAGCTTAAATATGTAAATAAAGCGGGAGGTAGTACGCAAGATGCAGTATCTCTTTGGGCAGATCATTATGTCATGCCTTACTATGAAGGTTTAATTCATTCCTTCAAAAATCATTTCCAAGACAAAGCCAATCACTTTTGTAAATTTATTATTTCTACTGCACCTCAAGGAGAGTTGAGTTATCCTATTAATGAGTGTTCTTTTCCTAAAAGAAACATGCAGTGCTATTCGTCTACTGCTTTAGATAGCTGGGATGAGTTTGTAAGAACTAATTATCATTCTTACGGTGAGGCAGGTGATGCTTGGGGGATTGAAGTAAATAATAGAGAACATTTGTTCGAAGTTTTCAAAAGCAATGATGTTCTTCAATCAAGAAAATATAACGATACCAAATACGGAAATGATGTCACAAAATGGTACAATGAGTGCCTAATTAGACATGGTAATAGAGGGTTACATATTTTGCAATCGGCTTTCTCTGCCAATGGGTACGAGAAAAGTTTATTGTGTTTAAGACTTCCAATTGCTTATGCAGAGAAGAACTTAAAAAATATGTCGAGTCAGACCGAGGTGGGTGCAGGTATTATTGCAATTAGTGATGAAAGAGATCATAAAGCTGCCTATCACCATACTTTATCATCTCTAGGAAATGGAATTGATGATAAACGTCTTGGCTTTATTATTCCTACAAAAAGTAGAAAAGAATATAAGGTCGATTCTTCTTTTGCAGGGAAAGTAAAAAGTATTCTTGAATTTGCTGATACCCAAAAAGCACAGTTTTTCTTTGAAAATGAAAGTGTTGAAGGGATCAACTCCCATTTAATTTGGGACAATGCTGCAATGTGGATATTGAAACAGCCGAATGTAAATGGTTTTATTGTCAATAACCTAAAATCAATATTTGATAAGATCTCCACTGGTAGTGCTCGTTTGCAAGAATTAATCTCTAAAATTAGAGACAGAGACGGCTACATCGAAAGAAAACAAAAGTCGTTTAGAGTAATGGGACCACTTCACGTGAAAACTCACAATGCTCGTCGACTTTTAGAAGATAGAGACTGGCAAACAGTTTCTAAACAATTAGATAAAATGAGAGAAATCGGAGTAAGTTCGGTTTCTATAGATATATGGTGGGGATTAGTAGAAGGAACGACTTCGAATGTATTCGATTGGAGTTACTACGATAATATGGTAAAACTTATCGAGTCGAAAGGCTTGAACTGGGTGCCAATTTTATCATTCCACCAAGCAGGAGGTAATGTAAACGACGATTTTACACAGATGATCCCATTATGGTTATGGGGTAAACTAGTGGAAGAAAATCCTACTTTAGAGACTATCGAAGACTTACAATATGTTTCTGAAACAGGAGATGTAAGTGTTGAATACGTTTCATTATGGGCAGATACGTTTGTACTTCCTTATTATAAACGCTTTATGGAGGCCTTCAAGCAACGTTATAGCAAGTATGCTTGGATGACCGACGAAATTAATGTCAGTCTTGGACCTGCAGGTGAGTTAAGATACCCTTCTTACAATGCGCACGATTGGGGTGATTACCCTAACCGAGGAACTTTACAATGCTACAGTAGACTAGCAAAAGAAGATTTCCAAAGGTACATTCTAAAAGCTTACAGAAACCTTGATTATGTAAATGAATTGTGGCAAACACAATACAAAGATGTGTCTGATATCCAAATGCCAGATGCTGAAGAGTTGTTTAAAAATAACAACTATTCGAAATCAAGAATTGGTATTGACTTCTTTAACTGGTACAACCAAAGTCTTGCAGATCATGGTAATCGTGTCCTTCGTGAAGCAATGGATATCTTTAACGATGATGACTTCAGAACAACACCAATTGGTTTTAAAATGCCAGGTATACATTGGAATATCTCCGATCCAAACCTACCAAGGGTAGCAGAAATTACTGCTGGTCTTATTGCTCCTTATCCAGGTATTGGAGCTGTGGATAGAGGTGAATACAAAGATATGTTGAAGAAGATTATCGATAAAGACTTTAAAGATAGAATCGTACTTCACTTTACATGTTTAGAAAAAGTAAACAAAGACTGGGAAGGTTATTCTAGAGCCGAGGACTTAGTGATGTGGTTCAGTAATTCCGCTAAAGAATTAGAAATTCAGGTAATGGGTGAGAATGCCCTATTCCATGAATTATTTTCTGAGACGGGTTGGGAACAAATCGAGAAAGCTTTGACAAGATCGAATACAAGTTATTCTGGTATTACCATTCTTAGAATGCAAAACCTTTTCTCTGATAATAACTTTGCGATTGAAAAATATGCAGATTTGATTAATCGATTAAGATAAGTTTAGGGAAGAGTTAGGAATTAGGAGGTAGGAGTTGGCTGAGTTAACGCTCGGTTTTAACTAATAAGTTTTAATTAATAACTAATAAAAAAACGTATCAAAAGCCTAGGAATTTATTCTTGGGAATAAGAGTTTAGTTAAGAGGTAAAAGGTAAGAAGTAAGAGGTGAATTTTGATAATCTTTGAAAAATACCGACTCTAATATCGCAAAATATAATTTTGCAAGAACACTGTTTGATGTTAATTCAGGCAGTGTTTTTTTATGCGAAGTGGTTTGTAGGGACGTTGTATTGCAACATCCTTACATGGAGAAATGAATATCAAATATTAATTGGTTCCATAATTTTTAAAGAAAAACAGTATTTGATAGAAATAGAATAGAATTTATAAAAAGCATACAGAATAAATGTCGTTTATCATCTTATATCAAGAGAAAACGACATGAAAAAAATAATCAAAACACTCGTTGCGATCTCCTTGGGCAGCTTTGCTCTTTTCAGCTGCAGTAATCAAGACGATCAACCAAGTCAGATTTCTGACTACGATACTGTAGTGACCAAATATGAACCGAATATGTCGGATCAGTTTGGTACAGCCAAAACCTTCAGTATGCCAAATTATGTGACACATCCTGGAAAAGACTCCGTAAGTAATCCAGTGGTAAATCCATTAGATGAAGTGATCCTTGCCGAAGCCAAATCTCAGATGGAAATGGCAGGGTATCAGTATGTAGATCCCAATACAGGAGAAGAAGCCGATCTTGTGGTTTTACCTTATGGGGTAGAAGTAACTTATGTAGGTACTTGGAATATGTACGATTACTGGGGTGGTTATTGGTGGAACTATTGGGGATGGTACGGTTACCCTCCTTATTATGGTTATCCTGTTTCTGGAGTGTATACTTTCTCTCAAGGTTCTGTGATTTTAGAAATAGTAGATAACAGAGCACATATTCAAGAGGGTGGAGATGAGAAGATTCCAGTATTATGGCAAGGAATCATAAACGGTACTCAATCCAATACTATAGATGATAAAACACGTGTAGAAGATGGGATACAGCAGATGTTTATTCAATCACCTTACATTCAATCGAAATAGTCATGAACACAATCAAAAAATATTATTTGATGCTTTTGATGTTATTCATTGGCATCACCACTTACGCTCAAGAAGATAATTTAATTGGAGTGACCTACAGTATGGGTACTCCATCCACCGGAATGAGCGATTTTGTATCAGGTACCTCTTTTCAGGGAGGGAATATAGAATATCGAAAATTTTTAAACGATAATTGGTCAGTAGGTATGAGCTTCGGTTTGAACACCTTTAATCAGTCCAACGGATACCAAACCTATTATGGGAAACAGGGAGCAATTTCTGGACAAGAATATAGGGATTTTGATATGATGACCACTTATGCTACTGCCCATTACTATTTTGGAGAAAGAGGAGGTATTAGACCTTATGTAGGATTAGGAATTGGAGCTTCTGGACAGTATTTCAGTAGTCAGGTAGGAAGTGTTTTGGTGACGGACCAATATTGGGCATTTTCTATGGCTCCAGAGGTAGGTATTCTGGCTCCTCTGGGTGATAGTGGTATTTCCTTCCTTTCGAATGTGAAATATAATTATTCGGTAGGTGGTTCTGGATACGATTCAATGGGAATGTGGCAATTTAATATTGGTATTGCCTTTGGGTTCTAAAATTAAAACTTCATTTGTTGAAGAAAGGTTATATAATAGTGATTTCTAAGCAGTCGGTTGTTAATTGACTGCTTTTTTGTGTCTTGAAGTTTTTTCTATGATTGATGAGAAGTAAATGATTAAGAATTAGAATCTAATAGTTTTTAGATAGAATTTGATAAAACTCTATAAATCAAGGCCGTTAGATATATTATGATTAGGTAATTAGATAATAGTAATAGTTAGTTGTTGGAAAGACAGATACTTTATAGTATCTGTTTTTTTATGGGTTATAATTGCTAAACCATTGTGCATAAAAAAAACACTTGAAAATGATTCAAGTGTTTTTCCACAGCTGGTTAATGTTACTGGTGTATCATGCCATACAATAGGTGACTAACCTATGATTCTTTACCCGATAAGTATATTCCATGAACTGTGCCACTAGTTGTGAATATTTATTAATCATTGATTTTGATATAGATAGGGCAGTTTTAGGACTGTGCCAAAAAATAAATAGTTTCAAAATGAAACACATTTTCCAAAATTTGGAAAAAAATACATTTCATTCAGATCTATTATCAAATAAATAAGGTGTTAAATACTCAACTTGCTGATACACTATGACGAAACTCATTTTGTAAGCATTATTAGGGTAGTATATTCGCACTCGACTTTTAAATTATATACATTCAAAAAGAATTTATAACTATGAGACAAAAAATCGTAGCAGGTAACTGGAAAATGAACCTGAATAAAGAAGAAGCTGAAATTTTAGCATCAGAAGTAGTAAACATGGCGAAAGATGAAACTCCATCTGACGTAAAAGTTATCATGTGTACTCCTTTTATTCACTTAAGCAAGGTTAAATCATTAATCGGTGACGCTGCAAACGTTTTTGTTGGTGCTCAAAACTGTTACACAGAGCCAAAAGGTGCTTACACTGGCGAAATTTCTGCACAACAATTAGCTTCTTACGGTATCGACTACGTGATCTTGGGTCACTCTGAGCGTCGTGAGTACTTTGGTGAGTCAAACGAAATGTTGGCTACTAAAACTGATGCAGTTATTGCTAACGGTATGTTGCCAATCTTCTGTTTCGGTGAAGTATTAGAAGAGCGTGAGGCTGGTACTCAAAAAGCTGTTGTAGAGAAGCAATTATCAGAAGGTATTTTCCACCTTTCTGCTGAGGACTTCGGTAAAGTAGTTTTAGCATACGAGCCAGTTTGGGCTATCGGTACTGGTAAAACAGCTACTTCTGCACAAGCACAAGAAATGCACAAAGATATCCGTGACATGATCGCTGCTAAATACGGACAAGAAGTAGCAGACGCTACTCCAATCCTTTATGGTGGTTCTGCTAAGCCAAGCAACGCACAAGAGCTTTTCGCTCAGCCAGACGTTGACGGTGGTTTGATCGGTGGAGCTTCTTTAGCATCTAGAGATTTCATCGATATCTCTAAATCATACTAATTGAATTAAAATTTGCCTTGGAGCAATTTTGATATATCATGAATATGTGCTTGATAATTTTTATTAAGCCAAAATGGGTTGTCTATTATTTTAGGCAACCCTTTTATTTTACTCTATGAAAATCAACATCAAATAACCTTTTTTTGGGTGGTATTTAACCAATTGCCCTTCTAATTATCCAATTATTTTTTATCGACTGTGTATTTTAGTATTTTCATGTAAACAACATTAAACCAGAAAATAAAAAACTAACAGGTGTTGAATATTAGATAAAAACTTACGCACTGATCTTGATTGTGAATAACATTTTAAGTCAAAGTAAGGTTACTAATATAGACATCAATAAGTATATTGAATCAACATAATTAACTGTTATGAAACGTCTTCCTCTTTATATTCTACTACTATTTACTTTAGTTTCTTCTACAGTTTTTGCTCAAAAAACAAAAAAGAAGAAAAAGGAAAAAACATTAATTACCGAAGCACAAGATGAAATTGAAAAACAAGGCGAAATCCAAAGAGACAGTTCTGTTTTTTATTTTGAAAATTGGATGATGGGTAATATTGTTTTCAAGAATGGAAAAGTAAAAAAGCAAGTGCCCTTATTATTTGATTTGGAACATGATCAAATCGAATACCAAGAGATTAAGTTACAGCAAATGTATGGTGGCTTGGAGATGTTGGACACCACTATCAATGTCGTTGAGGTGAGTGAAGTAAAAGAATTTTCTATCACTTTTATAGATGATAGTAATGAAAATGTGACTTCCACTTCTATTTATCATTTTGTGAATGGCGATCAATTTACAAGAGAAGGAGTTCCTGCTATTGGTATTTACGAATTAGTGGCTGGAGGAGAAGGAAAGATGGGAGTATTGGCTTATCCATTTTTATTAAAAACGGCACACCTTTATAATAGCATGAGCAAAGAGCAAAACGAGATTCAACGTCAGCGTTATGGTGCTTATAACATGAACAACAAAGAGGTTTTCTATTCTTATCAGCTAAAGGAAAAATTATATTTTCTAACTCAGGCTGGTGAAATAATACCTACAGATAAAAAGAAAAAAGTTATAGTGAAAGACTTTATCGGTCGTGAAGAAGAAATGAAAGAATATATGAAAACCATGGATACCTACTATAAATCCAAGGAAGGATTGAGACAATTGGTAGAGTTCTACAATAATCAGTTTAACTAGTCATTTTCATCAAGAAGCCATTGTGATATAAAATCTGCTACCTCTTTCCAACGTGGTTCATACATAAACATATGAGCCATTTCATCAAATATTCTTACTTCATGTCCATAAAATGAAGCAGTCCTTTCGACCTCTTCAGGAAAAATGATCTGATCACTCTTAAAGCCAATGTGCACCATTGGAATATCGATACCTTTTGGGTCTATTTTAAAATCTCTGATAATTAATTCCACTAAAGCACGCAAAGACTCAGCTTGCATGTTTTGTCCAATAAAGCGTTGCACACGCTTCGAAGGTGCCGTATGATAAATACCCTCAGGAGCATCGGAATCTACATATTTAAGGATAGGAAATACCGTCGAAGCCATAAACTTCCCCCAACTCAAAGGACTTTTTGTCCAATACTTAAAAGAGGAATTCAACATACCGTAAGGAGGTACTGAAGCCAACAAAACCACTTTATGCAAACTGACCTTTTGAGCTACTAATTGAGCCACAATACCACCCATAGAATATCCAAAAAGAATCGGCTTTTCCTCCAAAGAAGTAATTAAGTTCACCACATCATCAACAAAGTCGTCAATACCATAAAAGTTCAACAACAATTTGTTGGCCTCTTGCCCATGCCCACTCAGATTAATCGAATACGTCTCGTACCCTTGTTCCGGAAAATAATCCAGAAAGTTGCCTTCCCATAGTTTCCCATTAAACAAGGCACCATGAATCAAAATGATAGGGTTTTTATGCTTCTTTTCTTTTGGGGAGATGTGGATCATAATATTTTAACTAATAGGGAATAACTAATAGGGAATAGGTAAAAAGCGATTTTAACTTATTGATTATAAAATTACTTATCGATAAAATAAAATACCAACTAAATCTTTTATTATTAGTCGAACTTTTAATTTCTAACCAATAGAATTACATCTATATTTCCCTATTACTTATTAGTTATTCCTTATTACTTATTCCTCATACTTCCCCCTAAACTTCTCATACAGCATCTTATGCTTATCGTTTAGATCGATTTTACGACCATCGATAAAGGCATGTTCAACGACGCTGTTTCTCATGTCTAGGAAGTCGCCTTTTGTGATGATGAGGGTGGCAGACTTTCCTTTTTCTAGGGATCCGTAATTTTGGTCGATGCCTAAGATTTCTGCTGTGTATGAAGTAATCATTTTTAAGGCATCTTCTTTATCAACTCCGTAGGCGACACAAGTACCAGCATAGAAAGGTAAGTTTCTAGCGTTGGATACAGAACTGTGGGTTAAGCCTACTTTTACACCTGCCTCGTTGAGTAGCTGGGCACGTTTGAAAGGAAGGTCGACATCATCGTGTTCTAGGTTAGGTAAGCTATGAATATCTGATAAAAGTACTGGAATGTTGTTCGATTTTAGGAAATCAGCTACAATCCAAGCATCGTCTCCACCGACAACCACCATCTTTTTTACCTTAAATTCTTGACCTAATTTGATGGCCTCGATAATTGACTTAGCATCATTTACTCGAATAAATAATGTTTCATCTCCTGTGAAAATTCCCTTTAAGGCTTCTAACGGAAAGTTAGGTACCTCCTGTTTTTCTGCTTGAGAATAAGCCAATCCATCCATCAAGACCTGACGGATAAATTTTACTCTTTCAGCATACATTTTGTTCGGTTTCACCCCTTTGTCAGGATTCATCCAAGACGGATGTCTGTATTTCGAAGGCCAGTTCAAATACTGTCCATCATTTTCTTTGATGATGGCTTCTTCCCAATTCCAAGCATCCAATTGAACAATAGACGATCTACCAGAGAAAACACCACCGGCAGGGATCACTTGTTCAATAAGAATACCATTTGATCTCACTGTTGGAATCACGTGAGAATCGGTATTGTAGGCCACAACAGATCTCACTTCTGTATTTACATAGCTTGTTTCATAATCATCTCTTGATGCGGAAACAGCTTCAATTTCTACTAAACCTAGTTGTGATGTAGGTAAAATAGCTCCAGGATAAATATGTTTCCCGGTGGCATCAATGACTTGATAACCTTCCTCAGAAAAGCTATCTCCTGCATAAGTGATTTTTCCATCTGAAAAAGCCACTACACTGTTTTCAATCACTTTGCCTTTTCCATCATGAAGTGTTGCTCCTTTAATAAGGATAGGAGTAGATTGAGGTTTTGCAGGTGTAGGAACTTGACCAAAAGCCAAGCCTGAAATCATCCACAAAACAAAATTGATTGCTATAATTTTATTCAATGTTTTCATCGTTGTATTAGTCAAGGTTTAAATGATCACAGTGCATATGATGATTGATTTTAGGAGCAATGTCTTTCACTTTCGCTCCATTCTTCTCCGCTACCTGCATTTTCTGAATTAATCGGTTACGGTCCTCACTCATTTTCTGACGTAATTCCTTGTCTTTTTCCAATGAGAAGTACACTGTACCATCAATAATAGTGTAAGCTGATTTCGCATAAACCGATAAAGGATGATCTGTCCACAATACGATATCAGCTGATTTGCCGACTTTGATAGATCCTACCTGATCATCGATATGAAGTAGTTTTGCAGGGTTTAAAGTGACCATCTTCAAGGCTTCCTCTTCAGACATGTCAGCATATTTTACCGACTTAGAGGCTTCTTGATTTAAACGACGGCCCATTTCTGCATCATCAGAATTAATGGCTACAGTCACTCCTTGGCTCGTCATTAATGCCGCATTTTGAGGAATCGCTTCGTACACTTCAAATTTGTACATCCACCAATCAGAGAAAGTCGATGCTCCCACACCGTGTGCTTTCATTTTATCGGCTACTTTATAACCTTCAAGAATATGTGTGAACGTATTGATATTGAAATCGAAATCATCTGCTACGTGCATCAACATGTTGATTTCCGATTGCACGTAAGAGTGACAAGAAATGAAACGCTCTTTATTGATGATCTCAGCCAATGCTTCCAATTGCAAATCTTTTCTTGGAGGAATGCCATTGCCATCGAAGCTATTCATATCTTCTCTGTATTTTTTCGCTCTGCTGAAGCCGTCCATATATACCGCTTCTACACCCATTCTGGTTTGAGGGAAACGATGAGACATGGGCCATGAAGAACGTTTTACATTCTCACCCAAAGCAAATTTGATGAACGGATCAGCACCCTCAAATAATAAATCTTGAGGATTCGTTTTACCCCATCTCAATTTGATAATCGCCGATTGTCCACCCACCGGATTGGCAGAACCGTGCAGCAATTGAGCAGAAGTTACACCACCCGCTAACTGACGATACATATGTACATCGTTGGGGTTAATTACATCTTCCATTCTTACCATAGAAGACATCACTGCGACATCGTTTACTGAGAATAAAGCGATATGCGAGTGTTCATCGACAATTCCGGCAGTAAGATGCTTGCCTGTACCATCAATTACTTTGGTCTTTTTCCCAGCCTTAAGATCTTTACCTATTTTGGCTATTTTTCCGTCTTTTACTAAAACGTCTGTATTTTCAAGAATACCATCTGCTTCATTGGTCCAAACTGTCGCGTTCTTAATCAATAAAGTTTCTTGCTGTGCGATATCAGTATCACCATAAGCCGTAAACGGATAGACTACATTGCCTATTTTGTCTTCATTTTCTTCTTTCTTCTCTTTTGATGAAGTTTCGACATCACCTTGTTTTACCGCACTCCAAGAAATCCATTGGTTTTTGGCATCCTTACCTTCACCTTTAAAATTACCTTCTTGATCTATCCATCCTGATAAACGAATTCTATCAGCTGTTTTAGTGGTGTCTTGAGTGAAAGTGATGGTGATTAAATCGTTCTGAAGACTAGCATTCGTCGTCAGTTTAGTAGAATCTTTTTTGATTGAATATTTTAATGATTCCAGATCGTCTCCCTTAATTTCCAAAGAATATTTCTGATCATTAATAGCCAATTGATATTCACCTCTAACATCATTTTTGTTCCAAGATTTGATCACAAATCTTTTTCCTTTGATCCAGTTTTCCAACACATCGCCCTTCTCGAAAATATTCTCTGAAGTGATGATGAAGTTGGCCATTTTACCTTGTTCCAAAGTACCCAAACGACTTTCTTCCTTTACAAAAGCAGCAGGAACAGTCGTTAAAGCGGCCAAAGCCTTTTCTTCTGATAAACCTCTCTTCACGGCCAATCTTACGTTCTTCAAGAAATCAGAAGTTTTCTCTAGTTTACTTGCCGTAATAGAGAACTTGATGTCTTCATCAGCTAACATCTTTAAGTTGGATGCCGCCAACTCCCAGTGTTTCAAATCGGCATAACTAGCATTTCTGGCATCCAATGGATCTTTCACATTCAATGCTTGAGGATAATCCACAGGAATTACCAAAGGACTAGATAGTTCTTTTAATGCAGGAAGGTTTTGATATTCATCTCCTTTACCCACATAGATATATTGCTTATTAAATTCTTTAGCCACTTTAGAGGCACGAAGAATATCGAATACATCGTTGGCATCAAAAAATTGGGGAAGGGATTGCGTTCTATTGAATGCTTCTAATGTAAGGTCAGTAAATGTTTGATTACCTCCTTTAGCATACCAATCAGCATCATAATACGTTTGTCTTAATAAAGCCACGTAACCCATTGTACTTACAGGGTACATTTGCTTAGAAGAACCTTTATCGAAAGCATAATGAGCACCGACTTCCGATTTTAAAATTAAATCGTTGGCTTTTCCCTTACCGTAAGTCACCAACGCAGAAGTACCTCTTGATATGCCATCTGGTTGGAAAGTAAGTGCAGTACCAAAACCAATTGATCTCATGGATTTGGCTTTACTCTCATCCGCTTTAAATAATTCGGCGGCAGAAGTATTTGCGTGAATGGCGTCGTTGGCATTGTAAGCCTTCGGATTTTGAGAACCGATTTTTTCAGGTTCTGAAAACGTCCAAAAACTACCTCTTTTAATTTCTGGCATTCCGTAGCTAGAGTGCGCATCAATAAATGAAGGGTAAATGTGTTTACCTTCTACATTAATTTCTGCAGCTCCTTTGGGGACATTACCGCCTTTGGTTACAGAAACAACTTTACCTTCTTTAATGACTAAAGTGGCATTTTCGATGGTTTGTTGAGGAGAGACATGAACAGTGGCATGAGTAAATGCGTAATGCAAATTTCGATGATCCTTTATACCGTTGATGGTAAAAGTTTCTTGTGCGAAAATAACATTACTCCATACCAAAAATGATAAGAGTAAATAATGGAGTTTTGACATCAGTTGAATTGAATTGGATGTTTGTTAAATTAATACCTCTAACTTAGTAAGATAGATTCCTTGATCAAACATTTGTGTCCATAATTTGTTTTGATATCAATAACTGATATGGATTTGATAAAAATACATAGAATACCATGAAAATTTTAATAACCGGAGGTTCAGGACTAGTTGGAAAAGATATATCCCTAAAACTATTAAAAAGAGGTGATGAAGTAGTGTGGTTAAGTAGAAAAGAAGACCTCAATTCTCAAATCAAAAGATACAAATGGGACATAAAAGAGGGATACATCAACAAAAAAGCATTTGATGGTGTAGATGCAGTCATTCATCTTGCTGGAAAAAGTGTTGGTGAAGGAAGGTGGACGGATGCTGCTAAAAAAGAAATTTTGAATAGCCGTGTTCTATCAACAAGACTTTTGAATAAATATATAGGTAAGTTAGAAAATCCACCTAAAGTAATGGTTTGTGCATCTGCTGTGGGAATTTATGGAGATACTCAAAACGAATCTTTTACCGAAAGTTCTAAATACGGTCATGATTTCCTTGCTGATGTGGTAAAAAAATGGGAAGACGAACAAAATAAGTCTACTGTAGCACGATTAGTAAAGTTAAGAATAGGAGTAGTGCTTACTCAGAAAGGAGGAGCCTTACCCAAAATTCTTGCCCCCATAAAGATGTGTGTTGGCTCAGCAATTGGATCAGGAAATCAGTGGATGTCTTGGATTAGTTTAAACGATTTGTCAAATATGTTTATTCATGCATTGGATAATGAAGTAGAAGGAGTGTTTAATGCTGTTGTATCTAAACCAATTACTAATGCAGAAATGACAAAGCAACTTGCGGAAAGTATCAATAAGCCATTGTTTATGCCGAATGTGCCTGAGTTTATATTAAAAGTAATGTTAGGAGAAAGTGCTGCTTTGGTTTTGAATAGTAGCAAAGTAATTTCTGAGAAAGAATTTGGTTATCAATTTCATGAAAATACAATCAAAGAAGTGGTCTCAAAGAATATATAGATAGAAGATTCAATAGGCATATTTTGAATTATTCTAAGATAAATGAACTGTATTTAGTTATAGTTCATTTTTTTATTCCCAATTTTTTGTAGAATTCTAATTTAGATTATTAGTATTTTTATTTAATTAACTGATAATCAGTTTATTTATCAATAAATCCTTAATTTTAATGAGTCTACAACTTTCTTACTCATTTTAATTCTGTATGATCATAAATAATGTATAAAATGAGGTTTTGAAAGTACTCTATTTTCAATCGTAAATAAATAGCTACTTGGTCACTAATTATTGTTTCTAAGTCGTACTAACTCAAGAATATCAATTAAATAAATGATTTACTATTTCAATTCTTCATGAAGGTAATAGGTAACTTCAATTGCTCGTAAACATTAACTGAAAGACATAAATAAACAAAATACTCATTACTATTCACTCTTTCATTGTTTACTATGTTCCAATCCTATCTGTATCACCTTAAATGGTTATTACTAATCATCATGATCTGTAATATTTTATTGGAACACCTATGCCTTAAATAACTATTTTATTATTCTATTTTATATGAAAAAGCACATTTTACTGTTTGTGTCGCTACTCGCTTTCTTGTGGGGAACAACCTATGCCCAAGAACGTACAGTAACTGGTACGGTAGCTGACGGATCAGACCCTCTGCCGGGGGTAACAGTAATTGTATCTGGAACATCAAATGGTACAATTACAGATTTAGACGGCAAATTCTCACTTTCAGTTCCGGAAGGAGCTTCCCTAACATTTAGCTTTGTAGGCTATAAAACTCAAACCATTCCAGTAGGTACACAATCTAATATTAGTGTAGGAATGGAAGTAGATGCCGAAGAGTTAGATGAAGTGGTAGTCACTGCCCTAGGTCAGCAACAAGACAAAAAATCTCTTGGTTATGCTGTACAAGGTGTAGAAACAGAAGATTTAACTCGTACAGGTAATTCCGGCTTAGCTGGAGCAATGCAGGGTAAAATCTCAGGGGTGGATATCAAACCATCTTCTGGTATGCCTGGAGCATCAACTCAGATTAATATTCGTGGTGCTCGATCGTTTACAGGAAACAATGCACCTTTATATGTGATTGACGGTATGCCAATCGCCTCAAATCCAGATTTTAGTACAGGAAACTCTGTATCGGGTGCCGATATTTCTAACAGAGCAGTTGATATTGATCCGAACGATATTGAAAGTATCAATATCCTGAAAGGTCAGGCAGCAGCAGCACTTTATGGTATTCGAGCTTCAAATGGTGTAATCATTATCAATACTAAAAGTGGTAAAGGACAAAAAGGTGGAAGACCAGTGGTAAGAATTGCCAACTTTACCAGTTTTGAAAGAGTATCTAGAAAGCCAGAATATCAAACCACTTATGCTCAAGGTTTTAATGGAGCACACGCTCAAGGTTCATCAATGGCTTGGGGTCCTTTAGTATCAGAATTACCAAATGATCCTACTTATGGTGGTAACTCTCAAGGTAGACCTGGTTTATATAGAGTATCTCAAAGAGAAAGAGCGGGACTCGATCCATGGGTAGCACCTGCTACTTACGATAACTTTGGAGATTATTTTAGAACAGGTTATACTATTAATACTTCAGCAAGTGTGAGTCAAGCTACAGAACATGCCAATTATAGTGTTGGTTTATCGAATGCTACACAGCAAGGTATTGCTCCAAGTACAGGTATGAATCGTTGGAATGCTAAAGGTAAATTCGATGCTACATTAAATGAGCATTTTACTACTGGGGTAAGTGCCAATTATGTAACAACAACCATCGATAAATTATCGGCAGGTAATGATGCCTCTCTTGCAGGTGTTTACGCAGCTCCAACATCATACGATTTGAAAGGCATTCCTGATGCTGAACCTGAAGATCAATTCTCTCAAATCTACTACCGTTCTCCTACGTTCGATAACCCTTATTGGGCAGCAAGAAATAACGAGTTTACAGAAAGTACAAATCGTTTTTATGGCAATGCCTACATTCAATATGAAACGGATATTAAAGACAACATGGATATCCGATTCAAGTATCAGTTAGGGGTGGATGCTTATACTACTCACTACCAAGACATTTTTGAATATGGTCATAGAGCTGGTGCAGGTTATATGTCGAATTATGGGGTAACCAATAATGTGATCAACTCATTAACTACATTGAACTTTAACTGGGATATTTCTTCTGAATCAAAGTTCCAAGCTATTTTAGGTAATGAGGTTAACGATACAAGAAAAAAGACCTATGAGCAAAACGGTAATGCTTTCAACTTTGGTGGTTGGAAACACATTACAAATACCAATGTAATTACAGCCAATGAAAATCAAAGAGATACAAGAACTGTAGGTTTCTTTGCTTCCTTAACTTACTCTTACAGATCGATGTTGTACCTTACGTTAACAGGTAGAAACGATTATGTTTCTAATATGCCAAGAGGTAATAGATCATTCTTCTATCCTTCAATATCAGCTTCTTGGGTGGTAAGCGAAATGGACTTTATGGATAATTTAGATAAAGTATCATTATTGAAAGTAAGAGCTTCATTCGCTCAAGTAGGTCAAGCAGGAGATTACTTGGATAACTATTATCAAACGCCATCTTACGCTGGCGGATGGTGGTCAAATCCATATCCGATTCAATACCCATTGAATATCAACAACAATAATGTGAACTCATTTACGAGATTTCAACAAATCAATGATCCTAACTTGAAGCCTCAAAACACAGCTTCTTATGAGGTGGGTGCAGATTTAGGATTCTTAAATGATCGAATCACATTAAGCTATACTTATTCAAGACAGAATGTAACAGACCAGATTTTCGCAGTACCATTAGCGGCATCAACTGGTTTCTCTGAATTATATACCAACGGTGGCGAATTACATACGGATGCACATGAGGTGATTTTAACAGCGATTCCTGTAGAGACTCAAAACTTCAGTTGGTTAATCAACTTGAACTTCTCAAGAATTGTATCGAAGGTAGATAAATTAGCTGATGGTGTTGAAAGTATCTTCTTAGGTGGTTTCGTAACTCCTCAGGTGAGAGCAGCGGCAGGGTATACTTATCCTGTAATTTATGGTTCTACATTCTTAAGAGATGATGAAGGTAGAATCTTAGTAGAAGAAGATCCTAATAGCCCATACAGAGGTATGCCTAAGCCAGGTCCTGCTGGAATTATTGGAGATGTAAACCCTGACTTTATTCTTGGTTTTACCAATACATTTAATTACAAAAACTGGTCGTTGGGAGCAACTTTCGAATGGAAACAAGGTGGAGAGATGTATTCTGGATCAAATGGTTTGAACAACTTATACGGTGTATCTAAAGTAACAGAAGACAGAACATCTACTTTCGTTTATGATGGTTATTTAGCAGATGGCTCTAAAAACAATATTGTAAGAGGGGGATCAACTGATCCACAGGCTTATCAGTATTTATATTCTGATATCGAAGGTAACATCGATGAGGCATACATTTATGAAAACTCTTTCATCAAATTAAGAGAGTTATCGTTAGGCTACAAGTTCCCTAAGAAATTAATTAAAGGAACAACCACTCTTGGTTTATCTGCATTTGCAAGAAACATTTTGATTTGGACAGAATTACCAAACTTCGACCCAGAGTCATCTCAAGGTAACACAAACATGGCAGGTTCGTTCGAACGATTCTCTATGCCTAATACGAATAGCTTTGGTTTTGGTGTTGATATCACTTTCTAATTGGATAAAATGAAAAAACTAAAATATATAATTTTATTGATGTTAGGGACCATCCTTGCTTCATGTACTGAAGATATAATGGATGAAATCAATAAGAACCCCAATAACCCTACTGAAGTACCTTCAAGACTGATTATTACAGATGCAATGAACAGTTCTGTAGTATCAGTAGCCAATGGCGATTATGCAATTTATGCTTCTGTTTTTATCGAACATCAAGTGGGTGTATTTAATCAACTTTACAATACAGAAACACGTAATGATGCATCTGTAACTTCAGCGACAACCTACAATAATGCTTGGGTGGCTTCTTATACTACAATGAGAAACCTTAGAGATGTTATTGGAAAATGTTCTCCAGGTGGATCAGAAGATGGAAACTACCATACTTTGGGAATTGCTCAAGTATTAATGGCCTATAATTTAGCAGTGGTAACAGATGCTTGTGGTGATGTGCCTTGGACAGAAGCTTTAGATCCAACACAATTCTTGAGACCAAACTTAGATACTCAAGAGAGTATTTATGAAGCAGTCGATCAATTATTAGATGATGGTATTGCAAATCTTGCAAAAACATCGAATTTCGCCGCACTAGGTGCTCAAGATGTAATTTATGGTCTTCAAACCGATCCTACAGAATATTGGACAAAGTTTGCCTATGGCTTAAAAGCGAGATATGCAATGCGTTTGGTGCATAAAGGAAAAGCAACTTATGATGATGTACTTACAAATGTAGGTTTGTCTTTTGCTTCTGCAGATGAAGAGGCAAAGTATACTTACAATGGAGCAACATCATTTAACCCTTTCTATCTACTATTCACTCAAAGAGACATGTATGGATCGAGTAAAAGTTTAGACTCTTTGAATATGAATGCTGCAGATCCTCGAAAAGCGAAGTATTTTGTTCCTCACCCAGATGCAACAGATCAGGTAAATCCTGAATTTGCACCTAATGGAACGCCAGATCAAATTCAAGGTAGATACGGTATCTCATCTTATTTCCAAGATCCCGTTCAAACTACTTATCTAATGAGTTACCATGAATTGAAGTTCTTGGAAGCAGAAGCAACAGAACGAAAAGGTGCGGGTACTGGAAAAACTCTTGCTCAAGCAGCGATTACAGCAGCAATGACTGCAGCTAAAATTGACGCTGCTGATATTACAGCTTATCTCACAGCAATTGACGGTGAAGCATTTGATGCAAAGTACATTCTTAAAGAAAAATATGTTGCATTTTATATTGTAGAACCTCTAGAAGCGTATGCAGATTACAGAAGAATGCAAGCAATGGGAGAGGACGATTACATTGAGCTTTTAAACCCTCAACCAGCAAAATTCCCATTGCGATTTACGTATGGTGCTGATGATGTAAACAACAATGAAAATGTAAGAAAAGCACAAGAGAAAGATAATGGTCAATTCGTCTACACCGATCCTGTTTGGTGGGCAAGTCCTAATTAATCTTGAGTTTTTAGATATTACTATTTGATTTTGAAAGCATTGGATGAAAATCCAATGCTTTTTTAGTTTGATTAATAAACAGTATGATATTAATGTTAATATTTAAACAATATTAAAATTACATCCTTAAAATTATTTAAATATAACAAACTGATATTCAATAAGTTAAAATGAAATAATATTGATTTGATTTAGAATGAGTTAGCACTTTTGTTTGATGTGGTTAACAATCTTATTGCAACTTTTTTTTGAACATTTTGAATATTTAAGCTTGATACTTGCGAAAATTATAACTAACCAAGGCATTTTATCAATTATTTAAAACCAATTTGTTATTGAAGCTCCTACTGAAATGTAACTATCATTTGCTAAATAATATTAGGAGCGTACTCTAACTAAAACCACTGTTTATGAACAAACATTTATTACCTTTTTTGGTACTGTTGCTGTTTTCAGTAACTAGTGCTTTTTCTCAAGACAGAACCGTTACAGGTGTAGTATCTGAGAACGGAGAACCATTACCGGGTGTAACCGTTTTGGTTAAAGGAACAACAAAAGGAGCTATTACAGGCATTGATGGAGATTTCGCTATTCAAGCGAGCAGCAACGATGTCGTTATTTTCTCTTTTGTTGGTTATAACTCTCAAGAAGTAGAGGTTGGAACTCAGTCAGTCATTAATATCGACTTACAACAAGATGTTGAACAACTAGAAGAAGTAGTTGTTACTGCAATGGGACAGCAAGCCGATAAGAAATCGATTGGTTATGCTTACCAAGAAGTAAAAGCAGATAACTTACAACAAGCAGGTAACCCTGGTTTAGCAGGAGCACTTCAAGGTAAAGTTTCTGGTGTGGATATCAAGCCATCTTCGGGTATGCCAGGTGCATCGACTCAAATCAACATTCGTGGTGCGAGATCTTTTACAGGAAATAACGCTCCATTGTATGTAATTGATGGTATGCCAATTGCTTCAAATCCTGACTTCTCAACAGGTTCATCAGTAACAGGTACTGACGTTGCTAACAGAGCAGTGGATATCGATCCAAACGATATCGAAAGCATCAACGTATTGAAGGGGCAAGCTGCAGCAGCCCTTTATGGTATTAGAGCATCAAACGGTGTGATTATCATCAATACAAAATCAGGTAAAGGATCTAAAAACTCTAAGCCTGTGGTGAACATCTCCAACAGTACATCATTTGATGTAGTTTCGAGATCTCCAGAATTCCAAACAACTTATGCTCAAGGTTCAGGCGGTCGTTTCGATCCTAACCAATCAATGGCATGGGGTCCAAGAATTTCAGATCTTCCAAACGATCCTACTTATGGTGGTAACGGTCAAGGTCATGATGGTAAGTACTTCGTTCCTCAATTAGAGAAAGCGGGAATGAACCCATGGGTAACTCCAGGCACTTACGATAACTTTGGAGATTACTTCCAAACAGGTCATACAGTAAATACTTCGGCGAACATTAGCCAATCAACGGAAAATGTGAACTACAGTGTGGGTATGTCCAATGTGAACCAATCGGGTATCGCACCAGGTACTGGTATGGAAAGATGGAACGCAAAAGCAAGATTTGATGCTACTTTGAACGAAAACTTCTCAGCGGGTGCTTCGGCGAACTATGTGCAATCAGAAATCGATAAACTTTCTGGTGGTAACGATGCAGCTTTAGCAGGTGTTTATGCTGCACCAACATCATATAACTTGAAAGGAATTCCTACAGCGAATCCAAACGATCCATACGATCAGATTTACTATAGATCGTTGACATTCCCTAACCCTTACTGGGCGGCAGAACATAACGTATTTAATGAAAGAACAGATCGTTTCTATGGTAATGCATACTTGCAGTACGAAACACAATTGAGACACAACATGGATATCCGTGTGAAATATCAATTGGGTATTGATACTTATTCTTCACATTACCAAGATATTTTTGAATATGGTTCAAGAGGTATCATCAATGGTGCTGGTGGTGGATCTATCAACAACTATGGTGTATCAAATAATACATTGAACTCATTAGCCACTGTGAACTTTAATTGGGACATGACTCCCAAAAGTAAGATCACAGCAATTTTGGGTAACGAATTGAACGATCAAACGAAAAAGACATACGATCAATATGGTGCGAACTTCAACGGTGGTGGATGGAAACACATCACAAACACCCAAGTTCAATCGATGAACGAGAACCAACGTATGACGAGAACAGTTGGTTTCTTCGGTAGCTTAACGTATTCATACGATCAAATTTTCTTCTTGACAGCTACAGGTCGTAACGATTATGTATCGACGATGCCAAGAAATAATAGATCATTCTTCTATCCTTCTATTTCAACATCATTGGTGTTGAGTGAAATGGATTTTATGGATGATGCACACAATGTATCATTGTTAAAAGTGAGAGCATCATTTGCTCAGGTAGGTCAGGCAGGTGAGTACTTCGAAGACTATTACCAAATCCCATCGTATTCTGGTGGATGGTGGTCTGCTGAATACCCAATCAACTACCCAATGAACGGTGTTACAGGTTTCAATAGATTTGGTACTCTTTATGATCCAAACCTGAAGCCTCAAAATACGACTTCTTACGAGGTGGGTGCTGACTTAGGTTTATTCAACGATAGAATAGTATTCTCATATACTTACTCTCACCAAGATGTTAGAGACCAAATTTTTGAAGTGCCTTTGGCTGCATCAACAGGTTACTCTAGAAAGTTAACGAATGGCGGTCGTTTAAATACTGATGCTCATGAGATCAACTTAACGATTGTTCCAATCGAGAAGAAGAACTTGAGATGGGATATGCAATTCAACTACTCGAAAATTGTTTCTGTAGTTCAAGAATTGGCTCCAGGTGTTGAATCAATTTTCTTGGGTGGTTTCGTAACTCCTCAAGTAAGAGCTGCTGAAGGATTTGCTTACCCAGTAATCTATGGTACGACTTACTTAAGAGACGATCATGGTAACGTGGTAGTAGACGACAATGGTCTTCCTATGGTAGGTGAAGAAGGAATTATCGGTGATGTTACTCCTGACTTCATCTTAGGTTTCAGTACTAACCTTCAGTACAAAAACTGGAGTTTATCTGCTGTATTTGATTGGAAACATGGTGGAGAAATGTACTCAGGTACAAACGGTTTGATGGATGTTTATGGTGTTTCTGCTAGAACAGCAAACAGAGATCAGGACATTATCTACAACGGTGTGAAACAAGATGGTACTCCTAACGATATCGTTATCGGACCTGGTGGATCAGCTTCTCACCAAGATCTTTATAACAGAGAAAACAATATCAATGAGTCGTTTATCTATGATAACTCTTTCCTTAAGTTAAGAGAATTGGCTATTGGTTACCGTTTCCCTGAGAAAGTATTTAATGGAACAACAGGTGTTAGATTATCAGCTTTTGCTCGTAACATCTTATTGTGGTCTAAACTTCCAAACTTTGACCCAGAATCGTCTCAAGGTAACAACAACATGGGTGGATCTTTCGAAAGATTCTCTATGCCGAACACTTCGAGCTTTGGTTTTGGTGTTGACTTAACATTCTAATTAGACTTATCATGACAATCAAGAAATATATAAATAAGTTTGCCATTGCATTGTTGGCAACTGTAACCTTATTCTCTTGTTCAGAGGATAAGATGGATGAGATCAATCAAAACCCGAACAACCCAACAGAGGTGGCTTCGAACTTGGTCTTAGCAGATTTGATTAACAGAACTGCAGTACAAATTGCGAATGGTGATTTCGCATTTTATGCATCACTTTATGTAGAGCATTTTGTAGGAACTCACAACCAGTTCTTTCAAGCAGAAATTAGAGACGATGGACAACTGACTGTATCTTCTACTTACAATAACTCTTGGAATGGTGCTTATACTGCATTAAGAGATTCTAAAGATGTTATTAGAATTTGTTCTGAGGAAGGTCATGAGGCTGGGAATACATCAAACGCAGGTATTGCTCAAGTATTGATGGCTTACAATCTTGCAATCTTAACGGATATGTGTGGTGATGTACCTTGGTCTGAAGCTTTAGATCCAGACGAACATATGCTTCCTCACTTGGATAAGCAAGAAGATATTTACAAAGAAATTTTCTTAATGATTGATGATGCAATCATCAACTTGGAAACGGAAAACAATTATGCCAATATTGGTATGTATGATATCTTATACCAAGGTCAATTAGACCTTTGGGTGAAGTTCGCTCACGGTTTAAAGGCAAGGTTATTAATGCGTCAGTCGCATATTGATGCTTCTGTTTACGATCAAGTTTTAGAAGAAATCAAATTGTCGTTTGCTGATGCTTCTGAAGAAGCTAAGTATTTATACAACGGTGGTTCGACGATTAATCCTTATGCATTACTTTGGGGAATTCGTAGACAATATGGTGCATCAAAATCTATGCATGATATGATGACAGCGAATAACGACCCACGTTTGGGAAGATACTTCATTCCAAATGATCATGATGATGTGACAGAACTTGTATTAGGAGCGAACGGTCAGAATGAGCAGAATCAAAACCTTTATGGTATGTCAGATTACTTCAACGATCGTACTTACCCTACTCAATTCTTAAGTTTCCACGAGTTGAAATTCTTAGAAGCTGAAGCTTTGGAGAGAAAAGGTCAGTCGGGTGCTGAAGCAGCAACTGCAGCAATCAAGGCAGCATTCATTTATGCAGATATGGAAGAAGGTGCTCAGAAAGCAGAGGAGTATATTGCTACAATCGACAACTTAGATATCGATAGAATTATGGCTGAAAAATATATTTCAAGCTACCAATCTGAATCTATTGAAGCATATAACGACTTCAGAAGATTGAAAGCGATGAACGGAGGAAACCATCCTTCGTATGTTCATTTCTTGAACCCTAAAGAAGACAAGTTCCCATTAAGATATACTTATGGTGCAGACGACGTGAACAATAATGCAAACGTTAGAGAAGCATATCAAAAAGTAAATGTTTATACGGATAATGTTTGGTGGGCTGGTGGACAATACTAAGTCTAAAAAACAGGTATTATAATTACCTATAACATTGATTAAGCGTCAGTTGATATTAAATGATCAACTGACGTTTTTTTTATGTATCATAAATAATTAGCTATTTTTTTACATTAATTTTAAAAAAAAACGTGTATTTATTTACGTTTTTTTGTTTTGAACTTAAATGTATAAAGTAAATGAAAATATAATTTGTTGTACTTCAATTTATTGTGATTTTGATTATCAGACGTTAACTAAAATAAAACAATTCGCACTTGTTAAATTTATAATATTGTAACAAAGCTAATTATAGGATGAAGGATAAATACAACTAAAACCAAACCTTTCATCTCATTTATTAAAACCAATTTATACTAACGTTTCTCAAATATATTCAACTAAAAAAGAGTACTAAAACTATCTATTCAATAGAAGGAAAACTTACTATTTGTTTTTTCTATGTATTTGAGTGCTTAAACGTTAGTGACTAAAATTCAATTTATGTTTAAGCGACTTTTATCTTTATGGGTGCTTATGCTTGCATTATGCATTAATGCAGCTGCACAAGAGAGAACAGTTACGGGTAGTGTTGTCGAAAATGGCCAACCCTTACCAGGTGTTACTGTTCTAGTTAAAGGAACTTCACAAGGTTCTATTACCGATTTTAACGGACAATTTTCAATTCTTGCATCAGAACAAGATGTTCTTGTTTTTTCATTTGTCGGTTACCTTAATCAGGAAATTCAAGTAGGTACCAAGTCTACAATCAATGTAAGCTTGGAGCAAGATGTTGAGCAGTTAGAGGAAGTGGTTGTTACTGCTATGGGGCAACAAACCGATAAGAAATCAATCGGTTATGCTTTTCAGGAAGTTCAAGTAGAAACTTTACAACAAGCGGGTAATCCGGGTTTAGCAGGTGCACTTCAAGGTAAAGTTTCAGGTGTTGATATTAAACCATCATCTGGTATGCCTGGTGCATCAACACAAATCAATATTCGTGGGGCAAGATCATTTACTGGAAACAATGCACCATTGTATGTAGTGGATGGAATGCCGATTTCTTCGAATCCAGATTTCTCTACGGGATCTTCAGTAACAGGTGCTGATGTTGCCAACAGAGCAGTTGATATTGATCCTAACGACATCGCAAGCATCAATATCTTAAAAGGTCAAGCTGCCGCAGCACTTTATGGTATTCGTGCATCAAACGGTGTTATTATTATTGAAACAAAATCAGGAAAAGGTGGTAAAAACTCAAAGCCTGTAGTGAATATTTCAAATAGCACATCATTTGATGTTGTTTCTAGATCTCCTGAGTACCAAACAACTTACGCACAAGGTGCTGGAGGTGTTTTTAATCCTTATCAATCAATGGGTTGGGGACCAAAAATTTCAGATATACCGAACGATATTAATACTGATCCTGAAAAGCCTACAGGTCCAAATGGAATTGGATATGGAGGTAATCATCAAGGTCACCCGGGAAAATATTTTGTACCTCAATTAGAACATGCAGGTATGGACCCTTGGGTAACTCCAGGTTCATACGATAATTTTGGCGATTACTTTGGAACAGGATATACAATTAATACTTCAGCAAATATTAGTCAGTCTACAGATAATGTAAATTATAGTGTTGGTATTTCAAATGTAGATCAAAAAGGTATAGCTCCAAACACTGGAATGGGTAGATGGAATGCGAAAGCAAGATTTGATGCTACCATGAATGATCATTTTAGTGCAGGTGCTTCAGCAAACTATGTACAATCTGAAATCGATAAGCTATCTGCAGGTAACGATGCGGCTCTAGCAGGTGTTTATGCTGCTCCTCCTTCATATAATTTGAAAGGAATTCCTTCAGCAAACCCTACGGATCCATATGACCAGATTTACTATAGATCTTTAACTTTCCCTAATCCATATTGGGCAGCAGAAAACAATGTTTTCAACGAAAAAACAGATCGTTTCTACGGTAATGCATATTTACAATATGAAACTAAGTTGAGAGATAATATGGATGTCCGTGTGAAATACCAGTTGGGTATTGATGCGTATACTTCACATTATCAAGATATTTTTGAATATGGTAATAAGGGTATTGTGAATGGTATTGGTGGAGGCTCTATCAACAATTATGGTGTAAGTAATAATACTTTGAACTCTTTAGCAACAGTTAATTTTAATTGGGACGTTACTTCAAAGAGCAAAATTACAGCAATTGTTGGTAATGAATTAAACGATCAAACAAAGAAAACTTATGATCAATATGGTTCTAATTTCAACGGTGGAGGTTGGAAACATATTACGAATACTCAAGTTCAATCAATGAACGAAACCCAACGAATGACTAGAACGGTTGGTTTCTTTGGTAGCTTAACATACTCTTATGATCAGATTTTCTTCTTGACAGCTACAGGTCGTAATGACTTCGTTTCAACGATGCCGAGAAATAATAGATCGTTCTTCTACCCTTCTATTTCAACTTCGGTAGTTTTAAGCGAAATGGATTTCTTAAATAAGGTAGACGAATTATCCCTATTTAAAGTAAGAGCTTCATTTGCTCAAGTAGGCCAAGCAGGAGATTATTATGAAAATTTCTATAGTACCCCTTCTTACGGTGGTGGATGGTGGTCTGGAGAATATCCAATCAACTATCCAATGAATGGTATTACGGGTTTTAATAGATCAGGAACACTTTACGACCCAGCATTGAAGCCTCAAAATACAATGTCTTTTGAGGTAGGTACAGATTTAGGTTTCTTCAATGATCGTATCGTATTCTCTTACACGTACTCATACCAAGATGTAAAAGACCAAATTTTTGCTGTTCCATTAGCTAAATCGACTGGTTATTCTCAGAAATTGACAAATGGTGGTCGTATTAATACAAATGCACACGAGATCAACTTGACTTTAGTACCAATTCAGAAAAAAGATCTAAGATGGGATATGACTTTCAACTATTCGAAAATCGTATCTGTAGTTCAAGAATTAGCTCCAGGTGTTGAGTCAATTTTCTTAGGTGGTTTTGTTACTCCTCAAGTTAGAGCAGCTGAAGGATTCGCTTATCCTGTAATTTATGGTTCGTCGTATCTAAGAGATGATAACGACAATATTATTGTTGACGAAAATGGTTTACCAATGATGGGTGATGAAGAAATTATTGGTGATGTTACTCCTGATTTTATTTTAGGATTCAATACAAGTCTTCAATACAAAAACTGGAATTTATCTGCTGTATTTGATTGGAAACATGGTGGAGAAATGTACTCAGGTACTAATGGTTTGATGGATTTTTATGGTATGTCAAAAAGAACTGAAAACAGAGATGAAGATTTTGTTTTCGAAGGTGTAAAAGAAGACGGAACACCAAATGATATCGTGATTGGACCAAACGGAGCAGTTTCTCACGAAGGATACTATAATAGACAGAATAACATCAATGAGTCATTTATTTATGATAACTCATTCATTAAGTTAAGAGAATTGGCTATTGGCTATCAATTCCCTGAGAAAGTATTTAATGGAACTACTGGTGTTAGATTATCAGCTTTTGCACGTAACATCTTATTATGGTCTAAATTACCAAATTTAGACCCTGAATCATCTCAAGGTAACAATAATATGGGTGGATCTTTCGAAAGATTCTCTATGCCAAACACTTCAAGCTTTGGTTTTGGTGTTGACTTAACATTCTAATATTACATAACATGACAATCAAAAAATATATAAACAAGTTTGCCATTTTATGTCTGGCAAGCACAGCCTTATTCTCTTGTTCAGAGGATAAGATGGATGAAATCAATAAGAATCCAAATAACCCGACAGAGATGTCAACTAATTTGATTCTAACGGATTTGATTAATAGAACAGCAGTTCAAGTTTCTAATGGAGATTTTGCATTTTATGCTTCATTATATGTAGAGCATTATGTAGGTACTCATAACCAGTTTTATCAAGCTGAAACTCGAGAGGATGGACAATTGGCTGTTTCATCAACTTACAATAACTCTTGGAATGGTGCATATACTGCATTAAGAGATGCAAAAGATGTTATTGAAATTTGTTCTCCTGAAGGAAAAGAACAGGGTAATACAGGTAACTTGGGTATTGCGAAAATTTTATTGGCTTACAATTTAGCAGTTCTTACAGACGTTTGTGGTGATGTGCCTTGGTCGGAAGCTCTAAATGCAGAAGATCATATGTTACCACACCTTGATAAGCAAGAAGATATTTACAAAGAAATCTTCACTTATATCGATGAAGGTATTGAAAATTTAGGTACTTCTAATGATTATAATAGCATTGGTTCTTATGACCTTATCTATGGAGGTGATGTAGAATTATGGACTAAATTTGCTCATGGTTTAAAGGCTAGGCTTTTAATGCGTCTTTCTCATGTAAGACCAAATGTTTATGATGAGGTACTTTCTGAAGTTGCAAAATCATTCACAGATGCAACTGAGGAAGCTAAATATGTATATAATGGAGGGTCAAGTATCAATCCATATGCTTTATTATGGACATCACGTAATCAATACGGTTCATCAAAATCTTTACATGATATGATGAGTACAAATAATGACCCTAGAATTTCAGCCTATTTTATTCCTAACCTTAATAATAAAGTATTGGAATTAGGTGAAAATGGACAAAACAAGCAAGATCAAAATAAGTATGGTATTTCTACTTATTTCAAAGACAGAGAAAATGCTACTCAATTTTTATCTTTTCATGAGTTGAAATTCTTAGAGGCAGAAGCATTAGAAAGAAAAGCTGCAGGTTCTGGAAAAGCAGCCGCTATTGAAGCTGTTAAAGCAGCTTTTGAATATGCTAATTTAACATCTGAGGAAGCAGACGACTATATCTCTACTATTACAGATTTTGATCTTAATAGAATTATGGGGGAGAAGTATATTTCTTTCTATCAATCAGAAGCGATTGAAGCTTATAATGACTTCCGTAGATTGAAAGCAATGAATGGAGGAACGCATCCTTCTTACGTGAATTTCCAAAACCCTAAAGTAGAGAAATTCCCATTAAGATATACTTATGGTGGAGATGATGTTAACAATAACGTTAACGTTAGAGAAGCTTATTTAAAAATTGATATTTATTCTGATAATGTTTGGTGGGCCGGCGGCCAGTACTAGCATTTGAGGTTAAATTTGAGATAATTATTAATCCCATCAGGATAAGGAAACTTATCTTGATGGGATTTTTTATGTCTAAACTTTGTTGAGTTATGAAGTATTTAGTTTTTAGAAATACAGCTAACGATTTTGGAATTATTTAAACATCTGAATGAAATTTTGTGAGTTTTATATTTAAAAAGAGTTATTGATGAAATTATTTAAAAACACTGAAAATGTACTTTTACAATTTTCATATTTTCCTTTTATTAATTTTATTTAAAAATTTGAGCAAAATAAATCTAATCAGATTCGATAATTTATAGATTTATCACAATCTATTTTATGTTACTATAACACAGTACAGAATTTTATTTATTTATCTTGTAATCAGTTGTTTGTGTTTTTTTGTTTGATCCTAATATTGTTTCTTTTTGATACCTTCTCTTAAATAAATAGACCTGGTTTTGTGTCAAATTCAGCATATATCTTTGGTTATTTCACGACAAGAAATTTTTTGTACAATTTTTAGTTAAGTGTAAAAAAGTACTTTATTAACACGTGTTAGTTGAAATAATGTTAAAATATAAACTATATGGTATTTTTGTAGAATATAATTCTGCGATTAATATTTGTTTGAAAAACAAAATATATAAAAATGATTTATTGTAAAATCAAATTCTTTAGACTAAAAGTATTAAATGTTATGTGTAGTTAATGTTTTGTGAAATATTAAATTACTATCATCTTGTAAGTGCTTGATAGTTAACTGTATAAGTGTAATTAATATTAAAATTTAAATACGTTAACTAAAAATAATTAAATTGATAAAACCTTTTTAATTAATATTGTAACCATACCAAAACGTTTGATAAAGAGAATAAACTAAAATCTATTCGCTCTTTGTTGAACCAATTCAATTATAACAAATTCATCTTACATTTTAGTTTGTCTTCATACAATCTGATTTATTTTATCTAGATGACTTTCTGTTAGCTTAATTTTTTTAATTTATGTACAAACGACTTCTATCTTTATTGGTACTTACACTGGCATTTTGTGTAAGTGCTTTAGCACAAGAAAGAACAGTTACGGGTCAGGTAACGGAAGCTGGTCTTCCACTTCCAGGGGTAACTGTTTTAGTAAAAGGTACTTCGAAAGGTACGATCACTAATGTTGATGGTAAATATTCTATCTCAACAACAAGCGAATCTACACTAATCTATAGCTTTGTAGGATACGCATCACAAGAAATCCCAGTTGGAACAAAATCTGAGATTAATGTTTCACTAGAGCAAGACGCAGAACAATTGGATGAGGTTGTTGTAACTGCTTTAGGACAGCAAACCGACAAAAAGTCAATTGGTTATGCATTTCAAGAAGTTGACACAGAGACACTTCAACAAACAGGTAATCCTGGTTTAGCAGGTGCACTTCAAGGTAAGATTGCAGGTGTTGATATTAAACCTTCTTCAGGTATGCCTGGTGCTTCTACACAAATAAACATACGTGGTGCACGTTCTTTTACAGGGAATAACGCTCCATTATATGTAATTGATGGTATGCCAATTTCATCAAATCCTGATTTTTCTACAGGAAGTTCTGTAACAGGTACTGATATTGCAAACCGTGCTGTCGATATTGATCCTAATGATATTGAAAGTATCAACGTATTAAAAGGTCAAGCTGCAGCAGCATTATATGGTATTCGTGCATCAAATGGTGTAATCATCATTACAACAAAATCAGGTAAAGGAAGCAAAGGTAAGCCTGTAGTTAAGGTTTCAAACTTTACTAGTTTTGAACAAGTTTCTCGTTCACCAGAGTATCAAACAACTTACGCTCAAGGTGGTGGAGGTGTATTTAATCCATATACTTCAATTTCATGGGGTCCAAAAATCTCAGATTTACCAAATGACCCTACATTTGGAGGAAATGGTCAAGGGCATGAAGGTATGTATAAAGTACCTCAATTAGAGGAAGCAGGATTGAATCCTTGGGTAAAACCACAAGCATATGATAACTTTAATGATTATTTCCAAACTGGTCATACTATAAACACTTCAGCTAACATTAGCCAAGCAACTGAGAAAGTGAATTATAGTATTGGTTTGACAAATACTTCTCAGAAAGGTATTGCATTAAATACAGGTATGGAAAGATGGAATGTTAAAGGTCGTTTTGATGCGTCTTTGAATGATAAATTCTCTACAGGTGTTTCTGCAAATTTTGTAAAAACAGATATCGATAAACTATCAGCTGGTAACGATGCTGCATTAGCAGGTGTTTATGCTGCTCCAGTTTCTTACAACTTGAAAGGAAACCCTTCTGCATTACCTTCTGATCCTTATAGTCAGATCTATTACAGAAACTTGACTTTTGATAACCCTTATTGGATTGCTGATCATAATGTGTTTAATGAAGTTTCAAACCGTTTCTTTGGTAATACTTACGTTCAATACGATACTAAATTAAGGTCAAATATGAACCTTAAGGTGAAATACCAACTTGGTGTTGATGCTTATACTACACACTATCAAGATATTTATGAATTTGGTAGTGGTGGATCAACAGGTAATATCAATAACTATGGCATCACTAACCAAACAATCAACTCATTACTAACAGTGAACTATGATTGGGAAATTACTGATAAATTAAAATTAAGTGCTGTTCTAGGTAAAGAATTAAACGATTCTAGAAGAAAAACTTATGATCAAATGGGTTATGGTTTCAACTTTGGTGGTTGGAAACATATTGATAACACAAGAACTCAAACTTCTTCTGAAAGTCAATTTGGTAATAGAACAGTTGGTTTCTTTGGTAGTGCTTCTTTATCATATGATAATATTCTATTCGCTACTGTTACTGGTCGTAATGACTATGTTTCAACAATGCCAGAAGGAGCTAGATCATTCTTCTACCCTTCAGTATCTTTGAGCTGGGTAGTTAGTGAAATGGACTTCATGGATCAAATGGATAAAGTTTCCATGTTGAAATTAAGAGGTTCATTTGCACAAGTAGGACAAGCAGGACAATACTATGAGAACTTCTATAATATTCCATCATATGGTGGAGGTTGGTGGAATTCACTATACCCTGTAACTTATCCAATGAATGGTTTGAGTGCTTATACAAGAAGCTCAACTATTTACGATCCTCAATTACAACCACAAAATACATTGTCTTACGAAGCTGGTGCTGACCTTGGATTCTTTAATGATCGAATTTACTTATCATATACTTATTCAAGACAAAATGTTTCAGACCAAATCTTCCCAGTTCCATTGGCATCATCAACAGGTTATTCTAGCATGATTACTAATGGCGGACGTTTACATACAGATGCTCATGAAATTACATTAACATTAGTTCCTGTAGAGACAAAAGACTTGACTTGGGATGTTAACTTCAACTATTCAAGAATTGTATCTTATGTAGATGAATTAGCTGAAGGAGTAGAATCAATTTTCTTAGGTGGTTTTGTTAACCCACAAGTAAGAGCAGGTGTTGGATATGCTTACCCTGTTATTTACGGTACAAAATACGCTAGAGATGATGAAGGTAGAATTTTAGTAGATGAGAATCCTAATAGTGCTTCTTACGGTATGCCTTACTCGGATGGTGAAGGTATCATTGGTGATGTAATGCCTAAATTTATCTTAGGTTTCAATACAAATGTAAGATATAAGAACTGGAACTTAGGAGCAGTATTAGATTGGAAACATGGTGGTCAGATGTATCACGGTTCAAACAACTTGCTTAACCTTTATGGTGTAGGTAAAGATACTGAAAATAGAACAGATCCTTTTGTTTGGCCTGGTTACAAAGAAAATGGACAACCAAATGACATCGCTAGAGGTGGAGAAGGAGACGAAGGTGCTTATTTCCAAAGATACTATGGTGTAGAAGGTTCAATCGATGAAGGTGCAATTTATGATAACTCATTTGTTAAATTAAGAGAGCTTTCATTAGGTTATAGCTTCCCTAAGAAATTTATCAAAGGAACAACAGATGTAAGACTTTCAGCTTTCGCTCGTAACATTTTAATTTGGACAGAGCTTCCAAACTTTGACCCTGAATCATCTCAAGGTAATAATAATATGTCGGGAGCATTCGAAAGATTCTCTTTACCGAACACATCAAGCTTTGGTTTTGGCGTAGATTTAACTTTCTAAACTAGCACAAATTATGATTAAAAATTCTTTAAAATATATAGCTGTTGGATTATTTGGTTTAATGTTAACAACTTCATGTACAGATGAGATCATGAATGATATTAACAAAAACCTAAATAACCCGACTCAAGTGCCATCAAGATTGGTACTTACGGATGTAATTAACAGATCTGCTGCATCTGTAGCAAGTGGTGATTACAATATGTATGCATCATTGTTTGTTGAGCATCAAGTAGGTGTTGATAATCAATTCTACAACTCTGAGATTAGAACTGGTATTTCAGAAATCCAAACGACTACCTATAACAACGCTTGGGTTGCTGCTTACACAGGTTTAAGAGATGCTGAGGATATCATTGCAATTTGTAGTGAAGGAGGTATCGAGCAAGGTAATCATCATACAAAAGGTATGGCTCTTGTTCTTAAAGCTTACTTTATTTCTGTTTTAACAGATGGTGTAGGCGAAGTACCTTTCTCTCAAGCGGTAAATCCAGATGAATTCAGAAATCCAACTTTGGATAAACAACAGAATATCTATGGAAGTATTTTCTCAATTCTTGATGAAGCAATTGCTGAATTAAGCAAAGAAACAACTTTTGCTTCTCCAGGTGATCAAGATGTTTTATTCAGTGGTGATGCTGCAAAGTGGTTAAAGTTTGCTCATGGTTTAAAAGCTAGAGCACATATGCGTTTATCTTTTGTAGATCCTTCAAATCATTCATATCAAAAAGTGTTGGATGAAGTAGCTTTATCATTTACTTCTGTAGAAGACGAAGCACGTTATGAATATAACGGAGCAACAAGTTTTAACCCTGTTTACTTGTTATTCAACAATGCAAACAGATATTACTATGGTTCTTCAAAGAGTTTTAGAGATAACCTTGATGATAATGATCCAAGAATTGCAAAATTCTTTATTCCAAATCCAAACAACGATGCAGGAGTTGTAGAATTAGCACCTAATGGATTAAGAAATGCAGATGGTTCTATTATGGAGCCAGATCCAAATAAATACGGTTGGTCATCTCATTTTAAAAATGCGTTGCAACCATCTTATTTGATGAGTTTCCATGAATTGAAGTTCCTGGAGGCAGAAGCTAAAGAAAGAATGTCTGCTGGTTCTGGTGAAACTGCTGCAAAAGAAGCAATTACTGAAGCTTTCAAAGCGTCAGGTTTTGAAGATGCTACAGAGATTGATGCTTATATCAATTCAATTACTGATTTTGGTATTGACAGAATCATGAGAGAAAAATATATTTCTTTCTTTGAAGCTGAGTCAATTGAAGCTTATAATGATTTAAGAAGACTTCGTGCAATGGGTGAAACTTCTTACATTACTTTACAGCATGCTATTCCAGAAAACTTCCCATTAAGATTTACTTATGGAGCAGGAGATGTGAACAACAATCCTAATGTAAAAGCAGCACAAGGTGACGGTCGCCACGTTTACTCAGAGAACGTATGGTGGGCTGGTGGTAAAGATAATTTAGGTCAATAATAAATTAATTAATACCTTATTAAAAACTCCTAAGAAGTTCTATTTTACTTCTTAGGAGTTTTTTTTGAATTTTGGGTTAATGATATTTGTGTTTTTATTAAGATTTCAAATAAATATTGCATAAACCTAAATTTTTCTGAAAAGTAATATTCTATATCACTTATATTTTTTATAAATTAATTGCTCTTTTTGTATTTCATTATTGATTTTGGAAATACTATATTTTTCTAGGTAGTGATATAGATTTTATTGAATTTAAGAACTACTATAAAACCTAAGACATTCCCGTTTATTAATAGTCAACTATCAGATGTGAACTTCTAAAAAAAGGTGCATTACATCTTTTTTTGATGTCCGTTAATCAGTATAATAGATACATCTAACTAAAAAAAAGATTTCATTTTTTATAAAGAATAAGATTTTTTAGATAATATAAATTGAGAAGAATCAATAATTTAGTTTTTAGAATTAGAATTTTGAATTAAATTATTTTGATAAATTATCTATTCGAATATAATAGTATTTATTCTTCATTTGTACTTTATAAATGATAGATTTTACCATACCCATGCTTAACACATATTTATTAAAAGTGAAGAGTTTTTATTATTCTGATAATAATGTACAGAATAGTAGATAGTTATGTGCTTGTTTGAAATAAAAAGAACATAAAAACATCTTTTTTTACATTCTTAAATCCCTTATTTTGTTCCAATTTTTGACTTAAAATTGTACTATTTTTATAAAAACATTACACATTGCGGTCTTTGTGTTAAATTTCATAAAAAAATATTCACAAAAAATTTAGATAATTAAAGTTAATGTCATATACTTGCATATGACTAATCGGAAAAGGCGATCCTTTTCTACTTTAAGATTCAATTATTAAACATACTTTCATTAATACTATATGACAAAATTCTACTTTTTACAACGATTACAATCAATCTTTCAAACCGTTAATTTATAACACCATTATTTCAATTTCATGAAGACTTTCTAGGGGAACGCATCTTTAAGCTACTTTTTTAAGGTGCCCTAGAACTAAACTTTTAAGTTCCAATTCAATTATTTTTTTTTATTATGAGAAAAGCACTTTTGCTAATCTCTCTGCTAATGAGTATTTCTATTTTTGCTAGTGCTCAGGAGAGAAAAGTGTCTGGTGTAGTTAAGGACCCAACAGGGGAGCCTTTACCAGGCGTAGCCGTAGTAATTAAAGGAACTACTCAAGGAGTAGTTTCGAACATTAGTGGAGAGTATTCACTTATGGTTTCAAACGAAAACCAAGTCTTAGTGTACAAACTTGTAGGTTACAAGGACACAGAAATCAAAGTTGGTACACAATCAATCATTGAAGTTTCTTTAGAAGAGGATGTAGAGCAACTTGAAGAAGTTGTAGTAACTGCATTCGGTTTAGAAAAAGAAGAAAAGTCATTAGGTTATGCAGTTCAATCTGTATCTGGCGATGAATTAACACAAGCTAGAGAAACAAACATTGTAAATGCGTTATCAGGTCAAGTGGCAGGTGCGCAAATTACAAGTTCTTCAGGATCAGTAGGATCATCTTCACGTATCGTACTTAGAGGTGCAACATCTCTAACTGGTAACAACCAACCTTTATTCGTTGTTGATGGTATGCCAATCGATAACTCTAACTACTCAAATTCAGGTCCTTATGGTGGAGCTGACTTTGGTAACGGTGCAATGGATATCAACCCAGATGATATCGAGTCAATGACTGTCCTAAAAGGACCAAACGCAGCAGCTTTGTATGGTTCAAGAGCATCAAATGGTGTGATTGTAATCACTACTAAGAAAGGTAAGAGTGCAAAGAAAGGTTTAGGTATCTCAGTAAATGCTACTGTAACAATGGAAAATCCATTGAGATCTCCTGATTTCCAAAACGCTTATGGTCAAGGTTCTTCTGATACTTATTTCGAGTATGTTGACGGTGCAAATGGTTACGGTGATGCTGTAGATGAGTCTTGGGGTCCTAAATTAGACGCAGGTCTTGAATTCTATCAATTCGAAGGTTACAATGCAGATCCTACTAAGAGAGTAAAAACTCCTTGGGTATCAAATCCAGATAACTACAAAGAATTCTTTGAAACTGGTGTGACTCAGTCGTATAATGTAGCAGCTACAAACGGTGGTGACTTTGGTTCTATTCGTGCTTCATATACTTATATGGATCAAAAAGGTATGGTACCAAATACTGATTTAAATCGTAACACATTTACTTTATCAGGTCAAGCTAAATTGTCAGACAAATTAAGAGTAGACGGTTCAGTAAACTATACTAAAACAATTTCAGGTAACCGTCCAACACAAGGTTATACTGGAGAAAACCCAGTACAACAGTTTATTTGGTCAGGTCGTCAAGTTGACTTTGCTAAGCTAAAAGATTACCAAAACCTTCCATTGACTCCAGAAGGAGCTCCTGGTGCAGGTACTCCACTAAACTGGAACTCTCAATACCAAAACAACCCATTCTGGGTAATGGATAACTCAACGAATTCACAAGACAAAGATCGTGTAATTGGTAACGTTCGTTTGAATTATGACATCACAAACTGGTTATCTTTCTTCGTAAGAACAGGTGGTGATATCTTCACAGACAATAGAGAGTACAAAAGAGCACATGGTTTGTTAGATTACCCTGACGGTTACTATGCAAACTCTAACAGAACTCGTTATGAGTACAACACTGACTTCTTATTATCTTTCAATAAGAAAATTAATGATGATTTTGCATTATCATTATCTGCAGGTGGTAACATGATGAGACAAGTATATAAGTATGTGGGTGGTACTGCTTCTCAGTTAGAATTACCTGGTTTATACAACTTATCAAATGCTAAATCTGGTGTTCCTGTAACTACTTCAAATTACTTAGAAGAAAAGAGAATCAACTCTCTTTATGCTTCAGGTCAAGTAGCTTTCAGAAACTACTTATTCGTTGATTTTACTGCTCGTAACGACTGGTCTTCAACTTTACCAAAAGAAAACAATTCTTACTTCTATCCTTCAGTAACAGTTTCAGCAGTTCTTTCAGACATGTTGCAAATTGATTCTCCAGTTCTTTCAATGTTGAAAGTAAGAGGTGGATGGGCACAAGTAGGTTCAGATACAAACCCTTACAGCTTACGTCAAACTTTCGGTTTCAGAGATACTCCTTGGAATGGTGTTTTACTACCATTCGAAAGCTCTACTTTGAACAACCCTACATTACGTCCTGAGATTACAACATCTTTAGAATTTGGTGTAGATGTACGTTTATTCAACGGTCGTATGACAGTGGATATGACATACTATGACGCATTGTCTGAAGACTTGATTGTGCCTGTAACTGTTTCAGCTGCTTCAGGTTATACACAAGCTATCCAAAATGTAGGTAGTATGAGTAACAAAGGTCTTGAGCTTAGCATTGGAGGTAGAGCTATTGAAAAGACTGACTTCTCTTGGGATGTTATGTTGAACTTTGCAAGAAACATCAACAAAGTAGAAACTTTAGGTGTTGAAGATCTTAAATCTTTAGATTTAGGTGGTCAGTGGAACGTTTCAGTTCAGGCTCGTCCAGGTGAAACTTATGGTTCATTGTTTGGTCCTAAATTCTCAAGAGTTGAAGAAGGTGAATATGCAGGTCAAATTATCTATGATGCAAACGGTTTACCAGTAATTGATTCAGAGTATGCTGTTTTAGGTAATTATACTCCAGATTGGACAGGTGGTATTTCAAATACATTCACTTACAAAGGTATTTCATTGAACGTTTTAGTAGATGCCAAAATGGGTGGAGACATTTATTCAATGACTACTACATGGGGTCGTTATGCAGGTGTTTTAGAAGAAACATTACAAGGTCGTGAAAGCGGTATTGTTGGTGAAGGTGTAGTGCTACAAGGTGATGGTACTTATGTACCAAACACAACTTCAGTTACTGCGAAAGCTTTCAACCAAAGATCATATTCAAACTCTGTAGCAGAATCTTCAGTATTTGACGCTTCATATGTAAAACTACGTCAAGTACAATTAGGTTATACTTTACCTAATAAATTAATGGGTAGAACTCCATTCCGTGATGTTTCAGTATCTTTTGTAGGTCGTAACTTAGCTATACTTTACTCTACAATCCCACACATCGATCCTGAGACAGCATTTAACAATGGTAACGCTCAAGGTATTGAGTTCGGTCAATTGCCATCGGCAGCAAGCTATGGTTTCAACATCGGTTTCAAACTTTAATAGTTAAGAGATATCACAATGATTAAAAATATAAAGAAATGGACACTTGCTGCTGCTATTGGATTAGCTGCAGTGGGATGTACAGACAAATTCGAAGAAATTAACACAGACCCAAATGAGCCAAATGAGGTACCTGCAGGTCTGATGACAGCTGATATTATCAGAGTTACAGCTAACACAATGTACAGTACTGGTATTGGCGGAGATATGGGAGCAGTTTGGTCTCAACAATGGTCAAAAATTCAGTATACTGATGAAGAATTATATATTCCTCGTCAATCGGCAATTGGTAGTGTTTGGGATAATATCTATTCTGCTGTATTGTCAAATGCTAAAGTAATGCGTAACCTAGCATTAGCACAAACAACTCCTGATTTTCCTGAAGGAGATAAGCAATTAGCGGGTGTTGCCACTGTACTAGAAGTATACGGCTTTGCACTATTGACAGATGTTTACGGTGATGTACCTTTCTCTCAAGCACTTTTAGGTGGAACAGACGGTGTTTTTACACCTTCTTATGACAAACAAGTAGATATCTACAATGATATGTTGATGAAGTTAGATGAAGCAATTGCTTATCTAAACGGTCCTGGTTTAATCACTCCTTCTTCAGATTTATTGTATGGTGGAGATGTTACTAAATGGATCAAGTTTGCCAACTCATTAAAAGTAAGAATTTTGATGAGAGCTTCAGATAAGAGTTCTGAAATCACAAACTTTAATGCACAACTTCAGGCTGCAGCTAATGGTGCTTTTACAAGCATTGATGATGAAGCTAAATTAGCTTATTTGGAAAGTGCTCCAAATGCTAATCCAATTTTTGAATCTGTTGTTCAAGGTAACCGTACTGAATACAGAATGGGTGAAGCTTTTGTTGAACTTCTAAAATCATTGAATGATGATCGTTTAACAACGATGGCTGAATTGAATGATGCAGGTGAATATATGGGTAAACCTCCTGTTGCAGAAAATACTGTTCTTTATAATAAGGCAACGGTTTCTGGTTTAGGTGAGAAATATTTAGAAGCAACAGCTTCAGGTTATTTCATTTCTTTTGCTGAAACTCAATTTTTACTTGCTGAAGCAGCTGAAAGAGGATTCATTACAGGCGGTACTACTGTTGCAGAAGAATATTATAATGCAGGTGTTGCAGCTTCTTTTACTGAAAATGAAGTTTCTTTAGCACTTCCTGCTTATATGGCACAATCTACTGTAGCTTATGGTGCAGGTAACAAAATAGAAAAAATTCATACTCAAAAGTATATTGCACTATTCTCTCAAGGAATTGAAGCTTGGACAGAACAAAGAAGAACAGGTATTCCTGCTTTGTCTCCAGCAGTTAACGGTGCTGTAACTGAGATTCCATCTCGTTATTTCTATCCTGCTACAGAGCAGTCGTTGAATGGTACAAGTTACCAAGCAGCGGTATCTCAACAAGGAGATGATGAATTAACTACTAAAATTTGGTGGAATAAGTAATTCGATGATCTTTAATTTCCTGTTTCATTTATGAAACAGGAATATCAAAACTTTTGAAATATGAAATTAATAAACATAAAATCATTTTTTGCAGTATTCGCGTTAGCGTTTGCAGTAATGTCATGTGATAGCGAGCCTGAAAACATGATGAGTTCGGCACAAGAAGGAGGCGATTGGTTAAAACTTGACTATTCAGATGGTAAAGTTTTAGGTAGCCCACAAGCTGACGGTTCTGTAGTATTTACAGATGTGGAATTAAATTTTGAGGCTAGAGCTCACCGTTCTAATGGTACAGTTACTAAGTATACTGTTAAAAAAGAACTTACAAGAGGAGGTTCACAGTTGGGAGTATCTACTTTAGGAGAAACTGCTTCTTTAGATAATCCTTTTAAAGTTGAATATACTTCAATTACTGAGTTTATTGAAGGTATGGACGGTGTAAATGAATCTGATTTACAAATTGGTGACGTTTTCAATTTCTTTGTTGAAATGACGTTAACAGATGGTAGAGTAGTTACTGCTTCTGCTAACCAATCACAGTTTGATGGAACATTTGCATTAACTGTGCAATGTGGATCTGCTTTAGCTGGTACATACACTAGAACAAGAGATAACCTAGAAATCATTATTGAAGAAGTTGCTCCAGGTGAATACATTCATACCGCAGTAGGTAACTGGGGTTATGGTAATAGCTTCTTTACTGGTCCTATGGGAGGTGCTCGTATGGTATTTAATGATGTATGTGGTGATTTACAAGTACCTGATCAACAACTAAACTTAGGTCAGTATAGTAATGAGGTATCACTAACAAGTGAGTCTTCAGTTGATCCAAATACTGGAGTGATCACATTGAATTATACAATTGGTTTTTCTGCTGGACCAGTAGAATATGTGGACGAATTAGTTCCAATCAACTAATACTAACCTACAAAAGAAAATTTACATGAAATCATTAGTTAAAATAGCATGTGGTGTTACAGTAGCTTTAGCTTCAGTATTATCATCATGTGAAAAAGAACAATATAAATATTCTGGCCCAGCTGTACCTGCAGGTCCAAGTATTACAATTCAAGAAATTACGATTCCTGAAACAGTGATGGAGACAGACTTTGAAGAAACTGTTAATGTCGTACTTTCAAAAGCTTATCCTTTCGATATTGCTGTTTACATTCAGGAAGAAGAAGGTTCTGCAAATACAGGTAACTTCTACCATGATGAAAGAGTGATTATTGCAGCTGGAGATACAGTAGGAAGCTTTGTATATGGTATGGAACTAGACTGTATGTCTGGAGCTGATAGCCAAATTAAATTTTCAGTAGGTAATAAACCTTCTGCAAATGCAACAATTGCTAATCCACAAATGTTAGAATTTACAATTTCTAATAACATCACAGGGGGATTTGATGCATACCAAGAGTGGACTTTGAACGAGGATAATCCTTTTACTGAGTATGACGAGTATGATTTAATGGATTTAGATATGTATGCTGTTAATGCTGATACAGCTGCAGCATATGGTCATGATCTTGATGATCCTGCAGGTCTTGCAGCAGCTCTTGCTTATCAATTTGGTGCTGGTTATGCTGGATACCCATACTCTTGGACAGGTGGTGCTGAACACCTAGTATTTGATGTTAATGTACCTAATGGTACTTACAAAGTAGTAGCAGAAAAGTACTCAGATTTTGATCCAGGTGATGCGGGAGATTTAACATTTTCTCTAGGTGGAGAATATGAAAACTGTGGCGTACCAGAAAATAATGGTAATAGAGTACTACCTTCGGTACCAATGTTATCTGATGCAGCGGGTACACTTTACATTATTGATGATATCATCAAAAGTGATAAAGATTATGAGTGGAAAGCAGCAGCTTCTTCAGCAAGAAAATTCTCTGCAGATCAAATACCTTCAAAATCTATTGATGCTTTAAAAGCATTAAAAGTAGGTAAAAAGTAAGAAATACTAAACAAAAGCAGACTAAAGGTGATTTTTTAATTAAAATCACCTTTAGTCATTTAAACATACAAACACCAAAAATGAGACATTTCATAATTTTTATTCTGTTAAGCATCCCATTTCAAGTATTCTCTCAATACTCAAGTGAAAACAAAACATTTGTAGTGGCTAATACCACAGCAGGAAGTCAAGGAATCAGTACATTTAACAACACTGAAAGAAAAGTAATAGGATCTCAATATCTTACTGCAACATGGCTTATAGGAGGAATTGAAACCTATAAAAAGGAAGAAGGAGTAAATATTCCGATTAGATATGATGTTGAAAATAATGTTGTAGAATATCAGGAAAATAATCAGAACCTATGGTTAAAAGGAGATCAGGTAAAAAGTTTTTACATATTAAACCCGTCGACAGGAAGTAAAGATGTTTACACTAATGTGAAAGAATTTCCTGGTATCAGTCAAGGTTTCGTTAAAGTATTGACACAAGGTGAAAAATATACTTTAATGGAAATGTACAAAGTAATTAAAACAGAAAGTACTTATGTAGCAGCTCTTGATATTGGTTCGCCTGGCGAAAAATATGAGGTGAAAGAAAGCTTTGTCTATTTTGATGGATTAGCTGCATCTTTAGTAACTACTTCAAAGAAAACTTTCATTCAAAAGGTCCCTTTTGAAGACAAGGAAAAACTAAAAACATATATGAAGAAGAATAAGATTTCTCTTAGAAATAAAGAGGAATTAGTACAACTTTTTCAATGGATGAATCAACAATAAATTGACATGTTGAACTACAAAAACATTTTCTTATTTTATATTTTTATTACAGCATCCATATTTGGATGCTCTAATAAGGTAATCAATCAAAAAGGCGGTAGCATGGATATAGTTAAAGAAAATGCAACATCACTTTTTGAAAATGATAATCTAGAAATAATACCAAACGAGGACAGTTCATTTTTTTTATGTTATCCCAAACAAAAAACTCAAACTAACCCTACTTCTTATAAATTTGTTGTTCTTGATAAAGAAGGAAAAATTATAAAAGACAAGACTTCAATATTTAATGGAAAAGTACAATGGTTGGATAAAAATACCATTGAGACAATAGAGAAAATGGGGATCGACCAAAACGGGACCAATATAAAAAAACTGACTTATACTCTTAAATAAAACAACTTCAATCCAATTCAATAGACAATCAATGAAAAAATTAATCGCTTTTTTTACTATTATTTTCATTTTTGGAGCGGTGGTTTTGCTTCAAAAAATAGAAACTAAAGAAGATACAAGCACTTCATTGCCTGAAGAATTTACAGGTGATGATGTAGCAAGAATCGAATACGCCAAGAAAAGACAAAAACGCTTAAATGGCTATGCTAAGGCAGATAAGCCAGATAAGTTTTTATCAATTCTTAGAGATATGAAAACAAGAAAAGGAGAATCATCGCCTTCTTATCTTATGGGATATAAATCGAAAGAGTTGACGAAATCGTTAAAAGTTGGAGGCTTTAGTAATGCACGAACTGCTAACACTGTTCAATGGATAGAAAGAGGACCAGGAAATGTCCCTGGTAGAACCAGAGCTTTTGCTTTAGATCCAGATGATGCAGACATGAATACGTGGTTTGCAGGATCTGTTGGTGGTGGTATTTGGAAAACAACAGATAGAGGACAGTCATGGACCAACCTTACTCCTGACTTACCAAATATTGCTATTTCAAGTTTAGTTATAGCACCTTCAAACCATGATGTGATGTATGCAACAACAGGTGAAGGATTTGGAGGTTCTGCTGGTTTTATCAAAGGAGATGGTGTTCTTAAATCTGTTGATGGTGGTACTACATGGACTCAATTAACTTCTACGGTTGCAAATGAAGATTTTCAAAATACCAATAGAATTATTGTTGACCCGAATAATGAAAACAACATCGTAGTTTGTACAAGCAACGATCCATTATGGGCATCAGCTTTTACATCGGGAATATTTAAATCTACAGATGGAGGAACGTCTTGGACAAAAACGATGGAAGCGACAGAATATGTCCAACAAGTTATTGCTGATCCAAACGATTTTAATATTCAATATGCAGCAGTACGCTCAAGAGGTGTATTTAAATCTACAGATGCTGGGGCAACATGGACAAATTCTAGTAGCGGATTATCTGCTGGCGGACGTATAGAATTAGCGATCTCTCCCAAAAATACAGATTATATTTACGCTTCAATCGCAGGTAGTGGAGTAAATAGTACAGATGGTAACTTATATTATTCTGAAGATGCAGGAGCTACTTGGATAGCTTCTAAAACTACAGGTTCAGTCAACTTCCTTGGAGGTCAGGGTTGGTATGATAATACAATAGCAGCACATCCGTTCGATGAAAAAGTGGTTTATGCCGCTGGTGTGAATATCTTTAAAATTGAACTTTCTGATACTAAACAGGTTTCAAGTAACTTTATTGGGGCATCTGCTACAGGCGATGTTTTTTATAGCTTTATTAACTTCAGTGGTGATTTGGCTGGAGGAATTATTTCTCAAGGAGAAACACCAAATACAGATATGGTTTCTGTTGAAGTTCGATTCGGCCCTGGTTTAACACAAAAAGCACATAGGTATACAGTAGGTGGAGCAGGTGCTGGAGTACCATCTTCAGATTATGTTTATGAGGATTATGTTGATGTTCCATTTGAAGTTTGGGATGTAACAAATAATCGTCAATTAATGGTTGGGTTTAGAGACCAACAAGAAGATGGTAAGTTTAATTTAGCGAATGCTACAGATGCTGATGTTCCATCAGCAGATCAATCAAGAGAGTACTTATATATCAATAATATTGACTATTCTGAAACTGCAAGCAGTGAGATGGCACAAGATGGAGGAATGGAAAATGATAATATGTACTTCTTATGGCCTGTATTAGATGATGGTTCATCATGGGATGAAAGTAATCTTCCATCAAGTACTATTGTTTTAGAATGGGGTAATGTAACAAGTGTTTCTGCAGATATTAGAACTGTAACAGATGCTTATGGTCAATATGATGGAAATAACTCATTTGCTCAAACTCAAAATTCAACTACAGTAGAAGGAGTTCACCCAGATCACCATAATATTATGGCTGTCGTTACAGGAAGTAATGAATTTATGTTTATCGATTGTAACGATGGAGGTATATACTATTCTGACAAAGGTACAAATCCAGGTATTGCAGACGATTCATGGTATTTTGCTGGAAACGGTTATAATACAACTCAGTTTTATGATGTAGACAAAGCTCCAGGTGAAAGCAGATATATTGGTGGTTCTCAGGATAATGGTACTTGGATGTCTCAGGTTGGAGAAGAAGGCAGTGCAGATGCTAAATACAAGCGTTCATTAGGAGGTGATGGTTTTGCGACGATATGGAATCATGATAATCCAGATTTAATATTAGGTACTATATATAATAATGCTATTTATAAATCTGTAAATGGCGGTTCTTCTTTCTCTTCTTCAAATTCAGGAATTACTGATACTGATGATGGAGGTCCATTCATTACAAAATTATCAAACACCAAAACGGACCCTGACGTAGTTTATGCAGTTGGTGGTTCTGGAGTTTGGAAATCAACTAATTTTGGAGATTCTTGGTCATTATCTAGAATTTCAGAAGCTTGGGCTTTTGGTTCGTTTATAGATGTAAAAGTTTCTGATGCAGATAGAGATGTTGTTTGGGCTGGTGCAGCTTTAACAAACAACTTTAGAATTCATGTATCAAAAGATCAAGCAAAAACGTTTACAGCGGTTGAGAATTTCTTGCATGATGGACGTGAAATGGGACAAATTTCAGGTTTAGCTACTCATCCTAATAAACCAAATGTTGCCTACATTTTGTTCTCTTATGCAAATGCACCAAAAATAATCAAAACGGAAGATTATGGTCAATCTTGGGAAGATATTTCAGGTTTTGGCAATGGTACGTCTTCAACAACTGGTTTCCCAGATGTTGCAGTTTATGATTTAATGGTATTCCCGCAAGACGAAAATAAGATTTGGGTAGGTACTGAAGTCGGAATTTTCGAAACCACTGATAATGCTGTTTCATGGCATAGGTTATCTGGAAGTATTCCTGCAACATCAATTTGGGATATGAAAATTGTAGATGATCAAGTTGTTGTTGGTACACATGGTAGAGGTATTTGGACAGCTACAATCGCTGAAATTCCAGCAATTGTAAAGTATCCTAGTATTACACAAATATCATCTACTCTCACAGGAGATGTAACTGTGGATGTACATTTAAAATCTGATGTTGATTCATTGGTTGTCTATGACGATTTAGGTAGTAGAATAGTTGCTATTAATGAAGCTTATGATAAAGGGGATCATCAACTAATGTTCTTAGGATCTCTGTTCTCTAATATAGATAAGATTAAAGTATATGCTTATACAAATGAAGTAGAAAGAAAATCATATGCCGCTGTTCTTGATCTTGTAGAATTTGGTGATGTAATCGATGAATATGTTTCTTCAAATCCAGAAGAAAACGTAGTTGATGATTTCAATGGAGATTTATTTAAAGAATTCTCAGTTAATAATCCGTTGAAAACACCAGCCTTTCACTCCCAACATCCATATGCAGCAGGGCTTACAGAGATTTCTTATTTAAATAATATCATTAAAGTTGCAGAAGAAGATGCTCATTTAATTTATAGTGATATAGCTTTTATTGCAAATGGATCAAAAGTTTCGGTTCAAGGTTCTAAAGATGGGGCAAATTGGATTGATATTGTAGCACCATATGATGCATCTTATAATTCAGATTGGAATTCTTATGTAAACTTTAATTCTGATCCTCTTGATAACATGTTTGTTCAACATGAAGTAAATCTTTTAGACTATTTTGAAGCAGGAGATAATATTGCTGTCCGTTTTGTCTTAGAAGCAAGCAATAATATTCCAGCTTGGGGTTGGGCTATTAGTCAAATTAATATCCAAGGAGAAGTAAGTGATATTACTAGTATAGAGGATTATACGAATGCTTCAAGCATAAAAATTGGTCCTACAGTAATTTCAAATGGTTCTTCGAATTTATTTATCGATCTAAAACAAAATGCAGAAGTAGAATTAAAAATCATCGATTTAAATGGTTCTTTAATTCAAGAAAAATCTTTTGGTAATGTTAAAGCAGGTCAGAATAAATTACCGTTTGATTTTAATGCAAACAAAGGAATTTATGTAGGTATTGTTAGCATTAATAATTATCAGAAATCAATTAAATTACTCGTAAAGTAATTTAACACTTTAATAAATATCAAATAAACTTAAATCACCTTAGAACCTTTTCTAGGGTGATTTTTTATTATTAAATATAAATTATGTTATACCAATTTTTTGATAAGTAATTCTCATGTCACTTTTAAAAAAATCAGTTTTTATATGGTAATAAATATCACTTTTTAAATAAAAAACGTCATCTTTGCATGCATCAAAATATAATCTCTGAATACCATTCTTTATTATGGACAAGATCTTGATTTACGATTTCGGATCGCAGTATACACAATTGATCGCGAGACGCGTAAGAGAGTTAAACGTTTATTGTGAGATTTATCCTTACAATCACGAACCTAAAATTAACCACTCTGAGTACAAAGGTGTTATCCTTTCGGGGTCTCCTCACTCAGTGTTAGAAGAAGATGCACCAAATTTTGATGTATCTGACATTAGAGGTAAAATGCCATTATTGGGTGTTTGCTTCGGTGCACAAATGCTTGCCCATCAGAATGGGGGAACTGTAGCACGTTCAGAGCACCGTGAATACGGTCGTGCTAACTTGGACTTTATTGATCATACAAGTCCAATGTTTAAAGGCATTCCAGCTGAATCTCAAGTTTGGATGTCACATGGTGATACAATCACTAACCTTCCTGAAAACTTTAAGGTAATTGCTAGTACTACCAGTATTCCTGTAGCTGCTTACAGAATCACTGGTGAGGAAACTTTCGGAATTCAATTCCACCCAGAAGTAACTCACTCAACAGATGGTAAGTTCATGCTTCAAGACTTTGTTGTTGGTGTTTGTGGTTGTAAACAAGATTGGACTCCTGAGTCTTTTGTGGATGCTACAGTAGCAGAATTAAAGGAGAAGTTAGGCGATGATGAGGTAATCCTTGGTCTTTCTGGGGGTGTTGATTCATCTGTAGCCGCTGTATTATTACACAAAGCTATCGGTAAAAACCTTTACTGTATTTTTGTGGATAATGGTCTTCTTCGTAAAAACGAATTTGAATCAGTACTTGAATCTTACAAAGGTTTAGGTCTGAATGTCAAAGGTGTAGACTCTAAAGAGTTATTCTATTCTGAATTGGAAGGAAAAACTGATCCGGAGGATAAAAGAAAAGCAATCGGTAAAGTTTTTGTTGATGTATTCGAAATGGAGTCGAAGAAAGTGGAGAACGCAAAGTGGTTAGGTCAGGGTACTATCTACCCAGACGTAATCGAGTCGGTTTCTGTTAAAGGTCCTTCGGCAACGATCAAATCTCACCACAATGTGGGAGGTTTACCAGATTACATGAAATTAAAAGTGGTGGAGCCATTAAACACTTTGTTTAAAGACGAAGTACGTTTAGTAGGTAAAACACTAAATATCCCTGATGAAATTTTAGGACGTCATCCATTCCCAGGTCCAGGTCTTGGTATCCGTATTTTGGGTGATGTAACTGCTGAAAAAGTAGCGATTTTACAGGAAGTTGATCATATCTTTATTCAGGGTCTTAAAGATCACGGATTGTATGATCAAGTATGGCAGGCGGGAGCAATGTTGTTGCCTGTACAATCAGTCGGTGTAATGGGTGATGAAAGAACTTACGAAAAGGTTGTTGCTCTTAGAGCTGTATCATCTTTGGATGGTATGACTGCAGATTGGGTACACCTACCATATGAGTTCTTAGCTGAAATCAGTAATAACATCATCAATAGAGTAAAAGGAGTAAACAGAGTAGTTTACGATATCAGCTCTAAGCCACCTGCAACGATTGAGTGGGAATAGTATAATCTAGTCTTATCTATATTAACTAGTTAACTCTCCTAGGGGTTAACATCAATCAACAAAGGCGAAGAATTTTCTTCGCCTTTTTTTATCTTTAATATGAGTTGGGACGTTATAATTCAACGTTCTAGCATACTTTGTTGAACATAGAATATCAGTTACTTCTTTGTTCAAAATTATCGTCCCTATCTTTATTCTTTATCCTTTTGATAATAAGATAGATCAATGCGACTCCGCAAAAAGCGAAGAATCCAAAATAAAGAGACATCATACCCAATCCAACAAATTCCATATTATCTTAATTTTACTGCCGTACCATAAGCTAAAATCTCAGATGCTCCCTGCATAACTGTAGAGGTAGTCAATCTGATATTCACTACTGCATCAGCTCCCAAACGATCTGCATCCTCCATCAAACGTTGAATAGCTTGTTCACGAGAATCGGCTTGCAATTTTGTGTATTCAGAGATTTCACCTCCCACAAGATTTTTTAAACCAGCAAAGATATCGCTACCTACACTTCTTGCTCTTACTGTACTTCCTCTAGCGATACCTAGAATTTCTGAAATTTCTCTGTTTGGTATAGTTTCCGTTGTGCTGATAATCATTTTAATGTTGTTTGTTTAATGATAAAAAATTGAAAAGACACTCTCATTTTCTAAACGATTTAGTGAGAGCATTGATAAGTTACTAAAGTTTTGAATAAAAAAAAGAGAGATAAATTAATCTCTCTCATATTTAACGGTGATACCGTGATATTTTTCTTGTTCTTTATAGTCTTTCTGAAGTGGATGCCCTTCCCAATCATCAGGAGATAAGATTCTTCTTAAATCTTGGTGATTTTCGAAAGTCATACCTACTAAATCATAGGCTTCTCTTTCGTGCCAATTGGCAGCTTTCCAAACAGAAGTAACTGATGGTAAAAGTGGAGTTTCTCTATCCAACATCACTTTTAATGTAAGTCGAAAAGATTTGGTGATAGAGTATAGATTATAGACCACTTCCATGGTATTGGCTTTTGGTCCATTATCGATTCCAGTTAGACATGAAAGGTTATCAAACATCAAACGATTATCTGATTTAAGAAAACGACATACCTTTTCTATATCTACATTTTTGACGATGATTTCGTGTTGAGGTTGTTTTGTATTGACTTCCACCTCAACATTCACATGTTCTTGAATTAATTGTGCAATTTCTTCTGTAGTCATGATTATGCCTTTTGTTTCTTTAATAAACGTTCCACTGCTTTTGGTGCCATCAAAGTCTCTTTACGAATTTCTTCTCTAAGCTTAAGAATACCACCAATTAGTGCTTCAGGTCTTGGAGGACAACCCGGAACATAAACATCCACAGGAATAATTCTATCCACACCTTTCACTACATTATAACCATGCTCCCAATAAGGTCCACCACAATTAGAGCAACTACCCATAGAAATCACATAACGAGGTTCCGCCATTTGCTCGTATAAGCGACGAACTCTATCTGCCATTTTAAAAGTAACCGTACCGGAAATAATCATGGCGTCCGATTGTCTAGGAGTACCTCTAGGAATCACACCAAAACGGTCTAAGTCGTAAGCAGAAGACCAAGTTGTAATCATTTCGATTGCACAACATGCTAGACCAAAACCCAAAGGCCAAAACGAAGAAAGTCTCGCCCAGTTGATTAAGTCATCTACTTTTGATATTACAATTTCGCCTTGTCCAAAGCGTTGATCCATTAGACCTTTCATAGTTGAGTGCGATTAGTTTTTTGTTTGTTAAATTGCTACCTGCTACTTAGTTCGTGTATCGAGTGGCCAAGGCCAACTCGTTGAAGACGGAGATATAAATAGTATTTTTACTAGAATAAAGGGTTCAAAATTTTAGATAATCTGTCTAGAAGCTTAAATTACCTCTTACCTCTTACCTCTTACCTCTTACCTCTTACCTCTTACCTCTTACCTCTTACCTCTTACCTCTTACCTCTTACCTCTTACCTCTTACTTTCCTTTTAGCTCCGCAAGCACCTCAGCTCCACCATTCGCCAAAGTATCCTTAGCAATCTGCGTCCCTATCTTTTCTCCATCTTCAGGAGCACAAGTATATGTATATCTAATTTCACTAGCATTTGGTTTAGCTAAACCGCCAGTAATATTAATTTGTTTGTCTTCCGTCCAAGTAGCCAAACAGAAAGCAGGAATACTACATCCACCTTGTAATTCTTTAAGGAAAGCTCTTTCCGAACGAACACAAGTTTCTGTATCTACATTATTGATTGCTTTTCTTACGGCCTCCCTTACTTCAGGGTCAAGAGTTGTTGCTGACTCAATAGCCACACAACCTTGTCCTGTAGCAGGAGTGAAAGTATCTAAAGGAAGAGAGTGAACAATAATATTATCGTATCCCATACGGTGTACACCCGCATATGCAAGCATGAGTACATCGCAAAGACCATCTTTCATTTTTTGAATTCTAGTCTGTAAGTTTCCTCTTACATCAACAATTTTGGCGTTAGGGAAGTGTTTCTGTAGCATTGCTACACGGCGGACAGATGAAGTACCGATCACAAATTCTTTTTCTGTATCTACAGTAAAACCTTCTTTGTGACTTACGAATACATCATGACATTCTTCTCTTTCAGTAAAGGCAATTAATTCGAAATCATCGCCCAAAGAAGCTTGCATATCTTTAGCACTGTGAACGGCAATATCAATATCTCCGTTTCTTAGTTGATCTTCTAACTCCTCTGTAAATACACCTTTCGAACCAATTTTCGATAATGATCTATCTAAGATTTTATCCCCCTTCGTTTCAATCAATACCAATTCACCCTTTAGACCATTTTCTTCTAAAAGTGATTTTACATATTCAGCTTGCCAAAGTGCGAGCTTACTTTTTCTAGTACCGATTTTTATTGTTCTTTCTACCATATTGTCTAATCAAATTTGAGTAAGTGTACTCAGAATGCGAAGATAATAAATTTTGATGGCTGAAAAAGAGAGGGATCCTCAAAATAAAGTGAAGAATTTGATATAGATGAAAAATGTAGTTTAAAAAGTAACTTTTTGATTATTTAAATAAAAAAAGACATCCAACAATATTGAATGTCTTTCCACAACTGGTTAATGTTACTGGTGTATCATGCCATATAATAGACATTACGTCTATTATCTTTACCTAGTACAATGTTACTATTTTATTTAATAACATTGAAGACATCAAGTGAAAAAAATATAGAATCTTAGAATTTTACCATGTCGTTAACCCATAACTACTATTTTTTCCTTATTTATTTCAAAAATGTGTTTAAATGAAGATATTTTGCATATTTGTGAAAGCGAATTTAAAAAGGTAGAAAATGAAGCTGAAACACTTCAATTTGTCAATAGGCACACAGATAATGAAGGCCCTCGGAGAGGAGTCTCGTATTCGTATCATGCACTTACTCTATGAAAACACAGAAATGTGTATTTCAGATATCGAACTAGTACTTGATTTTACACAAACAAAAACATCAAGGCATTTAATCTACATGAAAAATGCAGGTTTGTTAAGTGTAAGAAAAATAGATCAATGGTCTTTTTATTCCATAAAAGAAGAATTATCTGGAATTATCGAAACGATATTTAAGTATATGGAAAGGGATACCCAATTGTTGGAAGATCAAGAGACCTATAGAATTTTATCGAGCAACAGAGAGTTGGCAATGAATAAAATTGAAAAAAGAAGAATGAGTCATCATTACCCTGAGGGGGATTAAATAGATCAGAATAATGAGAAAATTAAGTATGGACGAACTTAACAGAGTGAGTGCTGAAGAGTTCAAAAGTCAAGAAAAAAATAATATTGTTGTTGTTTTAGATAACATTAGAAGCTTAAACAATGTGGGGTCTTCCTTTAGAACGGGTGATGCTTTTGCCATTGAAAAAGTAGTGCTTTGCGGGATAACAGGAAAACCACCTCATAGAGATATTCATAAAACAGCTTTAGGAGCACAAGATACTGTTGCTTGGGAACATTTTGATGAAACTGTGGATGCCATCAAAAAACTAAAAGAAGAAGGATATAAAGTCTATGCAGTAGAGCAAGTAGAAGGAAGTACAATGCTTCAAGATTTAGAAACCACTAAAGATGAAAAAATAGCATTGGTTTTTGGTAACGAAGTGATGGGCGTAAGCGATGAAGCTATTGAAGAAGTGGATGCAGCTTTGGAAATTCCTCAGTTCGGAACGAAACACTCTTTGAATGTATCGGTAACCATCGGCGTAGTGTTATGGCAGGTACTTCAGAAGAAAATGTAATTTGATAAGTATCAAAAGTAAAACAGGCTACCTCAATTTTGTTTGGGGTAGCCTGTTTTTTTAAGTTGATATTCAGTATATATCTAAGTGGTTTTACGCCCACCCCTTTTTTTCAAAGCTTTTTCCTCCTCATTATTTGCTCTTCTTGAGAATTCGAATAATCCCAATATCATCAATGAGAAAACAATAGAGAAAGTCGCTTCCATCGAGTTTGTTTGATAGAAAGCGATAATTCGTCCAATCAAAGAGATTAACGTAATTGCCATACCAATCGTAATGATATTTTTTGAGAAGTAGATTATTCCAATCATGGCAAATAAAGACATAAATAGAATATTAAGCTCTGTCTGCCATGCAATATTTCCTTTCCAAAAATCTGAGAAATAAAGACCGATAATCATAAAGTAGAATACTAAATGTGCTTTAGAGAATGGAGTAAATAAATCCTCAGCCAAATCATCTTCTGCATCGTCTTTACTTGAAAATATTTTGAATAATATATATCCAAAACCAAGTGTAAGTACATAGAACATTGCTCCTAAAAGAGATTGTTCTAATATATCTCCTAGAGGTAACATCTTATAGGTTTGTAAAACACTATTAGTTACCGTCATCAATACGATAACACTAAAGCCTACGATTAAATGAAGAAAATTCTTCGATTGTATAAAGTATCGAATAGCTAGTAATCCTAGAATCATAGCCATGACTTTTCTAGAAAGGTCGTGCAAAATATTTTGAAGGTATACTTCTTCTCCCCACTTAAAAATATAAATATTGAGCATCACTGTGAGCCAAACGCCCAATATTCCTATCCAAAAAAGTGCTTTTTCTTTGTATGATTTTAATAACGCTAACCCAAAAAATAAGATGGTAGGAGCACCAAAAAATGAAATCACAAATCGACCAATAATATTGATCTGCACATTGTCTTTTGTAGCCATAGCATAGAATAATGGAAGAATCTGAATCGCTAAAGAAGCGATACCAAAGGCCAAACCAAAATTTCTATACTGCTTCTTTGTTTGTAATGTTAGTAACATGTAGTAGAACGTTTAAAAAATATGATAGGTGACATCATTGATGAAACACTGATGAGTCAATATACTAAACTAAAAGTAAAATTAGAGGGGTATCACCTTCTTCACTCATTAATAGAGTCTAGAAGGTGATATTTTTATAGATTTTTCAATAAAGTGATTAATTTTTCTACTGCTTTACCTCTATGGCTAATTTTATTCTTTTCATCTGCAGAAATTTGAGCAAATGTTTTGTCATATCCATTAGGACGGAAAATAGGGTCATAACCGAATCCATCATCACCTGTTCTTACTGTAATGATTTCGCCTTCAGCAATGCCATCCACTTGTTTTACTTCTCCATTCCAAACTAAAGTGATGACGGTTCTAAATCTTGCTGATCGGTCAGCTTTATCTTCTAAGTTTTTAAGGACAAGGTCCATGTTGTCATCACTGTCTCTTTGAGGTCCGGCATATCGAGCAGAGTAAACTCCCGGATCTCCGTTTAGTGCATTAATCTCTAATCCGGTATCGTCTGCAAAACAACTTACTTTATAATTATCCCAAACATATTGTGCTTTTTGAGCAGAGTTTCCCTCCAATGTTTCTTGAGTCTCTGGCAATTCCTCTTCACATCCAATTTCCTTCAAACTCACTACTTGATATTGCCCTTCAAGCTGTCTTTGAATTTCCTTTAATTTATTCGGATTGTTTGTCGCAAAACAGATCTTATCCATGATATTTCTTTTTAAATTCTTCTAAATAGTCTTCATCGTAGGGTTCTTCCACCAGTTCTTCTTTGATGACTTCAAAGCCTACTTTTTTATAATTTTTTATCGCAGAAGGGTGATCGTATTCACAAGTATGCAACCACACTTTTTTGATATCATATAGTTGGATTACTTTATCAATTGTTGTACTTAAAAAGGGTAATCCAAGTTTTTTACCAATAAAATTAGGCGTTAAGCCAAAGTATAATATTTCAACTTCCTTTTTATCATCAAGAACAAACTCAATAAACCCAGCTACTTCATCACTTACCTTTAAAAGGTAGAATATTCTCGAAGGAGAATGAATCCTACGGGAAAGTGTTTCTTCATCTAATAAAGTGCTACCTGTCCATCCCCAAGCATCACCCACTGCCTTATACACTTTTAAGTATTCTTGAGTGTCTTTAGGTTGCCAAGGAAGAACATCTACTTCAAAAGGAAAAGTATATTGTGTTACTAGATTATTTTTTAATTCTAGATAGGTAGTTTTAACTTTGATGGTGATATATCCCATTATAACGTGGTTAGATTATTAAGTAGAGTCTTTAAAAAATAAACTCTTGTGTATAATGTAATCCATTAAACTATGATGAAAACAGTTCTATATTTACACGATAATTTTCATCGTACTTAGGAGAGTTAGCAATATATAGTAAATCTTCTTCTAAAAAGAGCATTTTTTAAGTAAATTAATTGAACCTTTAAGCACACATATTAACTTTGACGAGTCATGGCAGAATTTTTTAGAATCAATGCAGATAATCCTCAAGAGAGACTTCTTAATGAGGTAGTAAAAATATTAAAGAAAGGAGGTTTAGTGATTTATCCTACCGACACTGTATATGGTGTGGGTTGCGATTTAAATAATACCGCCGCTTTAAAAAAATTATTGAGGTTTAAAGGTTTGAAGGCAAATAAAATGAATCTATCGTTTATTTGTTACGATCTATCTGATATCACCACTTATGTGAAACATATAGAAACACCTACATTCAGAATATTAAAGAAAGCCCTTCCTGGTCCTTATACTTTTATTATGAATGCAAGTAGTGCTGTTCCAAAGTTGGTAGATACTAAGAAAAAAGAAGTGGGTATTCGTGTGCCTGATAATAATATCCCAAGAGAATTAGTACGATTGCTGGGTAACCCTATTGTGACTACTTCTCTTAAACAAGATGATGATATTTTAGAATATCCAACTGACCCTGAATTGATTTACGAAGATTACGAAAAACAAGTAGATGCTGTTATCGATGGCGGCTTCGGAAATATTCATCTATCAACGGTAGTCAATTTAACCAACGGAGATTTTGATGTAGTAAGGGAAGGAGCAGGCGACATCTCTGATTTTTTATAAGCAATAACCAAATTATTTACATACAATGAAAAGAGTCCTAATAACAGGAGCAGCAGGTTTCCTTGGATCACACTTGTGCGATAAGTTCCTGGACAACGGTTTTAAGGTTGTCGGAATGGATAACTTCTTAACTGGTAGCGAAGACAATATTTCTCATCTATTCGGTAACTCTAATTTTGAATTTTACCATCATGATGTGACTAAGTTTGTTCACGTTCCTGGAGAAGTGGATTACATTCTACATTTCGCATCGCCTGCAAGCCCAATTGATTATTTGGAAATGCCTATCCAAACACTAAAAGTAGGATCTTTGGCACCATATAATTTATTAGGATTAGCTAGAGTAAAAAAATCTAGATTTATCATTGCTTCTACTTCAGAAGTGTATGGCGATCCAAATGTTCACCCTCAGAAAGAAGATTATTGGGGTAATGTAAACCCAATTGGACCACGTGGTGTGTACGATGAAGCAAAAAGATTCCAAGAGGCAATCACAATGGGGTACCATACTTTCCATGGTGTGAACACAGGTATGGTTCGTATCTTCAATACATACGGTCCAAGAATGCGTCTGGATGATGGTCGCGCTCTACCAGCATTCATGAGTCAGGCATTAAGAGGAGAAGATATTACTGTATTTGGTGATGGTTCTCAAACAAGATCTTTCTGTTATGTAGCCGATTTGGTAGAAGGTATTTACCGATTGACTATGTCAGATTACCACCAACCAGTAAATATTGGTAATCCTCAAGAAATTACGATCAAAGAATTTGCAGAGGAAATTGTTGCACTTACTGGATCTAAATCAAAAGTGATTTACAAAGATCTTCCTAAAGATGATCCAAAAGTGAGACAGCCAGATATCACAAGAGCGAAAGAAATTTTGGATTGGACTCCAAAAGTAGATAGAGCAGAAGGTTTGAAACTTACTTTGGACTATTTTCAGAAAAAAGTAAAATAACATTCCACTGTTCATGGAAAAAGAAGCTTTATTGTATAAATAGAGCTTCTTTTTTGCTATATGACAGTTTTTTTTGTTAGAAATGATTTTTGTATAACTGTTTAATTAACAATAAGTTGATTGAATAATTATTCATTTGATCAACGTATTAACATTAACGTTTATTTGGTGAGATGACATATAATGTTATATTTGTCAAGTAAACTTTGTTATTGAAATAAATGACTAGTGAAGAGAAAAAAGCCTACCTTCTCATAAAATCTGTAATATTCCATTATCATGGACTTGATGAAGATGAACAGGCAATTCTTGACGAAACTGCGACTAATATTGACGGTCATGCTGAACTTGAATGGGCGACCAAATTTATAGCTGAAGATTATGTAAATGCTTTTGATAATGCGAAACAGTACTTATCCGAGGTTATGCTAGAGTTTCCGAAAGAAACACGACTTAAATATATTTCCCTTGCTTGGGATGCCAACAATAGGAAAGGCTACATTAGTGAAATGGAAGCTACTGCTATGTTAAAATTAGCGAGCACCTTGGGTATTCAAGGTGAGTTTTTGTCGTATATAAAGTCCACAAACTAGAAAAATCAAGAAATTTTCAATATATCAACCTCTTCTATTTACAGAAGAGGTTTTTTTTATGCAATTTCGCAGTTGGAAAAGAAAGGCTCATAGTAAAGTAGTATTTCAAATGGTGTTTTGATGATACTTTACAGTAAATGAGTTTCACTTTAATGTTACTTGATGATGGCATTTATCTTTTTCAACATCAAGTAATTTGTAGGAGAAGAATATGATGAACAAAAAAGTCGAATTTCGTCACCTTGGTAATATGAAATATGCCCAAGCATGGGATTATCAAACGGAATTGTTTGATGGTATTGTTCAGACCAAGCTCGAAAATAGAAGAAGAACAGATAGAGGAGAAGAAGCGGAAACAACCAATAATTATTTATTGTTTGTGGAACACCCTCATGTGTACACATTAGGAAAAAGCGGTAAAGAGGAACATCTTTTATTGGATCAACAAGGATTGGATAGAGAACATGTAGAGTTTTTTAAGATCAACCGTGGAGGAGATATTACTTATCATGGTCCTGGTCAGATTGTAGGTTATCCTATCCTAGATCTTGATAACTTTTTTACAGATATACATAAATATTTAAGACTGTTGGAAGAGGCAATTATCCTTACTTTGGCCGATTACGGTATTAAGTCGGGAAGAATTGATGGACTAACAGGTGTGTGGATTGGAGAGGAAAACGATCCTAATCCTAGAAAAATCTGTGCTATGGGAGTAAAAACATCGCGTTGGGTAACAATGCATGGTTTTGCTTTAAACGTAAATGCAGATTTAAAATTTTTCGGCAATATTGTTCCTTGTGGTATCTCTGATAAAGCAGTTACTTCTATGGAACAAGAATTAGGACATCAACTTGAAATGAGCGAAGTGGAAGGCAAATTGAAAAATCATTTGGCTACCCTATTCGAAATGGAGTTGTTTGAAAACCAAGAGAACTAACAGAATAGACTATGAAAATACATCACCCTTCTAAAAAGGTTAGCTTGAATGTACCATTGGTATCATCAAAGTCAGAGAGTAATAGAGCTTTGATTATTCAAGCGTGTGCGAAAGAAAGTATTCAGTTGTCAAATATCTCTATGGCTAGAGATACACAGACAATGATGCGTTTATTAGATTCTGGCGATCATACGCTAGATGTTTTGGATGCAGGGACAACAATGCGTTTTTTAACGGCGTATACTGCGGCAAATAACCGTCCGTCTTTAATGACAGGTACGGCACGTATGCAAGAACGTCCTATCGGTATTTTAGTGGATGCACTTAGAACATTAGGTGCTGAAATTGAATATCAGAAAAACGATGGATATCCTCCTCATGAGATCAAAAGCTTTGATCAAGTTTCTGAGAAAGTGAGTATCCGTGGTGATGTAAGTAGTCAGTATATCTCCGCTTTACTTTTAGTCGCTCCAACTTTACCAAAAGGTTTGGAATTGACTTTAGAAGGCACTGTGGCTTCTAAACCATACATCATGATGACATTGAGCTTGATGGAACGTTTTGGAGTGAAATATACTTGGGAAGAAAATATCATTAAAGTAACCCCTCAAGATTATCAATCAGGCGAATACACTATTGAGTCGGATTGGTCGGGTGCGAGTTACTGGTATTCAATTGCCGCTTTATCTGAAGAGTGTGATATCAAAATCATGCACTTAAGAGAAGATTCACTTCAAGGGGATAAGGCAATTGTAGAGATGATGGAGCAATTGGGTGTGAAATCTACTTTTGAGGCAGATGGCGTTCGCTTATCAAAAATGGAGAAAGCAGAGAAATTCTATTTCGACTTTACGCACTGTCCTGACTTGGCACAAACAATTGTGTCTTTAGTGGCAGCGATGGGTATGGAAGGTAGAATGATCGGGCTTCAAAGTTTAAGAATTAAAGAAACGGATAGAATTGCAGCACTTCAAAACGAAATCAGAAAATTAGGTTTGGAGATTGAGGTGATCGGTGATGAGGAAATCCGTGTGCCGAAAGGCGGTATAAAAATCGAAGGACAAAGCATTCATACATATGAAGATCATAGAATGGCCATGGCTTTTGCTCCTTTGTCTATGTTAGGTGAGTTAAATATCGACGAACCTGAAGTAGTGGCAAAATCTTACCCATCGTATTGGGAAGACCTCGCAGCTGCAGGGTTTGTTACAGAAGAGTAATACATATGGATATAAGTTTAGACATCAGTTTTAAAGCAGTAGCGTCTGTTTCACTTATTCTTTTTTCAGTAATTGATATTATTCAATTATTATTGATTTAAGAGAAAAAGAAGGAAAAATAGAATCGTTAAAAGCCACCGTTGTAGCGGGTGTGATTATGATTTTGTTTTTGATAGTAGGTACGCAGATTCTTAATCTTTTTGGTATTGATGTAAGTTCATTTGCCATTGCAGGTGCAATTATTCTATTCTTATTAGGATTGGAGATGATATTGGGAATCACTTTCTTTAAAAGTGAACCCGATGAAGGAGGGTCAGGATCGATTGTTCCACTTGCGTTTCCACTAATTGCAGGTGCAGGTAGTATGACAACGATTATTTCGTTGAAATCGGAATACTCGAATTGGAGTATTTTACTCGGTATCATTATCAACTTAATTTTCGTGTATATCGTTCTGAAAAGTTCGGGATGGATTCAAACAAAATTAGGTAAAGGTGGCGCCAATATCTTGAGAAAAGTATTTGGTATCATCTTGTTGGCAATTGCTATCAAATTATTCAAAACGAATATATAGAAGTGAATCGCTTCAATGAAAAAGGAATTCAGTAATGGATTCCTTTTTTTATTTTATATCAAATGATATGGAGAATTACAGGAGTAACCTTATTAAACTTCCAAAAAATTATTAACTTAATATCATAAAGAACTAGTAATCCTTCATTCAAAACTTTTTGATGAGACAGACGACATCAATATTCTATCTGATATTCAACATCATTCTTATCACTCAAACGGTAAATGCCCAAAATAGCTTTTCTATTGGTTTGAGTAATAATACGAACTATGCCAAACCGGGAGAAACGTTTTCTGTAAAAGGAAATCCTGGGACGCCTTATTTTGTGTATCATTTTTCGACAGACTTTATGCCTGCACCACCTCCAATGGTGGAAAATGCCAATATGGGAAATCCTATGATTGTGGATACTACTTTTCAGGTAACGGCCAATGAGACAATTTCTGTAAATAAGAAAGGTTTGTATTTTATTCAATCGGATACAACAGCAAAAGCTGGAGAGGGTTTTATTGGTGTAACGGAAGATTTTCCGAAATACCGAAAAATGAAAAACATTTACCCAACGATGGTGTATATCTCTACTCAGAATGAAATGATGTCTTTTGTTCAGGGAGAAAGACCTCGATTGGCCTTCGAAAACTTTTGGTTGAACGTGGCAGGGTCGCCGGATAATGCCAAAAGGTTAATCAAATTATACTTTGAGAGAGTAACGGAAGCGAATATTAAGTTTACGGATTACAAGGAAGGATGGAAGACAGATAGAGGAATTATATATATCATTTTTGGATCACCCGATACAATTAGTAACATAGATGGTGGAATACGATGGTCGTACAATAGCAACTTAAACCACGGTCAGGTAGAATTTGATTTCTTCGAAGAGGATAATCAGTTTACGGGATCACATTACGAACTAAAAAGATCTTATGATTACAAGAGAATTTGGTTTGATACTGTGAAGAAGTGGAGAAATGGAACATTACAATAAACACTTCTTACTCAATAGTGTTATATTGCGTGTTCAAGAGGCATATTTGATAAGTGCTTCTATTAAAGTGTAATCAAAAACTACAGACAAGCTTTATGAAAAAAGCATTATTTATCGACCGCGATGGAACAATAATCGTAGAACCGCCAGTGGATTATCAGGTGGACTCTTTAGAAAAGTTAGAATTTGTTCCTTTAGCCATCTCTCAGTTACAAAAAATTGCTCAGGAATTAGATTACGAATTAGTAATGGTCACCAACCAAGACGGATTGGGTACCGATAGCTATCCTGAGGATACTTTCTGGCCTGCACAAAATAAAATGCTGGACACACTTAAGGGAGAAGGGATTGTTTTTGATGATATTTTAATTGATAAAACTTTCGAAAAAGAAAATGCTCCAACTAGAAAGCCAAGAACGGGCTTACTAGAAGATAAATACATGAAAGGAGACTACGATTTAGAAAATTCATTTGTGATCGGTGATCGATTAACTGATGTTGAATTGGCTAAAAACTTAGGATCTAAGGGTATTTTCATAGGAGAGAAAGGTCAGTCGAAAGAAGCAGTTTTAGAAACAACTTCTTGGATTGAAATCTATGAATTCTTGAAAAACTACTCTCCTGCAGGTAGAATGGCTAGAGTAGAAAGAATTACCAACGAAACAAAAATTCTTATTGGTGTTAATCTAGACGGAACAGGACAATCTGATTTATCAACAGGTATCGGATTCTTCGACCATATGTTACATCAAGTAGCACGTCATGGTAAAATTGACCTTACTGTAAAAGTGGAAGGCGATTTATACATCGACGAACACCATACGATTGAAGATACAGGTTTGGCTATCGGCGAAGCTATCAAAAAAGCATTAGGGGATAAGAGAGGTATCGAAAGATATGGTTTCTTCATCGCTCCTATGGATGAAGTATTGGCACAAGTAGCACTAGATTTTTCTGGCCGCCCTTGGTTTGTTTGCGATGCTCCATTGAAAAGAGAAAGTGTAGGCGATTTCCCAGTAGAAATGTTCTCTCACTTCTTTAAATCGTTTTCTGATGCTGCCGGTTGTAACCTAAACATCAAAACAGAAGGCGATAACGACCACCATATTATTGAAGGAACTTTTAAAGCATTCGCTAAAGCCATGAGAATGGCGATAAAAGTAGAAGAAGGGAATAACGAAATCCCATCAACTAAAGGGGTTTTATAAGATATATTGAATCTTTTCTTAAACAGAAGTTGGAGAGCTGGAATGCTTTCTTTCTTCTGTTTTTTTATAAATTTGATTGAAATTTCTAATTCAACCAAGAATTTAGTATCATTAGAATAGATTATTTTCCAAACTTAAATGAGTAATCATGCAAAAAATACTTCAAAATAAGTTAGCAGATTTAAAGGCTCTTTGTTCTAAGCTTGGGGTAAAGAAAATGTATGTATTTGGTTCTGCGGTTAAAGGAAAATTTACTGAAAAGAGCGATATAGATTTTTTAATATCTTTTACTGATAAATTATCAATCGAGGAATACACTGAAAATTATTTTTCGCTTCATTATAAACTTCAAGAATTATTTAAGAGAAAAATTGATCTAGTGACAGAATCGTCTCTTTCTAATCCGTATTTTATTGAAAGCGTTGATGAATCTAAACAGTTGATTTATGAAGCGTGAAATAAAAAAATACTTATTTGATATAAAAGTCTCTATAGATTCTATTTTTGAATACTTAGGAGATGAACGAAATTTTTTCGAATACCAGAAAAATAAGCTTCTTAGAAGGGCTGTTGAGAGAGAAATTGAGATAATAGGGGAAGCAACTAATAGAATATTAAAAATTGATTCAAATATCAATATTGAAAATTCAAGACAGATTGTTGATACTCGAAATTGGGTTATCCACGGGTATGATAAAGTGGATAATGTTGTAATATGGGGCATTATTACTAAACATTTACCCAAGCTTAAAGCTGAAGTTGAAGAGTTACTATTAAACTAAATCATATCAGACAATCGACTTTTGAAGATATCAAAACACATGAAAACATTATACATAACATTATTTGTCCTTTGCAGTTTCCAACTCTTCGGACAAGAATTAAAGCACAAACCTAGGAAAAGTGAAACAGGTTTGGCTACCTATAAAATGAAGGACGGTACTTATGTAAAAGTGACTTATGGTCGTCCAAAAATGAGATCAGATTTTGATACTAAATTCGGGGTGTCTGTTCCATGGAGAAAATTATGGCGTTTTGGCGACGATGATGCTACTGAAATCACAGTATCTAAAGACGTGAATTTTGGAGGGCAACACCTAAAAGCAGGAACATATTCTTTATATGCTATTCCAGATACAGCGGAATGGACCCTTATTGTAAATAAAGCTCAGGGAGCATGGGGTACTTTTAAGTACAATAAAAAAGAGGATGTTTTTAGAATAAAGACACCTGCGTTGAACTCCTTTAGAATATTTCAGAAGTTCTCCATTTTTCTTCAAGAAGATGATGAAGGGTGTAACTTGGTGGCTATTTGGCAAAGAATATCTATAGTGATTCCAATAAGAAAACCTGAAGAGGAATAAGCTTATTCCATAAAAGAATTCAATAATTTAAATCTAGCTTCAATAACTTCATCCTTATTATAAGTAGATGGTTCTACTTTAATAGGGTCTGCTAAAACTGAGGCTAGTTTTAATTTTTGAGTTCTTGATAAGTAAGGCAGGTCTTTCTTGTAATAGAAATCAGCAGCTTCACCAATACCATAAATATTATCGCCCCACTCTACGTAATTCATAAATAGTTCGAATATACGTTCCTTACCTAAGAACAATTCCATTTCTACCGCACCAATACTTTCTAAGTACATACCTAAATTGTTATCGTGTGGCATTAAAAACATATTTCTCACTACTTTCTGAGAAATAGTAGCATTCATCAAAGGCTTTTTCTCTAGAGCAACTCCATTGTGTAAGTAGAAGTCAGGATCCTCAACACCCATTACAGCCGTTTTTAAATCTGTTGGAATACTACCGATCGGTCTGAATTGAGGAGTAATTATTTTTGAGGCATCAAAATTTGCTCTCGCTAACATATAAGGAGATAACGTAGGATTAGCCCACTTTACATATAAAGTGCCCAAGCCGATATAAAGGCAGAAAAGGAGGTGTAATCCTAAGAAGAAATAGAATAATCTTTTTAAAAAATTTATAATCATCTAGTGAAGGCGTATTAGGTAATTGTATGGTAATCACGGTTAAATAGCATGGAACAAACTGTCGCGTTTACTTGTTCAATGTTATCAGAAGATAGATTCAGTATTATAAATTTCTGTTTTTTTTATGTAAAACAAAAATGATATCAATGTATTTGGTTGATATTTAACGAATAAACCTCAAAAAATTCAACTTTTGATTCATTTTCTATCAAAGAAATACAATAAATAGTAACTAAAAACGTTTTTTGATTCTTATAAATAACCAATAAATTTACATAGACACTCATCAATAACCGTCTCAAAAAGTATTTGATGTACAATTTTTACATCAGGTATCGAATGATAAAATATATATAATGCAGTCGTACAAAGAGGAATTAATGAATGCGGTAAAGAATTTACCAATGCAACCTGGAGTCTATAAATATTTTAACGATGAAGGGAAAATCATCTATATCGGAAAAGCCAAAAAGCTTAGAAATAGAGTATCCTCTTATTTTTTAAAACAAGCTGGTTTAAATCGAAAGACCCAACGGTTAGTTAGCGAAATTAGAAAGCTAGAATTCGTAGTGGTCGATACAGAGTACGATGCATTACTCTTGGAGAATAACCTAATCAAGAAGAATCAGCCTAAATACAATATTCTTCTTAAGGACGATAAAACGTATCCTTATATATGTGTTACTCGGGAGCGTTTTCCACGAGTGTTTTCTACAAGGAACATTCAGGACAAACGACATAAATATTTTGGACCATACCCGAATGGTCGACAAATGTCTGCTTTACTAGATCTATTCAAACAGTTATATAAAATAAGAAACTGTACTTTCAATTTATCCCAAGAAAATGTTGCAGCAGGAAAGTATAGTGTATGTTTGGAATTTCATATCAATAACTGTTTAGGACCTTGCGAGGGGAAACAAAAAGAGGAAGATTACCAACAGGATATCGATCAGGTATTACAAATTTTGAAAGGTAATTTGAGTATACCAAAGGATTATTTCACCCAAAAGATGCAAGAGTCGGTGGAACAGTTGGCTTTCGAGGAGGCACAAAAATGGAAACAAAAATTAGACTTACTGACCAACTACCAATCAAAATCGCTAGTGGTATCACCTACTTTTAGAGATTGTGAAGTGTACGCCATCGTTTCAGATGAGAAGTTCGCTTATGTCAACTTCATCAAAATCACCAACGGTGGAATTATGGTGACAGAATCCACACAGCTGACTAAAAAGATGGACGAATCAGATGAAGAGTTATTGATTTATGCCATCATGGAGTTTAGAAATAGATATAACACCTCTTCTCAAAAAATATATACAAACATCGATTTAAGTGATCAATTGGACGAAGATGAAAGGTTAGAATTTACAGTTCCGAAAATAGGTGATGGTAAAAAGCTGATTCAACTTTCTTTTAAGAATGCAATGTATTATAAGAGAGAGAGGGAAACGTCAAGAGGGGAGATAAGTGATAAGAAAAGTAATTATCAAGTACTCGTTCAACTGAAAAATGAACTTCAGTTAAGTGAAATACCTGTTCATATCGAGTGTTTTGATAACTCCAATATTCAAGGAACAAATCCTGTATCTGCTTGTGTGGTATTTAAGGATGGAAGGCCATCGAAAAAAGACTATCGACATTTTCATGTGAAAACAGTAGAAGGTCCAGACGATTTTGCATCAATGGAAGAAGCAGTTTATCGTAGATATAGAAGACTACTTGATGAAAAACAGAAACTCCCTCAATTGGTGATTATCGATGGAGGTAAAGGTCAGCTGAGTTCTGCAGTTACAGCGTTGGAACGTTTAGGACTCTATGGTAAGCTACCTGTTATAGGTATTGCTAAAAAGCTAGAAGAAATTTTCTTTCCTGAAGATCCCATTCCATTACATTTGAGTAAAAAGTCGAGGTCTTTACAGTTGGTTCAAAGACTTAGAGATGAAGCCCATCGATTTGGCATCACATTCCATAGGAATCTAAGAAGTAAAGGAAGTATTCAATCTAAACTAGAAGAGATTCCAGGTATTGGACCGAATACTATTCAAAAATTACTCAAGCAGTTTAAAACGATATCAAATATTAAATCTGCTCCCATAGAAGAAGTAGCACATGTGGTTGGTCAGAGTAAAGCGCAAAAAGTAAAAGACGGTTTAGCATAAAAAAATCCCCCTTTCATAAATATCAATTTGAAAGGGGGATTTACTTTATGACTCTTTATCTTCTTTTGGCGGAATGTCTTCTCTTAGGTCCACATCATTTACATGAAGTAGAATATCACCATTATCAGCAACATTAAAGTTTCTAATAAATCGTTTGTTTTCTTCAAACTCATCGGCAACATAGGAGTGATAAGAATAGGTGTCTTGCCCAAATGTTTCATCATAACCGTTTAAGGTAATCAACATTTCGGCCTGCCTTTCGACCAACTCTTTAAGAGTGATGCCATATAAAGGACTATTTTTATCAATGATATGTACGATCGTCCATGAAAGAGGCATAAACATGATACTCGATCTTTCTAAAGACAGATCATAAAAATCCCTACGATGTGAATACGTTCCATCTCTATCGTTTTTATCATTTAGTGATAAAAATACAGACGCTTTCATATGAAGTACGGTATTCGATCGTTTATTGATAATCCTAAATTGGATAGAATAATCATCCGTTCCTTTATAAGGTGTAAGCAGTGCTACCTCAGAAAATTTGATTTTGGACATTGGACGTGAGAATCGACCATACAGAATACCGGTAGAAAATGCCGAAAGCAAAAGTCCGTTGAATGCTTCCAAAGAAGCAATTAAACCTACAAATTGTCCATCGGGCGACATTGCTCCATAGCCAACGGTAGTAAAAGTTTGCACACTAAAAAAGAGGGCACTCACATAGTCATCCCAAAAGAATCCCGTAGGTGCACCACCGATGTATTCAATGCCAATAAACCAATAGATATAGGCATACAAAAAGTTTGTTGAAAGAATTACAGACGTTACAACAGCAATAAAAGGTAGCCAAGGAATGGTAATTAACCAGTGGTAGGCATCTTGTATTACATTAAGCGTCCCAATTCTACGAACATTAAATGTACCATCAGGGTTGATGATTCTTTTCGTTCTTTGTCTGTAAGAAGCACCAACCCCTGGGTCTAATATTTTTTTATTTTTATCTGCCATATTTTTAAGGCACTTCGTTTCCTTCAGCCGCCTCTAATATTCTAAACCAATCTTCATTTTCTAGTTTTATTGACATTACTTTTGCGGCAGTCTCAATTCTTTCTGCTTTTGTTGTTCCTAAAACAGGAGTAATTCCGGCAGGGTGCGTTAAGTGCCATGCAAAGATTGTTTGATCTAATGCCAAGTTATATTTCTCTCCAACCTGTGCTAAAGTATTCTTTAGGTGAAGCGTTTTTTCATCTTGACCAGTGAAGATTTTGCCATTTCCAAGCGGAGACCAAGCCATTGGTGTGATACCACATTGTTGGCATTGATCTAATGATCCATCATATAATGCATCTGTCTTTAGTGGAGAAATCTCAATTTGGTTGATTTTAATATCAACTCTTGATTTCAACATCTCTACCTGATGAGGTAAGAAGTTACTCACACCAAACTCCTTGATCTTACCTTCTTTTTTCAAACCCTCTATAGTCTCGCTCACCTCATCGATATTCATCAAAGGATCTGGGCGGTGAATAAGTAAATAATCTAGAGTATCTACCTGAAGGTTCTTTAAAGAAGTTTCTACAGAAGTAACAATATGTTGTTTACTTGTATCATAAGATTTGATAGCATGGTTAGGACGATTCGGGTGAACCAACTTAATTCCACATTTTGTAACAATCTGTAATTTATCTTTTAAAGAAGGAGTAAGCGATAAAGCATCTCCAAATAACTTTTCGATGGTATAACCGCCATAAATATCAGCATGATCGAAAGTAGTGATCCCTGCATCAATACTTCTTTGAATTAATTCGTTGATTTGCTGAGGGGTATGAGCTCCCCAATTCCAAACACCTGTGACTATTTTTGAAATCATAATACGGTCAATATTTTTCTTTTTATCCAATTTAATCTTTAAATTGTGATCATTAAGTTGTATTTAACTACTGTTCGACGGCCCAGAAATTAACTGCGAAATGAATTTTTCTCCTCAAATATACAATGAGCAAATACAAAATTATCCCTTTTTGATAATTCAGAAAGTAGATTTCCTATTGCTTTCGGGTTATGATGAGCAGCAGTTTGTTTTTTCTGTGAGTGAACACGACTACAAATTAAATTCTTTTTTTGATGTTTGTCCAAAAGAATGGCAAGGGATTTTTAGAGGAGCATTTAAAGAAGTTATCCGAAACACTTGTATTATCAAGGAATTATATGATAACGATGGTAACAAATCGCTTGTAAGAATAGAAAATGAGGAAAACACTTTTAAGATATTTAGAATTAATCCGTTATTAACTGAATCAAAAACTTTCAACTTTCATACTCTTTTTGATCACTTATTAAAAACAACAAATGATGCAATTGCTATTATTAGTTCCGATAAGAAGATGATAAAAAAGAATATCCCTTTAGAAAATTTATTGGAACGGTTAATTAGAAAGCCAATTTCATCAAATAATCGATTTGAAGAATTACTCAATAAATCAAAAAGGGTAAATACTGGGATCAATAAAGCCTTAAATGGAGAAAAATACCAAACAGAAGTAACCTATTTGTCAGAATCAAATGATTTGGTATTTATTCGAACAGATTACTCACCACTACACGATTATCAAAATAATGTCATCGCTTGTCTAGTAAAGTCAAGAGATGTTACCGCTAGGAATTCCATTGAAGATATGTTCAGTGTAATGCTTAATAGTAGTAATACTGGATATGTATTAGTGAGTGATACAGGAAAGATCATAAAGATCAATAAACATCTTCAGGATTTATTGGGGTACAAGGAAGAAGAATTTATCAATAGAGATTTTGTTGATTTTGTTCATTCAACCATTAAAAAAGAGGTTCAAGGTGAATTTTCCCAATTACTCCGTAATAAAGAGTGGTTGGTCAATAAAAACAATATGTTTCTTGATCTTAAAAAGAAAGACAACGATTCCTTATTGTTTGAGTTGGAGAATAAGAAAGTGATTTTGTCTGATCATAAATCAGCCTTATTCGTAACGCTTAAAAATATAACCCTTAAAGAAAGAAACTCTCATATACTTCACGAGATGCAAAGGCTAATTAAAGCTTGTGGATGGGTATATGATCGCTTTTCTAAGAAAATGCTAGTCACAGAAGAAGTGGCACAAGTTATAGGAGTGTCAAAAGAGTTTGTAGAAAAAAATCCTACATTCCTTTTAAATAACTCTGATGAAACATCAAAAGAACAAGCTAAAGAAATTTTATTATCTGCTTTTAGAAATAAAACTAACTTCAATTTTGAATTAAAAATAAATTCAAAATTTAAAGGAGAACAATGGGTAAGGTTAAACGGAAAACCTATTGTACGACATCAAAGAATTGTTGGTTTGTATGGAGCATTGCAAGATATAACCGAGCAAAAGCATTCTTTAAACCTTTTGAAAAGGAACGAATCCTATATAAAGGAAATTCAAAGAGTCACCAAAGTTGGGAATTGGGTTTTTGATGTAAAAAATAATCGTTTTTACTGGTCAGATCATCTTATTAGTATGCTTAGACTAAAAGATGATAAACATCGAAATCTATCATTAAAGGCTATTCTAAATTTCGTTGATACACCTTATCTGTTTCCAATGATCAACGCAATAAAGAAGCTATCCTTATTTCATGAACCTATAGATCTTGATATTAAATGCAATAATAATTTAAATGCAGCATCAGGTATTGAGTTTATTAATATCAAAGGCAGGGCAATCTATAATCGTAAAGGAGAAGTAAAACGATTTGTTGGTGCAGTAACAGATATTACAGCAAGAAAAAATGAAGAAGAATTAAATAAGAGCAAGAAAATCTGGTTGAAGTCAATGTTGAATGCAGCTAGAGATAGTTTCATTGCTGAATACTCTGGCAGAATAGCAAATTATAATAGGGGGCT